>NZ_JAHBDB010000055.1:0-196035 GCF_019956105.1 Pseudomonas sp. BF-RE-25
CGGTGGATCAGTCGACATCAATGGTGCCTGCCCCACCGCTATCGCCAGCAAGCCGGCTCCTACAGGGGTGGTGTGTAAATTCGATCACCCCGCCTTGCGCACCACCCCCATATCAATCCCCAGATGCACCAGCTCGGCATGGGAGCTCACCTGCAATTTGCTCTTGAGTAACGTCAGGTGATTGGAGACGGTCTTGCTGCTGATGCTCAGCTGTTCGGCAATCACACGGGCCGGGGTGCCTTTGGCGAGCATCACGAAAATCTCCAGTTCGCGCTGGGTCATGCTCTGCAAACGCGGGTCGCTGGCGTCCTGTTGCGGGTGACACGCCAGTTGAGTGGCCAGGGGCTGTTCGATGTAGGCGTGGCCCGCGAGAATCCGCCGCACCGCCTCGATCAGCACTTCGGGCGCCGAGCTTTTGGTCAGGTAACCCGAAGCGCCCGCCTCCAGTGCCTGGCGCACCAGCGGCAGCTCATCGTGCATGCTGAAAAACAGCACGCGCAGTTGTGGCAGACGCTGTCGCAACCGGCGCGTGGTTTCCAGCCCGCTGATCCCCGGCAGGCCGAAATCCATGATCACCAGATTTGGCACGGCCTCCTGAACCCTGATCAGCGCTTCTTCACCCGTCGCGGCTTCACGCACTTCCATCGCTGGCAGCAACGCGCGCAACAAACTCGCATAGCCCTGACGGACCACCGCATGGTCATCCACCAGCAGAATATTCATGACGCCTCCAAAGGCATGCTCAAGGCCAGCGCCCAACCGGCGCCGGGGTGGCTGATGATGCGTAACTCACCGCCCAGACTGCGGGCGCGCTCGAACATCGAATACAAACCGACACCCGGCCGCTGTGGCTGGAGGGCACCGCATCCGTTGTCACGAATCAATAAGCGCAAGTGGCCGCCGCAGTGTTGCAGGCGAACCCGCACCTGGCTTGCATCGGCGTGGCGAGCGACGTTGGTCAAGGCTTCCTGCAACAGGCGGTAGAGATGGGTCTTGTCCGGCGCAGACAATGGCGGCAACGAAGCGCTGACGCGCAACTGACAATCGACACCCTGTCGGCCTTGCCACTGCTCCACCAGCAACGCGAAAGCCTCGGCCAACGGCAGGTGTTGCAACACCACCGGATAGAGGTCGTGCACCAGCGCTCTGAAACCTTGTTGCAGGTGCTCGCAGTTGTGTTCCAGCTCACGCACCGTGCGCTCCACGGTGTCCGGTTGATCGGCGACCAGGCGCAACAAACAGGCCTGAGCGCGAATCCCCGCCAGGTATTGACTGAGATCGTCGTGCAGGGTCTGCGCCAGATGAGTGCGTTCCTGTTCCTGCACCGCCAGCAAGGTCTGGGTCAGTTGCGTGTTGTCGGCGCGCGCCTGTTCCAGTGCTTCGGTCATGCGATTGAAGTGCACCGCCAGTTGCTGCGCTTCCGGCAGCCCTTGCGCGCGCAGTCGCACCTTGAGCTGGCCTCCGGAAACCTGCCGCAATGCACGCAACAACTCATCGAGCAGGCCCATTCCCCGGCGCACGGCCCAGCGAATGGTCAACAGACTCAACAACAACGCCAGGCCACACAGGCTCAGTAATTGCTGGAGGGAATCCCAGACTTCATCGATTTCATCCCGTGGGTCGACCGCAATCAGCACACGCCGGCCATCCTGCAGATCCAGCTCCCGCGCACTGTGCCTGGCCTCGGCAAACAGCAATCGCCCGAGCCAGGCGTCAAGCCCGTCCTGCATTGGCGGTTGTGCCGATTCGCCCGGTTCGAGCCAGCGCACCCGCACGTGACGCAGACTTTGCGTCAACCGTGGTTGCAGGCTGGCGGGATCGCGCGCGGCGGTTTCGCTCAAGTACTCGACCACCGCCTCGGCGGATTGCAGCTCTCGCTCCACATCCGCCAGCGCCTGGTGCACCAGCAAGCCCATGCACGCCAACGTGACCAGCGCGAAAAATCCGCAGACCCAGAGGTTGATCCGCCACAGGGCCGACACGCCTAGCGCCCCGGTGTCGCAGGCATCACCAGCAGCGACGCGGGGCGCGGGCCGTGGAGTTTGTCGACGCCGATCAGACTCAGGATCAGCAGCAACGGCAGGAGCAGCGCCTTGAGAATACGCATGGTCGATCTCCTTCAGAGTGATGGCCGTTGTTGCCCATGCTAAAACCGCGCCGCCCTCGGCGAGTTACTACCTTGGTACTGCCTCACTGGTACTTTCTGCATATTTCATCCCGTCCTCAGGCTTCCTATGCTGGCGCTACCCGTGATGGAGTGCCCTATGCGCCAGCTTGCCCCCTACGCCCTGATCTACCTGCTGGCGATTGCCTGCGCCGCCGGGCTGGCGACACAAAGTCAGGCGGCCGATGCACCGCTGCAAGTGCAGATCGGCTACCTGGGTTATCACCCCGACCCGGGGCCCTTGCTGTCGAACATCATTCCCGAGCCCGTCGATGCCGGACTGCGTGGCGCCGAACTGGCGATCACCGACAGCAACAGCACCGGGCGCTTTCTCAATCACAGTTACAGCCTGGCCAACGCCAACGTCGACAACCCGCAGGCCTTGCTCGATGCGGCCAAGGCGCAACACGCACAAGGTCTGCGCCTGTTTGTGGTGAACGCGCCGGTGGCCAGCCTGCGGCAACTCAGCGCCGCCCTGCCCGACAGTTTGCTGATCAACGCCGGCAGCCCGGATGACAGCCTGCGCACCACCGATTGCCTGCCAAACGTGCTGCACACGCTGCCGAGCCGGGCGATGCTCGCTGATGCCTTGGCGCAGTTTCTGGTGGTGCGCAAATGGCAGCGGGCACTGCTGATTGTCGGCCCGACCGCCGACGATCAAGCCTATGCCGCCGCCCTGCGCCGCGCGGCGAAACGCTTCGGCGTGCAACTGGTGGCGGAAAAAACCTGGAGTTTCGATAACGATCAACGCCGCAGCGCCCAGGCCGACATGCCGCTGTTCACCCAGACCGCCGAGTACGACGTGGTACTGGTGGCCGATGAACGCGGTGACTTCGGCGAATACGTGCCCTACCAGACCTGGTATCCGCGTCCGGTGGCCGGCACTCAAGGCCTGACCCCGGTGGGCTGGCACAAGACCGTGGAAACCTACGGCGCCGCCCAATTGCAGAAACGCTTCGAAGCCATGGCCGGGCGCTGGATGAACGACCGCGACTTTGCCGCGTGGATGGCCGTGCGCAGCATCGCCAGCGCGGTGAGCAAACTGCGTCAGACCGATCCGATGGCGATCCGCAACCTGGAAATCAGCGACCAATTGCCGCTCGATGGCTTCAAGGGTCGCAAGCTCAGTTATCGCCCGTGGAACGGCCAGTTGCGCCAGCCGATCCCCATCGTGCAGCCGCGGGCGCTCGTCAGCACCTCACCACAGGACGGCTTTCTGCACCCCTTCAACGAAATGGACAGCCTCGGTTACGACAAGCCCGAGGTCAGCTGCCGCTTTCCCTGATCTTCCACAACAACAATAAGGAATCCGCCATGCGCCGCACCCTGCTTTCATGCGCCCTGTTGCTCGCTGCCGGGCACGCCGCGGCCAGCACCGCCTGGGTCTCCAACGAAAAAGACAACAGCATCAGCCTGATCGACATGCAGACCCTGCAAGTCACCGACACCCTGCCCGTCGGCCAGCGTCCGCGTGGTCTGTTGCTGTCCCACGACAACAAGCTGCTGTACATCTGCGCCAGCGATTCGGACCGGGTGCAGGTGATGGACGTGGCCACGCGCAAGATCATCAAGGAACTGCCTTCAGGCAAGGACCCCGAGCAATTCGCCCTGCACCCGAACAATCGCTGGCTTTACGTTTCCAACGAGGACGACGCGCTGGTGACGGTGATCGACACCGAAACCTCCAAGGTGCTGAGCCAGATCAACGTCGGCGTCGAGCCCGAAGGCATGGCCGTCAGCCCGGACGGCAAATGGGCGGTGAACACCAGCGAAACCACTAACATGCTGCACTGGATCGACACCGGCACCCAGACCCTGGCCGACAGCACGCTGGTGGATCAGCGCCCGCGTTTCGTCGAGTTCGCGCCCGATGGCAAACAGTTGTGGGCCTCGGCGGAAATCGGCGGCACCGTGACCATTCTTGACACCGCCACCCGGCAGGTCCTCAAGACCCTGACCTTCCAGATCAAGGGCGTGCACCCGGACAAGGTGCAACCGGTGGGCATCAAACTCAGCGCCGATGGCAAGTACGGTTTCGTCGCGCTGGGCCCGGCCAACCACGTCGCGGTGATCGATGCCAAAACCTTCGAAATCCTCGATTACCTGCTGGTCGGCCGTCGCGTGTGGCAGATGGCGTTCACCCCGGATCAGAAACAATTGCTGGCCACCAATGGCGTCAGCGGCGATGTGTCGGTGATTGATATCGACAGCCTCAAAGTGAGCAAATCGGTGAAGGTCGGGCGCTATCCGTGGGGCGTGGTGGTGACGCCATGAACGCACTGGAAGTCAGCGACCTGAGTTTCGCCTACGGCGCGCGGGAGGCGTTGCGCCAAGTGAGTTTCAGCCTGGCGCCCGGTCGTTTTGCGGCGCTGCTGGGGCCGAACAGCGCCGGCAAATCGACGCTGATTGCCTTGCTGACCCGGCTGTACGATGTGCAACGCGGTGATATCCGTGTCGGCGCTTGTTCGTTGCGGAATGCGCCGCGCCCGGCGCTCAAGCAGTTGGGTGTGGTGTTTCAGCAAAGTACGCTGGACCTGGACCTCAGCGTCGAGCAGAACCTGCGTTATCACGCCGCGCTGCACGGAATGTCGCGGCGTGAAACCGCAATTCGGGTCGATGCCGAACTGGCCCGTCAGTCGTTGACCGAACGCCGTCGCGAGCGGGTACGCGAGCTGAATGGCGGTCATCGTCGCCGGGTGGAAATCGCTCGCGCGCTGCTGCATGAGCCACGCCTGTTGCTGCTCGACGAGGCCAGTGTCGGCCTCGATCCGGCCAGTCGCCTGGCGCTCAATCAACACATCCGCAGCTTGTGCCGCGAGCACCGCCTCAGCGTGCTCTGGACCACGCACTTGCTGGATGAAGTGCAGCCTAGCGATGACTTGCTGATTCTCCATCAAGGCCGTTTGGTCGCCAGCGGCCAGGCCGATGCGTTGAGCCTGGAACACGGCGGCGACCTCGGTTCGGCCTTCGCTCGCTTGACCACCTCGGGAGCCGTGCGATGAACGCGTATTGGCAATGTTTCAGCGGTATCGTGCTGCGTGAATGGCTGCGTTTTGTGTTGCAGCGCACGCGGTTTCTCAGTGCACTGGTGCGCCCGCTGCTGTGGCTGCTGGTGTTCGCCGCCGGTTTTCGCGCGGCACTCGGCATCGCGATCATCGAGCCCTACGACACCTACATTCCGTATGAGGTCTACATCATTCCGGGGCTGGCCTGCATGATCCTGTTGTTCAACGGCATGCAAGGTTCGCTGTCGATGGTCTACGACCGGGAGATGGGCAGCATGCGCGTACTGCTTACCAGTCCCTTGCCCCGCACGTTTCTGCTGTGCAGCAAACTGTTGGCCACGTCGCTGATTTCGCTGTTGCAGGTGTATGCCTTTCTGGCGATTGCCTGGGTGTACGGCGTGCAGCCGCCGGCCATGGGCCTGTTGATCGCCTTGCCGGCGTTGCTGCTGGTGGCGTTGATGCTCAGTGCGTTGGGGTTGTTGCTGTCAAACGCGATCCGCCAACTGGAGAACTTCGCCGGGGTGATGAATTTCGTGATCTTCCCGCTGTTTTTCCTGTCGTCAGCGCTGTACCCGCTGTGGAAGATGCGCGAGTCGAGCGAGTGGTTGTATTGGTTGTGCGCCGTGAATCCGTTTACGCATGCAGTGGAACTGGTACGGTTTGCCTTGTACGAGCGCTTCAACCCGTTGGCATTGGCGGTATGCATCGGCCTGACACTGCTGTTTTCGCTACTGGCGGTACTCACCTTCAACCCCCAACACGCCACCCTGCGCAAATCCAGCTGATTCCAGTGTGCCAGACACGCCGCCATCGCCAGCAAGCCGGCTCCTACAGGATCGTGGATACACCGTTATTTTGTGAACGACATTGGACTGTAGGAGCCGGCTTGCTGGCGATCCAGACAACACGGTGCGTCAGACACACCGCCATCGCCGGCAAGCCGGCTCCTACAAGGGATGTGATCTGCCGTTATCGCGCGGACAACCTCAAACTGTAGGAGCCGGCTTGCCGGCGATCAATGCAACGCGGTGCATCAGGCAAGCCGGCTCCTACAGTCCATCACACCAAAATTACTACTTTAGTACTGGTTTTCCTGTCTATCGTCGCATTCCCAACGCACCGCGACTGGCATGTAATGGGCTCATAACTATAAGGACTGAACCCATGCCGCGTGCCCGACGTGTTCTGCTACGCCCTTCCCTCGCTGTGTTATCGCTGAGCCTGTTGCTGGGCGTCGCACACGCCGAAACACCGCTGTTCTCCGCTGACGGCTACCGCATCGGCCTGTACCGCAGCCCCACGCCGAATCAGGCCGAGGGGGCCACCATCATCGACACCGCCGCCCTGCAAACCCTGCTCACCCAGAGGCCTCGCCCGGTGTTGATCGATGTCTACCGCCGCCAATGGCTGCAAGGGCGTTTCATCGAAGACCAGCCCCACGAAAACCTGCCCGGTAGCCACTGGCTGGCCAACACCGGCGACGGCGACCTGACACCCGACTGGCAGGATTACTTCACACGCAATCTGCAAAAATTCACCGCCGGCGATCCCCGGCAACCGCTGGTCTTTTACTGCCGGTCCGATTGCTGGTTGAGCTGGAATGCGGTCAAACGCGCGGCCGCCATGGGCTATAAGACTCTGTATTGGTATCGCGATGGCCTGGATGCCTGGCAAGCGGCGAACCTGCCCGTGACACCCGCCCTGCCCGAGCCTTTTCCCTGACCTTTACGCGTGCGTGTTGTTGCCACACCATAATCAAAATAATGAGGTGAAAGGCTATGTACAAAATTCTGATTGCCGACGATCACCCGCTGTTTCGCGAAGCCATTCATAACGTCATCAGCGATGGATTCCCGGGCAGCGAGGTCATGGAAACCGCCGACCTCGACAGCGCCCTGGCGCTGACTCAGGACCACGACGACCTGGACCTGATCCTGCTCGACCTGAACATGCCCGGCATGCACGGCCTCAATGGCCTGATCAACCTGCGCAACGAGGCACCGACCATTCCAGTGGTGATCGTCTCGGCGGAACAGGACAAGCAGATCGTACTGCAAGCCATCACCTATGGCGCGGTGGGCTTCATCACCAAGTCCTCGCCACGGGTGCAGATGACCGACGCGATCCAACAGATTCTCAATGGCAACGTCTACCTGCCGCCGGACATCATCCGCACGCAGAAAAGCGGCACCCACCGCCGGATGAACGACACCCCGAGCTTTCCGCCGGAACTGCTTCAGGCCCTGACCCGCAAACAGTTGCTGGTGCTGGAGCGCATGACCAAAGGCGAGTCGAACAAACAGATCGCCTACACCCTGGAAATCGCTGAAACCACGGTCAAGGCCCACGTCTCGGCGATTTTGCGCAAACTCAATGTGCACAATCGGGTGCAAGCGATCCTGAGCGCCGGGGATATTGATTTCGGCTCTTATCTACGACGTTGAGACCGCGCCGCGCCCATCGCCAGCAAGCTGGCTCCTACAGGAACAACGCAATCCCCTGTAGGAGTCGGCTTGCCGGCGATGAGGCCATCAGCACCCGCACAAATTTCAGGGCCGGCCAAGCAAATCGCCAGCAAGCTGACTCCTACAAGAACAACGCAATCCCCTGTAGGAGCCGGCTTGCCGGCGATGAGGCGATCAGCCCCCGCACAAATTTCAGGGCCGGCCAAACAAATCGCCAGCAAGCTGACTCCTACAGGAACAACGCAACCCCCTGTAGGAGCCGGCTTGCTGGCGATGAGGCCCTCGACATCAACAAAAATCTCAAGGCCTACCGAGCAAATGACTCATCGCCGTCTTCAGCTTCATCGGCCGCACCGGCTTATGCATCAAGGTGTGCCCCAACTCTCGAATCTGCAATTTGAGTTCATTGCTGTAATTGGCGGTGATCATCATCGCCGGAATGGCTGAGCCGCGTCGGGCGTTGATCCGCGCCACGGCATCCACGCCGTTCTGATCGTCATCCAGGTGGTAATCGGCAATCAGCAAATCCGCCTCGGCGTGATAATTGTCCACTTGCCGCGCCAAATCCTGCTCCGACAACGCCGTCACCACCAGACAACCCCAGCCTTCGAGCAAGGTGCGCATGCCGGCGCAAATCGCCGCATCGTTGTCCAGCACCCAGACCCGCGCACCGCGCAGGCGTTCGAGCATCGGCTCGCTCATCAACAGGCTCGGCAATGCCTTGGGTGCCGTCGCGCTCAACGGCACCTCGACGGAAAACACCGAGCCCTTGCCCGGCCACGAACGCACGTGAATGCGGTGCCCGAGAATCCCGGCAATTTTCTCGACAATTGCCAGCCCCAGCCCCAACCCGCGATCCTGATCCGGACGTTGCACATCACCGCGTTTGAACTCCTGGAAAATCTCTTCCAGACGGTTTTCGGCGATGCCCATGCCGCTGTCCCAGACCTCGATCGACAGCCGCTGATGATGCCGCCGGCAACCGAGCACCACGCGGCCGCTGTAGGTGTAGCGAATCGCGTTGCTCAACAGGTTGCGCAAGATCCGCGCAAGCAACTGAATGTCGCTGCGCACCAGCGCCGAACACCCGATAAAATGCAGCTCAAGCCCTTCGCTACGCGCGACCTGGGTGTACTCGGCGGCGAGGTTTTCCAGCAACTCGCTCAAGGCGAACGGCGCGATGTCGGCCTTGATCACCCCGGCATCTAGTTTGGAAATGTCGACCAGCGTACCGAGCAGATTCTCCACGTCTTCCAGGGAATTGCTGACGTTGCGCACCAGAATCTCGTTGGCCAGCGGCTCCCGGCGTTCGAGCAAGGCGCTGGTAAACAGGCGCGCGGCGTTCAGCGGTTGCAGCAAGTCATGACTGACGGCGGCAAGAAACTTGGTCTTCGACAGGTTGGCCTGCTCAGCTTCGAGCTTGGCCTCGCGCAGGCGTGATTCAACCCGCCGACGTTCGTCGATCTCGCGCAGCAATTGGTCATTGAGGGTCGTCAGTTCCGCCGTACGTTCGCGCACCCGCAGTTCAAGGTTCTGATAGGCCTGGTGCAACGCCTCGGCGGTGCGACGGCGCTCGGTGATGTCGCGGATCAACACGAAAATCCCCACCACTTCGCCGGTTACCAGCCGATTGGGCACGTAGGAGCGCAGCATGTAGCGCTCCTGATTATTGATGTTGGTTTCGGCGAACTCGAACGTCACGCTCTCACCGGCCAACGCCCGCGCCACATAGGCTTCCAGGCGCTGGTAATGCTGCTCGCTGTGCACTTCGCGCAGGCTCTGCCCGAGCATCACGCCGCGTGGCCAGCAGTACCATTCTTCGTAGACCTTGTTGGTGAACTCGTAGACCAGATCGGCATTGAGGTAGGCGATCAGCGCCGGTACGTGGTCGGTGATCAGGCGAATCCAGCGCTCGCTTTCGCTCAGCGCTTCGGCGTGCTGGTAGCGCTCGGTGATGTCGGTGAAAGTGTTGACGAAGCCGCCGGTGGGCAACGGATGTGTGCGGATTTCCAGGACCCGGCCATCGTACAGACGCTGCTCGCATTCCTGCACCGGGCGCCCGTTGCCGTCGCGGCTGGCCGGGGTCAGCAAGTTCAACTCGCTGTCGGCGATCACTTCGGCGAACGGTCGATGCGCCGCCACCGGCGCCAGGCCGCTGAGTTCAAGGAAGCGCCGGTTCCACAACTCCAGAATGCCCTCGGCGTTGACCATCGCTACGCCTTGGGACAGGTTGTCTACAGCCCGTTGCAACAAGTGCGATTTCTGCGCCACGGCCTGCTCGCGGCGCACGGTTTCACTGAGTTTGACGTCGGTGATGTCGGTGAACAGGATCACCCGCCCGCCTTCCTGGGTCGGCCGTTCGCTGACTTGCAGCCAGCGACCGTCCTGCAAGCGGAACAGCAGGTTCTCGTCGGCCTGCCCGCGCGGTTCTTCGGTGAACAGACCGGTGGACAGCATCAACCGCTTGACCTCGGCCAGGCGCATGCCGGCGTTGATTCGCACCCGGCTGTTACCCCAGAACGCCTTGAAGCGGCTGTTGAACAGCACGATCCGCTGCTCCGCGTCGAATAATACAAAGGCGTCGGAAATGCTCTCGATGGCGTCGATCAGGTGTTGATGCGCGGTTTCCGCGCGCAGACGCGCTTCGCTGAGCAAGTGATTGCCTGACTTCAGTTCAGCCATGGCCTGGTTCAAGGCATCGGTGCGCTCACGCACCTGTTCGGCCAGCACCACCGAATGCTGGAACGCCGCGTACGGGTCGTTGCCGCGGGTGATGCCGGACTCGATCCGTTCGATCAGCGCAGCATTGATGCGCTGCAATTTGTGATTTTCGTGCCGCAGGCTGGCGACTTGAGCCGCAAGCTCAGCGATGTCCAGGGGAGCGGCCTCGGGCAATGGCAACCCCGGTGAAGGTCTGGTTGATGTGCATGCCATTGAACTGTTCTCCGTAGGTGTTGAAACCCATCACCCGCTGGTCGCGCAAAAACCTGCCGATCTGCTCCAGATTGCCGCCGTCTTCCAGTTCCAGGCGCCTGAGAAAACAGTCGCAGCCGATGGTCAACAACAGGTCACCGAGGCGTTCCTGCAAACCGTCGAACAGGGTTTGCAGATTGGGCAGCATCGGCCCTGGAGTCATGACGGTGAGGACGATGCCGTTTTCCACGGCGCAGTAGAAACTCAGGCTCAAGTCCGGGTGCACCTGCTGGATGGCCCGCACGTAATACTGATCGTTGATCCGCACCGCCAGCGGGTGGGCGGCGAAGATCCGATGATCGAGTTCAGCCACGGGCACGCCGATGTGCCGGGCGTACTCCTCGGCGGCCGGTTCGGCATTCAGTTCGAAGACCCGGCGCGAGGCGCTGTCGGCGCCAGTGACCACCAGTTTTTCCGCCCTCGGCAGGATGTGGTGGGTGGTGAAGACTTCGAAGTCGAGCCAGGTGTTGACCAGCACCACCACCGCCGCGCCGCTGTGGAACTCGCCGCCGAAGTAAACGTGGGTGTGGGTCAGGTAATTGTCGTCGCCGGCCGAGCCACCGAAATGCGGAATGTCGCCCAACGCAGCGCTCAACGCCGCGAGCACCATTTCTTCACGGCTGGACAAACCATCGAGCAAGGTCAGGGCGAAGCTGTTGCCCTTGATCGGCGCCAGGGTGTTGCTGCGACAACCACTGACCAGACGCTCGACCATTTGCTGGGCGTCGATCAGGCTGAAGCGCTCCATCTCGTCGATCAATTCGGCATCGATGGAAAAATGCCGATGGTCGAAACCCACCGCCGTCACGCAGTTGCGCCCGTAACCCAGCGGGGTGATTTCACCGGCGCTGGTGCAGCCGACCAGACGGATACCGCCGAAGCTCTGCTGCAAGGCCTGGCCCAGCGCCTGCAAGTCGTACTCGGCGGAGCAGAAAAACAGCACAAAGCCCAAATGCGGATGCAGCAACTGCCGCGCCAACTCCTGGGCCACCTGCTGGGCATCGGTCGCCTGGGACATCGCACTGACGACCCCGTCGCTCTGAACCTGCTGCATCGTCGCCTCCCGCAGGTGCGCATGTGTGAGGTTGGAGTGTACGAAGGCAGCGGTCGGCTACGTATGCTACTTGGGTAGCGGTCAGGCGCTTCGATGGGATGAGAGTTCCAGCAAACACCACAAAACCTGTAGGAGCCGGCTTGCTGGCGATAACGGTCGGTCAGGCAACAATGATGGTGACTGACAGTCCGTCATCGCCGGCAAGCCGGCTCCTACAAATCCGTGCCCGGCGCGCCATTTTCTGCATGAAACAAAACCTGTAGGAGCCAGCTTGCTGGCGATGGCGGTGGGTCAGGCAACAATGATGGTGACTGACAGTCCGTCATCGCCGGCAAGCCGGCTCCTACATGTCCGTGCCCGGCGCGCCGCTTTCCGCCATGACACAAAACCTGTAGGAGCCAGCTTGCTGGCGATGGCGGTGGGTCAGGCAACAATGATGGTGGCTGACAGTCCCTCATCGCCGGCAAGCCGGCTCCTACAAATACGCGCCCGGCGCGCCGTTTTCTGCCATGACACAAAACCTGTAGGAGCCAGCTTGCTGGCGATGGCGGTGGGTCAGGCAACAATGATGGTGGCTGACAGTCCGTCATCGCCGGCAAGCCGGCTCCTACAAGGGATTGGGGGTTACCAGGTCAACACCGCCCCCACCGCGAAGGTGTCGGTGTCTTCGTTTTGCGCGCTGGTTTGGTGGCCATTGATTTCGAACTGGTTGTACTCGGCCACCAGTTTCAGGTTGTCGTTGACGTCATGGAACAGCGCAATGCCGCGAGTTTCATAGTCCGCGCCGCTGCCCACCACGCCGTTGCCGTCGTCCTTGGTCTTGCCGTAGGACAAGGCCAGGCGGTTTTTGCCCAGCTTGTACGAGCCCTGCAACAGGTAGCCGTCGCTGTCGACATTCCGCAGTGTCGGTTCGCCGGCGTTGTTGGTGAAGAACGGGTTGATGCCCTTCGCTTGGAATCCGGAACCGGTCAATGACAAGCCGCCCATTTTCGCCTGCACGCCATAGCCCAAACCTTTGGAGGTCACGGACTGCACCGTGGAATCGGTGTTGTCCGAAGTCTGGTAGCTGCCGTTCACCCAGCTGTAAATCTTCGCCCCGGCAAGGTCGAACTGATAGGTGATCTCGCTCTCGGTGCGCGGGTTTTCCTGATAGGCCTTGCCGGTCGCGCTGCTGTCGTTGGTGTCCACCGGGTCCATGATCCCGACCGCGACTCGCAAGCCGTCCATCACCGGGGTGCGGTAAGTGATCTGCGATGTCGGGAACGGGTACGGATAACCGCTGCCGATGTTGCCGAACGACACCCCGCCGCCATCCACCAACCCGAGCGTGTCGCTGACCTGGCCGTAACCGGCCAGCAACTCATCGAGCAGAATGTTGGAACGGGCAAACAAACCGAAGTCCTTGCCGATCAGCACTTCGCCCCATTCCGGGTTGGCCACCGTGCCGTAGAACTGCCGCACGTCGATGGCGGTGTCGGTGCCGTTGGTTTCGCTGTCGTTGATGGTCACCCAGAACGACGCCCGGGCGCCGAGCTTGAGGTCATCGACTTGCTTGCCCATGTTGAAGCCCAGGTAGTTGGGCAAAAAGCCCATTTTCACCCGCGCCTGTCGACGGTCGAACTGCTCGCCGGCACGGTCGACGTCGCTGTTCACATAGAAGGCGTTGATGTAGCCATCGGTGGAAAACGTGGTCTGGTCCTTGTCGTACAGCATGATTTCGGCTTCGGCCATTGAGCTCAAACCCAGGGCCGACAGGCTGGCGATGAAGGCTGGCAAGTAACGGTGCTTGAAATTCTTATTGTTGTGCATGACGCGCTCCGCAGCGGGGGACTGGATGTCGGAGGCGATTATCGAAAGCGGACCGGCGGCGTCATACGCTGCCTTGGGGGTGGTTTTGAAGTGCTTTGGCGTGGCCGGTGGCGTGCAGCAAGTTGGGTGTAAGACCGGGCCACGACGAGGGCCCGGAACTTAAGGTGTAAGACGCCTAGATGCCGGCCTTGAACAGCATGTAGGCCGCGACCACCACGCAGAGGCTGGCGAAGCCGATCTGCAAGGCCCGGGCCGGGACTCGGGCGCACAGCTGTCGGCCGACGATCATGCCGATGACGCTCGCGACGATGAACGCCACGCCCAGACCATCGATCCGCACCCCGGCATGAAATGCACCGATCACGCCGATGGCAGAAATCAGGCTGATGACCATCAAGGACGTCGCGACGATCCCGCGCATCTGCACATCGGTCAGTTGCTTGAACGCCGGGACAATCAGAAACCCGCCACCGACCCCGAGCAACCCCGAGACCACACCGGTCACCGCGCCGAGTGCGGCCAGGGTTGCGGTGCATTTGGCGGTCCAGGAAAAGCGCCCGGTCTGTTGATCGAGCATGCAGTTTTTCTGGCCCCAGTTGGCGTGGCCGTGATCGCTCGGCCCTTCTTCATGGCGCTCGCGGCGCAGCATCCGCCAGGCCACCATGACCATCAGCAGGCTGAACAGAATCATCAGGATTTTTTCCGGCAGTTGATGGGCAAAGTAGATGCCGACTGGGGAAAAAATCGCCCCCAGCAAGGCGATCAACAACGCCGCGCGATAACGCACCAGGCCATGGCGCAACCCATCGACGGCGCCGACCGCCGCCGCACTGCCCACCGCAAACAATGCAACGGGGGCCGCTTGTGTCATGGTCAAACCCAACCCCAGCACCAGGGCCGGAACCGCAAGAATGCCGCCACCGGCGCCGGTCAATCCGAGGACCAGGCCCATGGCCACACCAAATAAACTTGCCAGCAACATAAAACGCTCGTGATCCATGAGAAGAGCCGGGAACGCCCGGTATCGATGACTGACAGGATAGAGCCCGCGCAGCTTTTTTCCTGCATTGAATTGATCGGGGCTGGTCAGCGCAGGGAAAATGAAACTACCCTGAACACCTGTCCCAAAAGAAACGGCCACCATGCCCGCCTTGATTGAAGCCTTCCTCGACCCCGCCTCATCGACCTACAGTTACGTCGTTTACGAGGCCGACGGCAGCCAGTGTGCAATCGTCGACCCGGTGCTCGACTACGACCCGGCCGCCGGGCGCACCGCCACCACCCAGGCCGATAAAATCATCGCCTTCGTGGGTGAACATCAGTTGCAGGTGCAATGGCTGCTGGAAACCCACGCCCACGCCGATCACATGTCTGCCGCGCCTTATCTGCGTCGCGAGCTGGGCGGCAGGATTGCGATTGGTCAATCGATCAGCAAGGTGCAGGGCGTGTTCAAAGGCCTGTTCAACCTTGAACCGGAATTTGCCGTGGACGGTTCGCAGTTCGATCACCTGTTCGCCCCAGACGAATCGTTCATGATCGGCAACCTCAGGGCCACGGCGCTGCACGTACCCGGTCACACGCCGGCGGACATGGCCTATTTGATCGACAGCAGCGTCATTCTGGTGGGCGATACGTTGTTCATGCCGGATGTCGGCACTGCGCGCTGCGACTTTCCCGGCGGGAATGCCAATCAATTGTTCGCCTCGATCCAGAAGCTGCTGGCGTTTCCGGCCAGCGTGCGGCTTTACGTTTGCCACGACTATCCGCCTGAAAATCGCAAACCCCAGTGCCAGACCACGGTGGGCGAGCAGCGCAAGAGCAACATCCACATCCATGACGGCATCGACGAAGCGGCATTCGTCGCCATGCGCATCCGGCGCGATGCGGGGCTGGGCATGCCGACGCTGTTGTTGCCGGCGATTCAGGTCAACGTACGAGCCGGGAATTTGCCGCCGCCCGAGGAAAACGGCGTCACCTACCTGAAAATCCCCCTGAACAAACTCTGACCCCTTTGTAGGAGCCAGCTTGCTGGCGATGGCGATCCCGAAGCCGCCATCGCTGGCAAGCCAGGCTCCTACAAATACGCGGTGTCACACCAACCCGCCCCCACCACAAAACCTGTAGGAGCCGGCTTGCTGGCGATGGCGATTCCAAAGCCGCCATCGCTGGCAAGCCAGGCTCCTACAATTGCGCGGTGTCACACCAAACCGCCCCCACCACAAAACCTGTAGGAGCCAGCTTGCTGGCGATGGCGGCTTCGGAGTCGCCATCGCCAGCAAGCCGGCTCCTACAGGTTTTGTGGTGTTTGGGGGGGCGGTCAATTGGTCAGGGTCAATCCATTCGCCGGCAGCGGCAGCGCGGTTTTATAGCGCACTTGCTTCAGCGCAAAGCTTGAGCGGATGTTCGCCACACCGGGCACTTTGGTGAGGAAGTCCATCATGAAACGCTCCAGCGACTGAATGGTCGGCACCAGCACCCGGATCAGATAATCCGGATCACCCGCCATCAAATAGCACTCCATCACTTCCGGACGATCCGAGATCGCTTCCTCGAAATGCTGCAACGCCTCCTCCACCTGTTTCTCCAGGCTGACATGAATGAACACATTCACATGCAGCCCCAACAGGTCGGCATCCAGCAGCGTCACTTGTTCGCGAATCAGTCCCAATTCTTCCATCGCCTTGACCCGGTTGAAGCACGGCGTCGGCGACAGATTCACCGAGCGTGCGAGGTCGGCGTTGGTGATGCGCGCGTTCTCTTGAAGGCTGTTGAGAATGCCGATATCGGTACGGTCCAATTTGCGCATGAGAAAAAACCACCTGTTATTTTTGTTTATGCAGATTTTTTAACCTCAAATGACCACCAACGCAACGAAACACAGATAAATATTCTCCTGCGCCGGGCCTATGATGTTTGTAGGACAAGATTTCCATAACACGTGGAATGACGGTCAGCTCACTACAAGAAATTCACAAGATCGAGCGTAGAAGCCATGAACCAAGCGTATGAACCGCTGCGCCTGCACGTCCCTGAACCCTCGGGCCGTCCCGGCTGTAAAACCGACTTCTCCTACCTGCATCTGACCGATGCCGGCACGGTGCGCAAACCCCCAATCGACGTTGAACCCGCCGACACGGCCGATCTGGCCCGCGGCCTGATTCGCGTGCTCGACGATCAGGGCAATGCCTTGGGCCCGTGGGCCGAAGGCGTACCGGTAGAGATCCTGCGTAAAGGCATGCGCGCCATGCTCAAGACGCGGATCTACGACAACCGCATGGTGGTCGCCCAGCGTCAGAAAAAAATGTCGTTCTACATGCAAAGCCTTGGCGAAGAAGCCATCGGCAGCGCCCAGGCCCTGGCCTTGAACATCGACGACATGTGCTTCCCGACCTACCGCCAGCAAAGCATCCTGATGGCACGTGAAGTGCCGCTGGTGGACCTGATCTGCCAGTTGCTGTCCAACGAGCGCGATCCGCTCAAGGGCCGTCAGTTGCCGATCATGTACTCGGTCAAGGAAGCCGGTTTCTTCACCATTTCCGGCAACCTCGCCACCCAATTCGTCCAGGCTGTCGGCTGGGGCATGGCCTCGGCGATCAAGGGCGACACCAAAATCGCCTCGGCCTGGATCGGCGACGGCGCCACTGCCGAGTCGGACTTCCACACCGCCCTGACCTTCGCCCACGTGTACCGCGCGCCGGTGATCCTCAACGTGGTCAACAACCAATGGGCCATCTCCACCTTCCAGGCAATTGCCGGTGGTGAAGCAACTACGTTCGCCGGTCGTGGCGTCGGTTGCGGCATTGCCTCCCTGCGCGTCGACGGTAACGATTTCTACGCGGTCTACGCCGCTTCCGCCTGGGCTGCCGAGCGCGCCCGCCGCAACCTTGGCCCGACCATGATCGAATGGGTCACCTACCGCGCCGGCCCGCACTCGACCTCCGATGATCCGTCCAAATACCGTCCTGCCGACGACTGGAGCCACTTCCCATTGGGCGACCCGATTGCGCGCCTGAAGCAGCACCTGGTGAAAATCGGTCACTGGTCCGAAGAGGAACACGTCGCCGTCAGCGCCGAACTGGAAGCCGAAGTGATCGCCGCGCAGAAAGAAGCCGAGCAGTACGGCACCCTCGCCGGCGGCCAGATTCCGAGCGCCGCGACCATGTTCGAAGACGTTTATAAAGAGATGCCGGAGCACTTGAAGCGCCAGCGTCAAGAGTTGGGGATCTGACATGAACGATCACAACAACAATATTCAACCGGAAACCGCCATGACCACGACCACCATGACCATGATCCAGGCCCTGCGCTCGGCCATGGATGTGATGCTTGAACGTGACGACAACGTCGTGGTGTTTGGTCAGGACGTTGGCTACTTCGGCGGCGTGTTCCGTTGCACCGAAGGCTTGCAGAACAAGTACGGCACCTCCCGCGTGTTCGATGCGCCGATCTCCGAAAGCGGCATCGTCGGCGTTGCCGTGGGCATGGGCGCCTACGGTTTGCGTCCGGTGGCCGAGATCCAGTTCGCCGACTACGTGTACCCGGCGTCGGACCAGATCATTTCCGAAGCCGCCCGCCTGCGTTATCGCTCGGCCGGCGAGTTCACCGCCCCGATGACCCTGCGCATGCCTTGCGGCGGCGGCATCTACGGCGGCCAGACGCACAGCCAGAGTATCGAGGCGATGTTTACTCAGGTCTGCGGCTTGCGCACGGTGATGCCGTCCAACCCGTACGACGCCAAGGGCTTGCTGATCGCCTCCATCGAAAACGATGACCCGGTGATCTTCCTGGAGCCAAAACGCCTGTACAACGGCCCGTTCGATGGTCACCACGAACGTCCGGTCACGCCATGGTCGAAACACCCGGCCGCGCAAGTCCCGGACGGTTACTACACCGTGCCACTGGACGTCGCCGCCATCACCCGTCCGGGCAAGGACGTGACCATCCTGACTTACGGCACCACCGTTTATGTGTCGCAGGTTGCCGCTGAAGAAACCGGTATCGACGCTGAAGTCATCGACCTGCGCAGCCTGTGGCCGCTGGACCTGGAAACCATCACCAAGTCCGTGAAGAAAACCGGCCGCTGCGTGATCGTTCACGAAGCGACCCGCACCTGCGGTTTCGGTGCCGAACTGGCTGCCCTGGTGCAAGAGCATTGCTTCCACTACCTGGAAGCGCCGATCGAACGCGTCACCGGTTGGGACACCCCCTACCCGCACGCGCAAGAGTGGGCGTATTTCCCTGGTCCGTCCCGAGTGGGCGCGGCTTTGCATCGGGTTATGGAGGTCTGAATGGGCACGCACGTTATTAAAATGCCGGACATTGGTGAAGGCATTGCAGAAGTTGAACTGTCGGTATGGCACGTCAAAGTCGGCGACATGGTCGTCGAAGATCAGGTGCTGGCCGATGTCATGACCGACAAGGCGATGGTCGACATCCCTTCGCCAGTTCACGGCAAGGTCATTTCGCTGGGCGGCGTACCCGGCGAAGTCATGGCGGTTGGCAGCATCCTGATCAGCATTGAAGTTGAAGGCGCGGGCAACGTTAAAGAGTCGGCCCAGCCTGCGGTTGCAGCCGCGAAAGAAGCACCGGCACCCAAAGTCGAAGCTGTTGTGGCAACCAAACCGGCTCCTGCCGCAGCGCCGCGAGCGGCCGTCTGCCAGGGCCCGATGGTGGCTCGCGAAGCTGACGAGCGTCCGCTGGCCTCCCCGGCCGTGCGCAAACATGCACTGGACCTCGGCATTCAATTGCGCATGGTGCGTGGCACCGGCCCTGCCGGTCGCGTGCTGCACGAAGACCTGGACGCCTATCTGGCGCAAGGTCAGTCGAATGCTACGACTGCCACTGCCGCTTACGCCCAGCGTAACAACGAAGAGCAGATCCCGGTGATCGGCATGCGCCGCAAGATCGCCCAGCGCATGCAGGACGCCACTCAGCGCGCCGCCCACTTCAGTTATGTCGAAGAAGTCGACGTCACGGCCGTGGAAGAACTGCGTGCGCACCTGAACGAAAAACACGGTGCGACCCGTGGCAAGCTGACCCTGTTGCCATTTTTGGTCCGTGCGTTGGTTGTCGCCCTGCGCGACTTCCCACAGATCAACGCCCGTTACGACGACGAAGCCCAGGTCATCACCCGCCTCGGCGCGGTGCATGTGGGCATCGCCACTCAAGCCGACATCGGTTTGATGGTGCCCGTGGTGCGTCACGCCGAAGCCCGCAGCCTGTGGGACAACGCCGCCGAAATCTCCCGCTTGGCCAACGCCGCGCGTAACGGCAAGGCAAGCCGCGATGAATTGTCCGGCTCGAGCATCACCCTGACCAGCCTCGGCGCATTGGGCGGAATCGTCAGCACCCCGGTGCTGAACCTGCCGGAAGTGGCGATCGTCGGCGTCAACAAAATCGTCGAACGCCCGATGGTGGTCAAAGGCCAGATCGTGATCCGCAAGATGATGAACCTCTCCAGTTCCTTCGATCACCGCGTGGTCGATGGCATGGACGCGGCGCAATTCATCCAGGCCGTTCGTGGCTTGCTCGAACAACCCGCTACCTTGTTTGTGGAGTAAGGCATGCAGATTTTGAACACCACGCTGCTGATCATCGGCGGCGGCCCTGGCGGTTATGTGACGGCGATCCGTGCCGGTCAGCTGGGCATCTCGACCATTCTGGTGGAAGGCGAATCGTTGGGCGGTACTTGCCTGAACATCGGCTGCATCCCGTCGAAAGCGTTGATCCACGTTGCCGAGCAGTTCCACCAGACGCAGCACCACAGCAAACATTCTGCGTTGGGCATCAGCGTCTCGGCGCCGACCCTCGATATCAGCAAAAGCGTCGAGTGGAAGGACGGCATCGTTGATCGTCTGACCACTGGCGTTTCGGCGCTGCTGAAAAAGAACAAAATTCAGGTTATTCAAGGTTTTGCGAAAGTTATCGATGGTAAAACCGTAGAAGTCGGCGACACGCGTATTCAGTGCGAACACCTGGTGCTCGCCACCGGGTCGAAAAGCGTCAACCTGCCGATGCTGCCGATTGGCGGGCCGATCATTTCCTCAACCGAAGCCTTGGCACCAACATCGGTACCGAAACGGCTGGTGGTGGTGGGTGGCGGTTACATCGGTCTGGAACTGGGGATTGCCTATCGCAAGCTCGGCGCCGACGTCAGCGTGGTCGAGGCACAGGATCGCATCCTGCCGGCCTACGACGCTGAACTGACCCAGCCTGTTCATGATGAATTGAAAAAACTCGGCGTGAAGCTTTACTTGAAGCACAGCGTCCAAGGCTTTGATTCTAATAACAATACATTGCAGGTTCTGGAACCGAACGGCGAGACCCTGAACCTGGAAACCGATCAGGTGCTGGTTGCCGTTGGCCGCAAACCCAACACCCAGGGCTGGAACCTCGAAGCGCTGAATCTGGACATGAACGGCTCGGCGATCAAGATCGACAACCGTTGCCAGACCAGCATGCGCAACGTCTACGCCATCGGCGACCTCAGCGGTGAACCGATGCTTGCGCACCGGGCCATGGCTCAGGGCGAGATGGTGGCCGAACTGATCAGCGGTAAAACCCGCGAATTCAACCCGACGGCTATCGCTGCCGTGTGCTTCACCGACCCGGAACTGGTGGTGGTCGGCAAGACCCCGGACGAGGTCAAGGCGGCGGGTCTGGACTGCATCGTTTCAAGCTTCCCGTTCGCGGCCAATGGCCGGGCGATGACGCTGGAATCGAAAAGTGGCTTCGTGCGAGTGGTCGCTCGTCGGGACAATCACGTGATTGTTGGCTGGCAGGCCGTTGGCGTGGGTGTTTCGGAATTGTCGACCGCGTTTGGCCAAAGCCTGGAAATGGGCGCCCGACTGGAAGACATCGCCGGCACCATCCATGCGCATCCGACCTTGGGCGAAGCCGTCCAGGAAGCGGCGTTGCGGGCTCTTGGCCACGCGCTGCACCTGTAAAACAAAGCGTACGCCGAACCTGTAGGAGCCGGCTTGCCGGCGATGGCGGTATATCTGGCACACCGAGTCGTATCGATCGCCGGCAAGCCGGCTCCTACAAGGAATGCATTCCGGGCTGCGAATTGGGCCCGGAATGAAGTATTGTTGTCCCCATCCAAAAAACGTCAGAAGCCTTGAACCGTTTCGACGGTTGTTAAGTGATAGAGGGTGTCATGGGTAACGAAAGCATCAATTGGGACAAGCTGGGTTTTGATTACATCAAGACAGACAAGCGCTATCTGTCGCACTGGCGTAATGGCGAGTGGGACAAAGGCACCCTGACCGAAGACAATGTGCTGCACATCAGCGAAGGCTCGACTGCCCTTCACTATGGCCAGCAATGCTTCGAAGGCCTGAAGGCCTACCGTTGCAAGGACGGTTCGATCAACCTGTTCCGCCCGGACCAGAACGCCGCCCGCATGCAGCGCAGCTGTGCCCGCCTGCTGATGCCGCATGTGTCGACCGAGCAGTTCATCGAAGCGTGCAAGGAAGTGGTCCGCGCCAACGAGCGTTTCATCCCGCCTTACGGCACCGGCGGCGCGCTGTACTTGCGTCCGTTCGTGATCGGCGTGGGTGACAACATCGGCGTGCGTACCGCACCCGAGTTCATCTTTTCGATCTTCTGCATCCCGGTCGGCGCTTACTTCAAAGGTGGCCTGACTCCGCACAACTTCCTGATCTCCAGCTACGACCGTGCCGCCCCACAAGGCACCGGCGCAGCCAAGGTCGGTGGCAACTACGCCGCCAGCCTGATGCCTGGTTCCCAGGCCAAGAAGGCGCATTTTGCCGACTGCATCTACCTGGACCCGATGACCCACACCAAAATCGAGGAAGTCGGTTCGGCCAACTTCTTCGGGATCACCCACGACAACAAGTTCGTCACCCCGAACTCGCCGTCGGTACTGCCGGGCATCACCCGTCTGTCGTTGATCGAACTGGCCAAGACGCGTCTGGGCCTGGAAGTGGTTGAAGGTGACGTGTTCATCGACAAGCTGTCCGACTTCAAGGAAGCCGGCGCTTGCGGTACGGCTGCCGTGATCACCCCGATCGGCGGTATCAGCTACAACGACCACCTGCACGTGTTCCACAGCGAAACCGAGGTCGGCCCGGTCACCCAGAAGCTCTACAAAGAGCTGACTGGCGTGCAAACCGGTGAGATCGAAGCGCCAGCAGGCTGGATCGTCAAGGTTTGATCTGACCTCTGCTGCATCCAAGCCCCCCATCGTCTTGGCGATGGGGGGCTTTTTTTTTGGGGCTTTCACTGGCTTAGCCCGGTCCATTGTAGGAGCCAGCTTGCTGGCGATGGTCGTTAACGATAACGCGTACGGACTGGTTCACCGCGACGCACTTGAGCTCATCGCCAGCAAGCTGGCTCCTACAGGTTCTGTGTTTCCCGAGAATCCGTGTCAGGAACTCCGTTTGCCAGTGTGATCCGCTTGCCCCCCCTGCCCTTGATGCCGCTGGCCTGACCGGCCTGGGTGATCAATCCCGGAATCAGCGCGCCGACGGGCAGACTTTGCTTCAGGTCAAACCGGGCGCCGATTTCCTTGCGGCCCAACTCGGTCAACGTCAGCGCCCGGCTGTCCAGATCCTGCGTCACCCATTTGCGCTTGATCGCCGTTTGCAGCAACGCCGCGCCCAACGAACCACCCAGATGCGGTCGGCGCATGTTCCAGTCCAGGCACGGGCAGGCAAACCGTCGGCGCTGCGTGGTCAGGTCGTTGACTTCAATGCCCAGCCCTTCGAACAACGCCTCGCCGCTGTCACTCAGCCGATAAGCCAGCTCATCGGTTTCCAGCAACCAGCCTTTTTCCAGCAGCCGGTCATGCAGCAACACCGCCAGCGTGCCGGCCATGTGGTCGTAGCACGTGCGGGCAAATTGCAGACGGTCCGGGGTGCGTGGGTTGAACGTCGGCGCGGTGTTCTGGCCGATCACCATCAACGCTTCCAGCGCATGGGCCACGCGTTTGTCCGCGAGGCTGTAATAGCGATGACGCCCTTGAACATGCAGACGCAGCAGCGCCAGGTCCTTGAGTTTGGCCAGATGCGCGCTGGCAGTGGAAGCGCTGACTTCGGCAATCGCCGCCAACTCAGTGCTGGTGCGGGCGTGGCCATCCATCAAAGAACACAACATTCTGGTCCGGGCCGGTTCGGCAATGGCCGCCGCCACCTGTGAAACACCGAGGTCGTGTGGTTCTGCGTTCATATTTCGCTCCCGGACGAATCAAGCCCTTTTCGGACTGGAGATAGTAGCAACACTTCTCCCACCACGAACAAGGCTGCGACCCATGGACCCGATCATCGCTGCGACTCATGCCGATCCTTATCCTTATTACGCGCAACTGCGCGCTCAAGGCGGACTGGTTTTTCACCAGGGACTGAAACTGTGGGTGGCCAGTAGCGCCAAAGCGGTGGCGGCGGTGCTGGCGCATCCTGACTGTCACGTGCGGCCGACTCACGAACCCGTGCCCAAGGCCATTGCCAGTGGCATGGCCGGCAAGGTCTTCAGTCAGTTGATGCGGATGAACGAGGGCGAACGCCAGCGTTGCCCAAGATCGGCGATCCAGCCGGGGCTGGCGCTTATTGACGGGGAGGAAGTCAACGCGTTGGTCGGCGCGCGGCTGCTCAGCCCCGACGCCGAAGGGCTGCACAAGGCAATGTTCCTTGGCCCGGTGTGTGTTGTGGCGGCGTTGCTGGGGTTTTCGCCCGCACAGGCTCGGGTGATCAGCGAGCTGACCGGGGATTTCGTCGCGTGCCTGTCGCCCCTCAGCGCTCAGGCACACCTGGACGCTGCCCATGCGGCGGCGGAACAGTTGCGCGGTTATTTCATTGAGTTGCTGGACGACCCGGACAATCAAAGCGCCCTTCTTGCCGGTATCCGCCAGCGGTTTTCGGCAACCTCCGACGACAGCGAAGCCCTGACTGCCAACCTCATCGGCCTGTTCTCCCAAACCTATGAAGCCACCGCCGGGCTGATCGGCAGTGCGTTACTGGCGTTGATTCGACATCCGCAGTGGCTGAACGATTCGATCAACATTGACGCCCTGCTGGCCGAAGTCCAGCGCTTCGATCCGCCGGTACAGAACACCCGTCGCTTCGTCGCCGCATCCTGTGAAATCGAGGGTATGAACTTCAATGCGGGCGATGTGATCCTGGTGATGCTGGCGTCGGCAAATCGCGATCCGCAGTTCAATGAGCAGCCTGATGCATTCATGCTCGAACGCCCGCAGCGACGCAGTTTCACCTTCGGAGCCGGTCGTCATCAATGCCCGGGGCAGGTGCTGGCCATGTGTATCGCCAGCGCCACGCTGGCGCAGATTCTGGCATTGAAACCCGCGCTGGAGCGATTGACCTGGCGCTACCGCCCTTCCTTGAATGGCCGAATCCCGCTGTTCTCGTGAAGTGCATGTCTGCACATTTGTTACATCAGGTTAAGGGTGTAATGACTGGCAATGCGTTTATCGCGAGTGACTTTCTCCCTAGAGTCACTCTGATAAACGTCAGCGAGACGCCATCGATGCAAACCCAACTGGACAAAGCCCTGAGCGCTTTTGCGCGAGCAGACCTTCTGCAAGGCCCCACGCCCATTCAACGAGCCGAACGCCTCGAACAGCTGTTGGGCCTGGGGACGCGAGGAATTCGCCTGTTTCTCAAGCGCGACGATCATATGGTGCTCGGCGGTGGCGGCAACAAACTGCGCAAACTCGAATTCCATATTGGTGCGGCGCAGCAGGCCGGCATTGATACGGTCATTACCGTCGGCGGCGTGCAGTCCAACCATGCACGCCTGACCGCCGCAGCCTGCGCACGTTTAGGCATCGCCTGCGAATTGATCCTGACGCGCTCGGTCCCCAAGACTGATGTGGATTACGAACTCAACGGCAATGTGCTGCTCGACCAATTGTTTGGCGCGCAACTGCAAGTGCTGGCGGGAGGCACCGACTCGCTCGCCCGGGCCGAGGCTCGCGCGGCGCAACTTCGGGACGCGGGGCACAAGGTGCTGGTGATTCCCATGGGCGGTTCAACGCCCCTCGGCAGTCTCGGTTATGCGCGTTGCGCCGCAGAAATCACCCAGCAGGAGACGGCACTCGGCCTGGCCTTCAATCAGATCGTGGTGCCCAACGGCAGCGCCGGCACCCACGCCGGGCTCGCGGCCGGCTTCCAGTTGCTGGACCGAGGGGCCTCGATGGTCAAGTCTTATTCGGTGTTGTCGGATCGGGAATCGTCAGCGAACCGTACCCTGAATTTGACTCAGGATACGCTGGCATTACTCGGCGGCAATACCAGCGTACGACCCGAAGAGATCGTCGTTGACGGCAGTCAGTTGGGCGAAGGTTACGGTCTGCCTACCGAAGCCATGCAAGACGCCGTGCGACTGATGGCTCGCGCCGAAGGTTTGTTGATCGACCCGGTGTACTCCGGCAAGGCGTTTGCCGGCCTGGTGGCGGATCTCAAGCAAGAACGTTTTCGCGCCGGGGACAACGTGCTGTTTGTGATGACGGGCGGGACACCGGGGTTGTATGCGTACCGGGAGACGTTTCAGGGTTAGCCCCAATTCGCCGAACGCCTGATCGACCGCGTTATCGTTCATCGCTGGCAAGCCGGCTCCTACAACACCCTTTGTAGGAGCCGGCTTGCCGGCGATGGCGTTATGACAAACGACACATCCCCACTGACGCGCCAATCAATCATCCCGCGTCAAAACTTCCAGCAATTCAATCTCGAAAATCAGGTTCGAATTCGGCGGGATCGCCCCCATCGTGCGCTCGCCATAGCCCAGATGCGCCGGCACCAGCAATTTGCGCTTGCCACCGACCTGCATCCCCATGATCCCCTGATCCCAGCCCTTGATCACGCGTCCGGTGCCGATCACGCACTGGAAAGGTTTGCCCCGGCTGTAGGAAGAATCGAACTCGCTACCGTCTTCCAGCCAGCCACGATACTGGGTGGTGATCAGCGCACCTTTGACGGCAGCTTTGCCGTCGCCCGCTTCAAGATCGATTACCTGCAGTTCATCATTCATCATGTTCACTCTATTGTTCACTCGCCCAATTGGACGTAACGGCGCCGTTTTCCCAGAAACGTGCGCGATTGGCAACCCATACGGCCTGTTTCTACCATTAGGCGTGAACTAAGATATGCAGCACCTACCATAGGAATCAAAACGCCATGACGGCAACCTCTGCATGATTCATGTCTGGACCGGCGCAGCCATTTGCGCGTTGCTGCTTGCCTTGATTATCGCGCTGATCTGTCGCGAGCGTTCGCTGCGAAAGCAGCTCGACGAATATCGCGTGCTCATCACCCATCTGTCCGAACGACAAAACATCCATCAGGACAGCGACGCCGAACGCTTCAAACGCAGCCAGTATTTCGCCCGCATCGGCACCTGGGACTGGGATGTCGACACCGATCGGCTCTACTGGTCGGACGCGATTTACGGCATGTTCGGCTTCAAGATCGGCGAAGTGACGCCCTCCTACGCCTTGTTTTGCGCCTGCGTGCATCCCGACGACCGGGTCAGGGTGCGGGCCGGTGAGCTGCGTTGCCTTGAAACCGGCGAGAACCATGACGAGGAATACCGGGTCATCTGGCCCGACGGCACCATCCGCTGGTTGCGCGAGACCGGCAACGTGGTGAAAAACAACCACGATGAAACGATCAAGATGATGGGCGTGGTCCGCGACATCACCGAGGAAAAAGCCTCCGCCAGTTACCTGCAGCACCTGGCCCATTTCGACCCGTTGACCGGCCTGCCCAACCGGCTGGTGCTCGAAGAGCGTTTGTCCGAGGCGCTGGAACAAGCCCGTATCACCGCCACCCGAGTAGCGCTGGTGTTCGTCGACCTCAATGGTTTCAAGGCCATCAACGACCGCTATGGCCATGCCGCCGGCGACCGCGTACTCGTCACCACCGCCACGCGCCTGAAGCGAATCCTGCGCTCAACCGACACCGTCGCCCGCATCGGTGGCGACGAATTCGTGGTCATCCTCCAGGGCCTGCCGCAAGGCGGCAGTTTGCAAGACGAAGCCCGCAACATCTGCCAGAAAATCTTCGTCGAACTCTCTCCCCCCGTCACCATCGGCAACGACCAGCGCCACATCGGCACCAGCTTGGGCGTCGCGGTGTTCCCGGACCATGCGCCGAGCATGGACCGGCTGATTCATATTGCGGACCTGGCGATGTATGCGGCCAAACGCAGCGGGAATAATCAGTATCGGCTGGGTGAGCAGGGGTTGAGCCACAGTCGTGTCGAATCAACCTGATCGGACTTCGAGTGCACTGAAACAGTCCCGATTGTTGCACTCGCGCCATTCATACAATCATTGCAGGCCTGGCTTGCGCCCGTCGTCTCAGCCTTTATCCTTGTACCCCCCGCCGTACCGAGTTCTGGAGTTTCCCCATGCCCCATGAAGGCAACCTGTTGCAAGCCGCTGTCGTGTTCCTGTTCGCGGCGGTGCTCACCGTCCCCTTAGCCAAGCGCCTGCAATTGGGGGCGGTGCTGGGTTATCTGTTTGCCGGGGTGATCATCGGGCCGTCGGTGCTGGGGCTGATCGGCAACCCGCAAAGCGTCAGTCATATTTCCGAACTCGGCGTGGTGTTGCTGCTGTTTATCATCGGCCTGGAGCTGTCGCCGCGACGCTTGTGGGTGATGCGCAAATCGGTGTTTGGCGTCGGTCTCGCGCAGGTGCTGCTGACCGGGTCGGTGATTGGCGTGGTGGCGCTGTTCGTGTTTGGCCAGCCGTTGAACAGCGCGATTGTGCTGGGACTGGGCCTGGCACTGTCCTCCACGGCCTTCGGCCTGCAAAGCCTGGCCGAACGCAAGGAATTGACCAGCCCCCATGGGCGTCTGGCATTCGCGATTCTGCTGTTCCAGGACATCGCAGCGATCCCGCTGATCGCCATGGTGCCGTTGCTGGCGGGCGGTGATCACACCACCACCGCGACTGAGGATTTGAACCACGGCTTGCGCGTTTTGGGCAGCATCGCCGTGGTGGTGATCGGCGGACGGTATCTGCTGCGGCCGGTGTTCCGTGTGGTGGCCCGCACCGGTCTGCCGGAGGTTTCCACCGCCACTGCGTTGCTGGTGGTGATCGGCACGGCGTGGCTGATGGATCTGGTCGGCGTATCGATGGCGCTAGGGGCGTTCCTCGCCGGTTTGCTGCTGGCGGATTCCGAATACCGCCACGAACTGGAAGCGCAGATCGAACCGTTCAAGGGTCTGCTGCTGGGGCTGTTTTTCATCAGCGTCGGCATGGGCGCGAATCTCAGCCTGCTGCTCAGCGCACCGATCACGGTGCTGGGCCTGACCCTGTTGCTGATCGCCATCAAGCTGCCGCTGCTGTTTGTCGTGGGACGACTGGCTGGCGGTTTGGGCAAGGTCAGTGCGATTCGCCTCGGCATCGTACTGGCGGCGGGCGGTGAGTTTGCGTTTGTGGTGTTCAAGATCGGCCGCGACCAGAATTTGTTCGAACCGCGCCTGTACGATCTGCTGGTGCTGACCATCACCCTGTCCATGGCGGTGACGCCGTTGTTGCTGCTGATCTGCGCGCGACTGGTCAGCCCCAAGGTGCAGCCGGTGGTGGTGCCGGAGAAATTCCGCGAGATCGACACCGACGAGCCGCGTGTGGTGATTGCCGGCATGGGCCGGATGGGGCAAATCGTCGCCCGTATCCTGCGCGCGCAGAACATCAAGTTCGTCGCCCTCGACACCTCGGTGGAAACCATCGAACTGTCGCGCAGCTTTGGCGGCGTGCCGGTGTTCTACGGCGACCCGATGCGCCCGGAAATCCTCAGCGCGGCCAAGATCGAGCACGCGGAATACTTCATCATCGCCACCGACGACCCGGACACCAACATCAAGACCGCCGAGGTCGTGCACCGGCTGTACCCGCACATCAAGATCATCGCCCGCGCCCGTAACCGTCAGCATGTGCACCGGTTGGTGGACCTGGGGGCCGAGGCGATTCGGGAAACCTATTATTCGAGCCTGGAAATGAGCCGGCGCACGCTGGTGGGATTGGGCCTGACCCAAGCGCAGGCAGATGCGCGGATCAAGCGTTTCCAGCATCACGACGAGCAAGTGCTGGAAGCACAGCATGCGGTGTATGACGATGCGGCGAAGGTGTTGCAGACCGCGCAGGAAGCCAGGGCGGAACTGGCGAAGCTGTTTGAGTCGGATCAGCTTGAAGAACAATCCGCCAAGACTTGAGGACCTCATCGCGGGCTTGCCAGCGATGAACGATAACGCGGTGCATCTGGATAAATACTCATGTCAAAGGAATCCACCATGGCTGCCGACCAACCCGCCCCCGCCCTGAAGGAAATCTTCAACGCCGAGCGCCTCAAGCACATCGCTACCGAGATGACCGCGGTCTACCCCGACTTCAATGCCAAAGCCTTCCTGAAACTGGCCAACGACGGGCTGGCCGAGCTGTCGATCATGCAGCGCATGGCCCGGGTCAGCGAATCTCTGCACGCGGTGCTGCCGCTGGGTTTTGACGAGTCGCTGGAGGTATTGCGCGCCCTCGCCCCGCGCCTGAACAGCGGTTTCGTCAGCATCTCGCTGCCGCATTACGTCGCGACTTACGGCGCCCATGCTTTCGAGCCGTCCATGGCTGCGCTCAAATACTTCACCACATTCGGCTCTGCTGAATTCGCGATCCGCTATTTCCTGCGCAGTGACCTCAAGCGCGCGTTGGCCGTGATGCACGATTGGTCGCTGGATGAAAACGAACATCTCCGGCGCCTGGCCAGCGAAGGCTGTCGCCCGCGCCTGCCGTGGTCATTTCGCCTGGAACAGATTCAGGCCGACCCGAGCCTCGCCGCCGCGATCCTCGACAACCTCAAGGCGGACGCCAGCCTTTACGTGCGCAAGTCGGTGGCCAACCACCTCAACGACATCACCAAGGACCATCCCGAGTGGGTGCTGGACCTGATCGAAGGCTGGTCGCTGGAGAACAGGCATACCGCATGGATCGCCAGACATGCACTACGCAGCCTGATCAAACAGGGCAACCAGCGGGCGCTGGCGATCATCGGCGCGGGCGGCAAGCCCGAGGTCGAAATCATTGATGTGAACGTTGAACCGGCCGTGATTGGCCTGGGGGAGAAAATCACCTTGTCCTTCAGCGTTAAATCCACGGTCGAGGATAGTCAGCGCCTGGTGATCGACTACGCCATCGATTACGTCAAAGCCAATGGCAGCACCTCGGCGAAGGTGTTCAAGCTCAAGGCATTGACGCTGCCCGGCCATGCGACCGCCCTCCTCAGCCGTGGTCAGCACATCAAGGAACTGACGACGCGCCGACATTACGCAGGCAAACATGCAGTGCACATCCTGGTGAACGGCGAACGCCTCGCCAGCACGGCCTTCGAAATCCTCCCCTGAACACGCGATCCCCTGTAGGAGCCGGGCCTCGCAGTAGATCCTGTTCTCGCTCACACAACTCCACCACGTAATCCCACAACACCCGCAACCGCACGGACTTGTGCAGCTCGCGACGGGTGCTGATCCAGTAGCTGCGCTGGATGCTTTCATCCGGCAACAGCGGCACCAGCTGCGGATCGGCGCTGGCCATGTAGCACGGCAGCACCGCAATCCCCAGCCCCGAGCGCGCCGCCTGTTGCTGGGCGATCACGCTGGTGCTGTGGAACACCACCTGCGGATTGCGGCAGAAGCTGTTGAGGAACATCAATTCCTGACTGAACAGCAAGTCGTCGACATAGCCAATCCACGCGTGGCGCCCGAGGTCTTCGCGGCTGCGCAACGGTGGCGCCCTGTCGAGGTAAGCCTGGCTGGCATACAGCGCCAGGCGATAGTCAGTGAGTTTGCGCGTGACCAGCATGTCGGCTGCGGGGCGTTCGAGGTGGATGCTGATTTCCGCTTCGCGGTTGAGGATGCTGACAAATCGCGGCACCGCCACCAGCTCCACTTCCAGCCCCGGATAGCGCTCGAACAAACCGTTCATGCGACTGGCGAGGAACATGATGCCCAGGCCCTCGGTCACCCCCACGCGAATCTTGCCCAGCGGCGCCGTCGATTGGGTGATCTCTTCCTGGGCCAGCAAGGCGACGTTCTCCATCGCTTCGGCGTGTTTGAGCAACGCTTCACCCGCTGGCGTCAATTCATAACCCTGGGCGTGCTGGACGAACAGCGCCGTGCCGAGGCTTTTTTCGATGGCCTCGATGTGCCGGGCCACGGTGGCGTGGGTGGTGTTCAAACGGCGGGCAGCGGTGAGCAAACGCCCGCTGCGCTGCAATTCAAGAAAAAACCGCAGGTCATTCCAATCGAACATGAACCGTCCTTAGGGATACGCTGTTTAAAAACGCACAGCGGCTGCGCAAAAACTAACATTCTTTTGACGAAAGCTAACAACTAGGATGATCGACAACAAGAACAACAATACGAGGTCAGGGATGCAGACTTCCCTTGATGAATACGATTACATCGTGGTCGGGGCCGGGCCGGCGGGATGTTTGCTGGCCAATCGATTGTCGACCAACCCGCAACACCGGGTCCTGCTGCTCGAAGCCGGCGGCCGCGATAACTACGCATGGATTCACATCCCCGTGGGTTACCTGTTCTGCATCGGCAACCCGCGCACCGACTGGTGCTTCAAGACCGAAGCGCAAGCAGGCCTGCAAGGTCGCGCCCTGAGTTACCCGCGCGGCAAAGTGCTCGGCGGTTGCTCCTCAATCAACGGCATGATCTACATGCGCGGCCAGGCCGGCGACTACGATGGTTGGGCAGCCGATGGCAATCCCGGCTGGCGTTGGGACGATGTGCTGCCGCTGTTCAAGAAAAGCGAAAATCATTTTGCCGGCGATTCCGAATTTCACGGCGCCGCCGGGGAATGGCGGATCGAGCGCCAGCGACTGTCCTGGCCGATTCTCGATGCGTTCCGCAGCGCGGCCGAACAAAGCGGCATCGCCAGCATCGATGACTTCAATCAGGGCGACAACGAAGGCTGCGGCTACTTTCAGGTCAATCAGAAGGCCGGGATTCGCTGGAACGCGGCCAAGGCATTTCTCAAACCGGTCCGCCATCGTCCCAATCTCACCGTGCTGACCGACGTTGAAGTCGACCGCGTGCTCCTGGAAAACGGCCGTGCAGCGGCGGTCAGCGCACGCTGGCAGGGTCAGGCGAAAACCTTCAAGGCGCGCAAGGAAATCGTCCTTTGCGCGGGTGCCGTCGGTTCGCCGAGCATCTTGCAACGCTCCGGCATCGGCCCTCGCCCGCTCCTGGAAAAACTGGGTATCGGTGTGGCCCATGAGCTGCCCGGTGTGGGCGGCAACTTGCAGGATCACCTGCAACTGCGGCTGATCTACAAACTGCAAAACGCGCGCACCCTGAACCAGATCGCCGGCAGTGTGTGGGGCAAGATCGGCATGGGGCTGCGTTATCTGTATGACCGCAGTGGCCCGCTGTCCATGGCGCCGAGTCAGCTCGGTGCGTTTGCCCGCTCGGGGCCGGAGCAGACTTCGGCGAACCTCGAATACCACGTGCAGCCGCTGTCGCTGGAGCGCTTCGGCGAGCCGTTGCATGCCTTCCCGGCCTTCACGGCGTCGGTCTGCGATCTGCGTCCGCAAAGCCGTGGGCGAATCGACATTCGCTCGGTCAACCTGCAGGACGCGCCGCTGATTCAACCCAATTACCTGAGCCATCCGGAAGATTTACGCGTCGCCGCCGATGCGATCCGCCTGACCCGGCGCATCGTTTCCGCGCCTGCCCTGCAAGCGTTCAAACCGGTGGAATACCTGCCCGGTGACAGTTTGCAGAGCGAAGAACAACTGCACGAAGCCGCCGCGCGAATTGGTACGACGATTTTCCATCCGGTCGGTACGTGCCGCATGGGCAACGACGGGGACGCGGTGGTCGATGCCGAATTGAAAGTCCACGGCATCCCCGGCCTGCGCATCGCCGACGCCTCGATCATGCCGCGCATCACCTCGGGCAACACCTGTTCGCCGACGCTGATGATTGCCGAAAAGGCCGCACAACTCATCCTCAACCCCGCCACAAGGAGCCTGACCTCACCGATGGAACTGGTGACCAATGCCTGACCTCCAAACACAAAACCTGTAGGAGCCAGCTTGCTGGCGAAAGCGGCGGATCAATCAACATCGATGTCGCCTGAGACACCGCTTTCGCCAGCGAGCTGGCTCCTACAAGGGTTGTAGGTGGGGCACAAGAAATATGAACGACAAAGATCAACTGCAGGAGCTGGCTTGCCAGCGATAGCGGCGGATCAATCAACATCGATGTCACCCGATGCACGGACAGTAGCGGCACCCGCCCACAAGGCCGGTGCCGACAGTGGAACAACAAAAACAATCACTGTGAGGGATACCGATATGTCAGAACACGTTCAATCTCTGGAAATCACGCGCAGCACCGATGCCAGCCGTGACACCCGCAAAGTCATCTTCGCTTCGTCACTGGGAACGGTGTTCGAGTGGTACGACTTTTTCCTCTACGGCGCCCTCGCGGCGGTGATCAGCAAACAGTTTTTCGCCGGGGTCAACGACACCACCGCGTTCATTTTTGCACTGATGGCATTCGCCGCCGGCTTTATCGTGCGGCCCTTCGGTGCGCTGGTGTTCGGGCGGCTGGGAGACATGATCGGGCGCAAATACACCTTCCTCGCCACCATCGTCCTCATGGGGGTCGCGACGTTTTGCGTCGGGTTGCTGCCGACTTACGCGAGCATCGGCATCGCCGCGCCGATCATCCTCGTGGTGCTGCGCATGCTTCAGGGCCTGGCCCTGGGCGGTGAGTACGGCGGCGCTGCGACCTATGTCGCCGAACACGCGCCCATCGGCAAACGCGGATTCCACACCAGCTGGATTCAGTCCACCGCGACCCTCGGCCTACTGCTGTCGTTGCTCGTGGTGCTGGGTTGCCGCTACTTCACCGGTGATCAGTTCGAAGTCTGGGGCTGGCGGATTCCGTTTCTGTTTTCCATCGTGCTGCTGGGCATCTCGACCTGGATTCGCCTGAGCCTGCACGAATCGCCTGCGTTCGTGAAAATGAAAGAGGAAGGCAAACTCTGCAAATCGCCACTGCGTGACTCCTTCGGCAAATGGGAAAACCTCAAGGTCGTGCTGATCGCGCTGTTCAGCATCAACGCCGGGCAAGCGGTGACGTTTTATGCGGCGCAGTTCTACGTGCTGTTCTTCCTCACACAGTTCCTGAAAATGGACCCGGCCCTGGCCAACAGCCTGCTGATCGTCAGCGTGATCATCGGCGCGCCGTTCTTCATTTTCTTCGGTTGGCTGTCGGACAAGGTCGGGCGCAAACCGGTGCTGATGATCGGCCTGTTGCTGGCCACCGCGCTGTACTTCCCGATCTTCAAGACCCTGGCTCATTACGCCAACCCGGCGATCGACCAGGCCAGCCGTCAGGCACCGATTACCGTACTGGCCGACCCGGCGACCTGCACCTTCCAGTTTGATCCGGTGGGCAAGGCGAAATTTGACAGCCCGTGCGACAAGGTCAAAACCTTCCTGGTGAAACAGGGCCTGCCCTACAGCAGCGAAGCGGCCCCGGCCGGCAGCGGCGTACAGGTCAGCGTTGGTGACGTGAGGCTTGAAGGCTTTGACGAAGCGGCCCTGCGGGGTGCGGTGACCCTGGCCGGGTATCCGTCAAAAGCCGACGTCCAGTTGATCAACAAACCGATGATCGTGGCGCTGATCGTCGCGCTGATCATCATCTCGGCCATGTGCTACGGGCCGCTGGCGGCGTTGATGGTCGAGCTGTTTCCGACGCGCATTCGCTATACCTCGATGTCCCTGCCGTATCACATCGGCAACGGTTGGTTTGGCGGGTTCTTGCCGACGGTGTCGTTCGCGTTGGTGGTGTACACCGGGGACATTTTCTATGGGCTTTGGTACCCGGTGGTGATTACTGCGGTGAGCCTGGTGGTGGGGATGATCTGTCTGCGTGAGACCAAGAACGTGGATCTGGATACTAACTGAGGGTTGGTTGGTGTTTGGGCGGTTGGGGGCATGTCCGTTGCTGCGGTAACGGATATGCCCCCTCAAAAACCACACCACCAAGGGGCCCGCCGTGATTCAACTACACTCTGAAAGCGATCAAGCCGTCGCGGTCGTCAGGCCCAGAGCAGTCAATGCCACCCACTCACGTTAGCCGAATGTCGCGCACCCTGATGTATCTCGTCGTCATCGTTACCGCGTTGTACCTGGCGCTTTGCGTCGCGCTGTTCGTGTTCCAGCGAGCCCTGATCTACTTCCCGCAACCCGCCGCGCTTGGGGCGCCCGAAACGCTGCTCACGCTATCGGTGGCGGACGCGCAGGTGCAGGTCACCGTCAAACCGCACGACGGGCCAAATGCACTGATTTATTTTGGTGGAAATGCCGAGGACGTTTCGCGCAACCTGCCCGTGTTTTCCCAGGTATTCCCCGACCATGCCCTGTACTTGCTGCACTACCGGGGCTTCGGTGGCAGCACCGGCTCACCTTCCGAAGAGGCGATTTCCCGCGATGCCCTGACCTTGTTCGACAAAGTCTACGACACCCATCCCCACATCGCCGTGGTCGGCCGCAGCCTGGGCTCCGGCGTCGCCGTACGCCTCGCCAGCCAGCGCCCGGCCTCCCGACTGATCCTGATCACGCCCTACAACAGCCTTGAAGACCTCGCCGTCCGCCAGTTCCCGATATTCCCGGTGAAGTGGCTGCTGCAGGACAAGTTCGAATCGTGGAAATACGCCGAGCACATCTCGATACCGACGCTGTTGCTCGCGGCCGGGCAGGATGAAGTCATCCCGCCCTCCAGCACAGAAAAACTCTACGGGCATTTCACCAAAGGTGTGGCGACCCTGAAGGTTATTCCTGGCGTGGGGCACAATTCGATCTCCGACAGCCCGGAGTATCTGAAGCTGATGGAGGATGGGTTGTAGCTCACTCGGTCATTTACGCGCCAACTTAAAGCGCACGCAATCTTCGTAGAAACTCTGGCGCAGTGCCGCAGGTTTGATCCGCGACGGGCTGTCGTAGGTTTGCTCGGTAATACCCATGGCCGTCATGCGCATCCACGGTTTGCTGAACTTGTAGGTCTGTAATTTCTGGCGGGCGGCGTACAGCGAAACGCCGGCCAGTTTGAGTTCCTGGGCTCTGGCTGCAGTGCCCGCGCCCCAGCTGCACATATACCGGTCATTGGCTTGAAGGTCTTTGGCCTGGGCGGAGACGGCGATGCCCGCCAGGCCTAACGAAATCAGCTTAATCCATACATTGCGCATTTAAAGCCAGCCCTAACCACCTGAAATTAAAGTGATTCTGTCTGTAACTTTCGGGCTTCGGGGCCAGCAAATTGCCTTATTTCAAAACTTCTCGGTTTTCCCGTGACCCGCTTGAGTCCGATAACGCCGACCAGGATGACGACGATGCACAAACCCCGCAGCAAATAGATCGGGCCGGCGGCTTGAAAGGCGTTTCAGCGCTTAACGATGCACCCGGTTCCGCCCAGCGCGCTTGGCCTGGTAGAGCGCATCATCGGCGCGGGTCAGGAGGCTGTCCATATTCTCGCCGGGTTGCGCGAAAGCCACGCCAAAGGACGCCGTGATTGTATCGAGCACCTTGCCATCAACCCGCGCCTTGATCCGCAACGATTGTACTTTCACCCGCAGTTGCTCAGCAAAAACAGCGGCACTCGCCAGGTCGGCGCAGTGTTGCAGAATCACGCAGAACTCTTCACCACCGTAACGCGCCGCCGTGGCGTGGGGTGGCAACGAACTGCGCAACACCTGCCCGACATGCTGCAGCACTCGGTCGCCCAACGGGTGACCGTACTGATCATTGAATTGCTTGAAGTGGTCGATATCCAGCATGACCAGCGCGACGCCCTGGGACTCATTGCTCAGCGCCTGCTCCAGCAAACGGGTAAAAGCGGTACGGTTGAGCAATTCGGTCAGGCCATCGAGCGTGGCCGCCAGTTGTGCACGCTCAAGCTTGCTGCGCAGGCTCTTGATCTCACTCTGGGCCGAGTGCAGTTGGGAGAGGAACTGTTCCTGCTGACTGTGCATCAGTTGGGTGCTTTGTTGCAGCTCACTCAAAATGCCCGGCAAGCGCTCATTGACGGGCGACTCGAGCATTTCCAGGCAACGTCCCAGACTGCTCTGAAAGTTGAGATTGCCCTCGACGCTGCGCGAAACGTCGCGCTGCATGTCGTCCACCAGATTGATCGCCTGTTGCTGCCCGGCGCGAGCCTCTTCCAGCTCGTCGCGAATGATGTAGTCGCGGAAAAGCCGGGTGGCGGATTCCGGTGGGAAGCAATCGAAGTCTTTGACCACCCGGTCCAGATGACGATTGAGTTCGGGGTCCAGACCTTTGCTGTAGGTGTACCACAGCGCGTAATGCACCGGATTGGGTGGAATGTTGTGACGAACCATCAGCGGAATGGCTTGTTTGAGCAGCGCCGCGGCCTCGCGGGAATCTTCCGGATACAGCGCAAGGGCAGTCGCACGCGTCTCTGATTGGCTCATGACTTCACTGTGGTTGTTAATGATAGGCAAATGCAAAACGTTGCGAGCATAACCATACGCATGACAAACGGCCATCCCCCTGTGTATTGCCGTGCCATTCGGGTTGATTCAGGTCAGTTTTATGGCCGGCATTGGCGCCCCCCCAGCGGCAATGCCTTGAGCAACGTGTCAGCCTTTGCGACCGAGTCGACGGTCATCAGAAAGATCACCCGGCGGTCAGGGCTTGAGCGTTCCGATGACCATGACTTTCATGATCACACCTCTTCCGCTTGCGCAGTGACGGCCAGCTTCGGCTGCAAGTTGCGCTCATGCACATGGCGATGCGGTGTGCGGTCGATGTTCAGGCTGAGGATTTCCGGACGGCTGTAGTGGCCGCGACCATCCATCTGACGCTTGCGCATTTCGATCTGGAACAAGTCGATGTCGGCTATGACTTCGCCTTCACCTTCGGTCAGTGCGCCGACGACTTCACCTTGCGGATCGATGATCGCGGTGTAGCAACCACCGGAGATCGGACCAATGCCGCAACCGGTGTCCGCCATGATTTTCGCCTGCTGTTCCGGGTACAACCAGGCCGTCGAGTTCACCACGAAACACGCCGATTCCAGCGCGTGCATGCGGATGCTGACTTCCATCTGGCGGGTGAACCGCTCACCGGCGAACGAACCGGGGTACATCGAGGCGTGAATCTGTTCGCCATCCTCGATCAAGGCGTAACGCGCCAGCGGATTGTAGTGTTCCCAGCACGCCAGTTGACCAATGCGGCCAACAGCGCTGTCGGTTGCGCGCAGGCCGGAACCATCGCCCATGCCCCAGATCATGCGCTCATGATAGGTCGGTGAAATCTTGCGACGGGCCTGAATCAGGGTGCCGTCTGCATCGAACAGCAATTGCGTGTTGTAGAGAGTACTGCCATCGCGCTCGTTGACGCCGATGGACACCACCATGTTCGCGTCCTTGGCGGCTTTGCCAATGGCATCGGTGGTCGCGGAAGGCACGACGACAGCCTGATCGAGCAATTTGTAGTGCTCGGAGCCCATTTCGAACGGCGCCTGCACAAAGGAAAAGTATGGGTAGTACGGCACGATGGTTTCCGGGAAAACGGCGAACTGCACGCCTTTCTCGCCGAGTTCACGGATCTTGTCGACGACCTTTTCTACAGTACCTTCACGGCTGTAGAGCACAGGTGCGATCTGGACGGCAGCGGCTTTGACGATGGTCATGGCGGTGATCTCAGTGGGGAATGGGCTTCAACGAGATCGAGATTACGCCAATAATATTTTGGCTCAAATGTCGAATACACCACCTTTTAAGCCACGCAAGTGACTTACCGACGATGGCGTTTTCGAAATCGCCATCGCCAGCAAGCCGGCTCCTACAGATTACGCGGAGGTTCGGAATTGTGGTTCACGCAAGTCAGCCTCGATTCGCACGCTGGATGACTTGCGGAGGTTGACCAAAGGCGCGAATAAACGCCCGGCGCATCCGCTCGCGATCACCAAAACCGGTCTCTGTCGCCACCACATCGATGGCGTGCCGGCCGGTTTCCATCATCAGTCGCGCGGCCTCCACCCGCAGGTTTTCAATGGCCTTGGCGGGTGATTGACCGGTTTCGGCATGGAAGACGCGACTGAACTGTCGCGGGCTGAGGTGGGCGGCACTGGCCAGTTCCTCGACCGACAGCTCGGACTTCAAATGCTGCTTGGCATAGGTCAACGCGGCTTGAATGCGGTCAGTCTTGGGCTCGAGTTCAAGCATCACCGAAAACTGCGACTGCCCGCCCGCGCGTCGGTGGTACACCACCAATTGCCGGGCCACCCGCCGCGCCACTTCTGCACCGAGGTCACTTTCCACGAGCGCCAATGCAAGATCGACACAGGCACTCATACCGGCAGCGGTCCAGACGTTGCCGTCGTTGATGAAGATCCGGTCCTCCTCCACCTTCACCTTCGGGTAGGCCCGCTGCAGCGCCGGTGCATGGCACCAGTGCGTGGTCGCTCGGCGGCCATCGAGCAGACCGGCCTCGGCCAGCGCGATGGCCCCAGTGCAGATCGAGCCGACCCGGCGAGAGCTCTGACTGGCGCTGCGCAGAAACGCCACCATGCCCGATGAAACCGGACGGATCAGGTTGTCGCCCATCACCAGCAGCGTGTCGAACGAGCGCTGATCGAACGCGGTGGTTTCCACGCCGAAGCCGGCGGAGGTCTGCACCGTCCCGCCGTGTTCCGACAACAAGGTGAGGCTGTACACCGGCTCGTCGGCGGCGCCGTTGGCCATTTCGAACGCCGCGCACATGGCCAGGCCCAGCACCTGGAATTCGGGGTAAACGATGAGGCCGATCTCGTGCATAACGCCAATTCCTGATGACCGTAAAGGAGGCTTGATAGCTTTTCAGGCCATCGAATTTTCACTGTACGCCATGATCAGGTCTACACCTAACGGAAAGCCGTTAGCCGGCAACACGAGGCTCTGCCGTGGTCGATGCGTTGAACTATGCGAAGTTATGGAGGGATCGCGGCTGGCACTCAGTGCCGGGACATCAACCCATGCAGCACACCGAACCGCAAACCGGGCTCGGACGGTGTCATGTGCGAGACGCCGAAGACTTTGAACGCTGCCAGCATCAGCACCAGCCCACCGGGCAGGATGCTCAGGCGGTGACTTTGCAGGCCCGCGAGCCTGAGTTGATTGACGTGCCCCACTTCCAGCAGGCGCAGCGACAGGCGCAACAGGCCGCTGTAGGTAATGCCGCTCTGGCCTTCGTCGTTCAAACCGTTGGCCTTGAGCACTTTGGCGAGCATCCGTGCGGTGCCTGATGAGCCGATCACCTGCTGCCAGCCCAGCGAGCGATAACGGCGCGCCACGCGTTCGAATTGCAGGGTGGCGACACGCTCGGCTTCCAGCAGCGCCGGGGCGGTGATGCGCCCACCTTGAAAATAACGCGCACCAAAGGTGCCGCTGCCGATGGCAATGCTCTCGGTCAACAGCGGCTGCGCGCCCTGCCCGAGGATCAATTCCGTGGAGCCGCCACCGACGTCGATCACCAGCCGTTTGCGTTCCGTACCGGGAACCGTGTGAGCCACACCGGCGTAAACCAGCCGCGCTTCTTCATGCCCGGAGATCACGTCGATGCGAAATCCCAGATGCCGCTCTGCGCTGGCCAGGAATAATTGCGCATTGTCGGCTTCACGCACGGCGCTGGTCGCCACCGCCCGCACACGACCGGGCTCAAAGCCGCGTAACTTTTTGCCAAATCGCGCGAGTGCCTGCCATCCGCGATCCAGTGCCATTTCGTCCAGCGCACCGCCCTGAAAACCCTCCGCCAGACGCACCGGCTCGCGCAGGGTTTTCACTTCCTGGATCACCAGTTGCTGATTCCGCTTGACCGACTGGCCGATCATCATGCGAAACGCATTGGAACCCAGGTCGATGGCCGCAAACAGGGAGGCATCTCCTTTCATTGAGGTATTCCTTGCAAATTCATCTGTCAGCAGACCCAGGCCCGCTGAACGTTCAAGACGGTTTGCAAGAATTTTTACATGGGTTCGATGACATCCAGATGACATCGCTAATGGGCCTCTCCACCCTTGGGCTTATAGAAGAGAAACATGCTGGTCTCGGTGGTCTTGATGTATTCGCCGGCCCAATCGGGGTTCACGTTGCGGTCGTGAAAATACATCGCCCCGTTGGTGCGATCGTTGAGCTGCTTGTTGAGTGCCTTGCGCGCGATTTCCTTGGCGATCATGTATTGGGTTTCTTCCTGGACCTGATCGGAACGCCCGTCACACCACCAGGAAAACTGGCAATTCTTGGTTTCAGAACCTTGTTTGACCACCGCGCACACCGTGTCCGGAAAGCCCTCATGGCCCAGGCGATTCATCACCACGCTGGCCACGGCTTCCATGTCGGCGGAGGATTTGCCCTTGGCTTCCCAATAAATGGAGCGCGCCAGGCAGGTGATTGCATCGTCCAGCGGCGACGCGCCTGCCGGGTCGACCGCCTGCACTTCGGAGGTGGTAATCGCTTCGGACTTGGGCACCGGCACATCGGCCCCCTTCTCCGCCGCTTTCTGTTCCAACACTTCGGCCTTGTTTTCGGCCGCTTCCTTTTTTTGTTCCTGTTCAGTCGCCGATGCCTGGCCGCCGAGTAGCGTGATTGCAAAGCAGGTTGCTATCCAAATCAAGCGCATGATCGACCCTTCTGAGTGGACTGGATTCAAGCATCAAACTGTCGACGCTGAGCGCCCTGGCCGGCGACATCGCTTGATTGTAGTTGCCCGTTTTCATTTCGACAGATGGCCGACAACCTGTATTTCGGAGCGAAAAGGCATTGCGCTCACAGGGGTGAAATCGCGCATCATGGGCGCAGTCCGAACAAGGGAGATTTCCATGCGTGTCCTGCCACCCGTTTTGCGTCTTGCCACGTTGTCGCTGGGGCTGTTGTTCGCCATGAATGCGCTGGCGACCGACGAGAAACAACTGATCGACTCGATCAACGATTACCGCAGCCAGAACCAGCGGTGCGCAGGCCAGGTCTCGTCGGAACTGCCGCCGCTGGCGGGTGATCCACGGCTGGCGTTGTCCGCCACCAGCATCGGCAATCTGCAACAGGCCATGGTCGCCGCGAATTATCCGATGAAGAACGTGCAGGCGATCAGCCTGTCCGGGCCGCGCGATGCGGCGGCGGCGATGAAAGCGATCCAGGAGAGCTTTTGCCAGATAGTGCTCGATCCGCAATTCGTCGACATCGGCGTGAGCCGCCAGGACCGTGAATGGCGCATCGTGGTGGCCCGTCCATTGTTGAGTGCGCGCCTGGGCGACTGGCAGACGGAAGGCCAGAAGCTGCTCGCCGAACTCAACGTCGCCCGCAGCCGTCCACGTCAGTGCGGCACGCAATCCTTTGCCGCCGCCACGCCGTTGACCTGGAACGCCACACTGGCGACAGCCGCCGAGACGCATGCGCGGTCCATGGCCAACAACAATTACTTCGATCACAAGGACCGCGACGGTCGCACGCCGGGTGACCGGGCAGAACTGGCGGGTTACAGCGGCCAGCAGATCGGCGAGAACATCGCCGCCGGGCAAGACAGTGTGCGCAAGCTCGTCGATGGCTGGGTCGCCAGCCCCGGTCACTGCGCGAACCTGATGAACCCGCAGTATCACGAGCTGGGCGCGGCGTATGCGGTGGACCCGAAGAGCGATTCGGGGATTTACTGGACAGTGATGTTCGGTTCGCCGTAAACCGCATCTCCTGTAGGAGCGAGCCTGCTCGCGATGGACGTAAACGATGACGTGTTCTTCCTGAATGAACGCGGCGCCCTGAAGTCCATCGCGAGCAGGCTCGCTCCTACAGATACAGATCCGCGTTTGGCGTTGTCATAGACTCTGTCAATCAACTGGTCATCTAAAGTGATTGGACGCCCCGGCCCGTTGCTTCTAGCCTGCGCGCACTCATTTCGTGAACAGCGCCCTCCGACACAGGCAAAGCACCATGATCGTCCGCCCCAAACCCAATCTGATCAACATCCTCACTTCGCTCAAGGGCTCGATCGCCAGAAAAATTGCGCTGCGTTGCCTGATGGTCACGCTGCTGGCGTCCATCATCGTGCTCGTGGAAAGCCTGCACCCCAACTACTTCGCCAAAGTGAACGCGACGCCGTTCACCTTGCTCGGCCTGTCGCTATCGATTTTCATGAGCTTTCGCAACAACGCCTGTTATGACCGCTGGTACGAAGCCCGTAAAGCCTGGGGCGAAATGATCGTCGCGATCCGTTCGATGATCCGCGAAACCCAAGTGATCAAGGACGCGCACGTGCGGCAGAACATCCTGCGCAACCTTTGCGGGTTCGCCCACGCGTTGAACGCAAAATTGCACGGCAAGCGCGAACTGGACGCGGCTGGTGAATGGCTTGAGCCGAGGCCGGACGACAACGCGCCGGACATCAGCGGGCGCATTCTCAACCATGTCGGTGAGCAATGTTCAGCACTCGGCGAGTCCGAAGCCATCAGTGAGTTTCGCTATACGATCATGGCCAACCACCTGACGAGCCTGAGCCGTTCGCAAGCGGCCTGCGAACGGATCAAGCACACGCCACTGCCCTTCGCCTACACCCTGCTGCTGCACCGCACGACCTACCTTTTCTGCCTCTTGCTGCCCTTCGCCATGGCAGAGTCGCTGGGCTGGCTGACACCGGTTTTCACCGCCATTGTCAGCTACACGTTCTTCGGCCTGGATGCGATTGGCGATGAACTGGAGGACCCGTTCGGGCGTGACGAAAACGATCTGCCGACCCATGCGATGGTGCGCAACATCGAGCGCGAAATCCTCGCGGCACTGGGTGAAACACAACTTCCTCCGGCCCTTGAACCCGTCGATTTCGTGTTGAGCTGAAACGCCAGCGGGACAGGTTCAGGCCAGCGCCTGAACCACCTCGATCCCCAGTTTCCGATAATCCCCGACATCGCCCGACGCCACATGGCGCTCGGTGATCAGCGTATGGATACGGTTGCACGGCGCGACCACAAACGGCTCGACCGCGCCCAGTTTGTCCGCCGTGGTGACGGCGATCACCTGCGAAGCACTGTCGAGCAGCGCCTGTTTCACCGGCACCTCATCGAAGTGCAACGAGCTGATGCCAACTTGCGGATGAATCGCGCAAACCCCGGTGAACAGCACATCCGCCTTGATGCCCTGCAACAAGCGCACGGTCTCGTGTCCGCTGACCGACATCGTCGCGAGGTTGAGTTGCCCGCCTGCCAGAATCACCTTGATGCCTTTGTATTCGGCCAGGGTGATGGCGGTCATTGGCGAGGTCGTGATGGCGGTGATGGAAATGTCCGAAGGCAACGAACGTGCGATTTGCAGCGTGGTGGTGCCGGAATCGAACATCACGATCTGGCCATTCTCCACGCGACTGGCGGCGAGCTGCGCGAGGTGGGTTTTCACCTCATCGGTTTCGCTGACCCGCGTGAAGTAATCCTTGCCCGTGTCCTTGGGCCGAGGCAGCGCGCCGCCGTGCACACGTTGCACCAGACCGGCCGTGGCCAACTCCGACAGGTCCCGGCGGATGGTGTCTTCCGAGACGGCGAAATGCTGACTCAACTCGGAGGCCATGACCTTGCCGTCACGTTCGAGGATCAGCAGGATTTTCTGCCGGCGCAGATGAGGGAGTTCGGCGGCCGAGTGATGGTCATGCATGTTTATGCCTGAATTTGCGGGTTTGTGCGAGATTAGCCAAGCCTTTGTGCAAACACAATCGATGCAGGGTTCAGAGGGGCCCATCGCCGGCAAGCCGGCTCCTACAGGATTGCGGTGAAGCGTCAGTTGATCGCGATTTGAGCCACATGGCCTGAGGTCACCAGCGCCTTCAGCGAGGTGTCGAACTGTTTCAGTGCATTCACTTGCAATGCGGTTTGCTGGTCGATCTGCGCGGCGATCTCCGGTGCGGCTTTGCCATGCACCCAGACCGAAGGCATTTGTTGTGCGCGCGAGCCCTCGGCCTTGCCGATGTATTGCAGGTTCGAGTCGTAGAATTTGGCCATGAACCGCGCTTCAACCTGGTTGTTGCGCTTGGACACCAGACGGCTGTAAGTGTCGAGCATCACCACCACATCCGGGTGCGCCTGCACCAGCGCATCGAGGTTGTCGTAGACCGTCACCGAGGCAAACTCTTTCTGCAACGACCCCATCAGCCAGTTGATCGCCCGTTTCGGATCGGAGCTGTCGACGAAGGCGCCGCTGATGCGTGAATCCAGTTCAGGGTTCTTTGCGCCGTTCAGTGCAACCGAGTGGTACTGCTCAAGGTATTCGAGGGTGCTGACGGTGTTTTCGCTGTAGAGCACGCCCACTGATTGCGCGTGTTGCAAAGTCGCGGCGCTGTCGGCGACCGGCAGGAAGTGGCAGGACTGTTCGGCGGCGTATGCTGGCACGGTGGCGGCAACGCTGCCGGTCAGGACAGCGACAAGGGCCAACAGAGTAGAGATTCTCATCGCGCAGGTTCCTTCGGTGGCGAATTCGGTATGTGGCTATCCTCCTCCCTTGGCGAAAAAACAGAACTTGCGATTCTTGATGATGGTTATTGATCAAACGAATGGTTGCGGCAAAAGGGATCGTTACCCCCTAGCCTCATGCCCCCGGCCGATCAGCAACCGGCGCATGCTGCGCCATCAACTCGACCACCCAATCAATAAACACGCGCAGCTTCAGGCTGATGTGCCGGTTCGGCGGGAAGGCCACATACAAGGGCATCGTCTCGAGACTCCAGTCCTCGAACAGCGGTACCAATTCACCGCGAGCCTCGTAGTCCCGGGACATGTATTTGGGCAGCCAAAGCACACCGAGCCCGGCGAGGCCCGCCGCAAGAAATGCGTTGCCATCATCGACGGCCAGTACATAACGTCCTTTGACCTGCACACGCTCACGTTCGTTGTACATCGCGTAGGGCACCGGTTTGCCGGTGCGCGCCCACAAAAAGCCGACGACTCGATGATCCGAATCCTCCAGCTCTTGCGGATGCAAAGGCACACCGACGCGAGCCAGATAGCTCGGTGCTGCAAACACCCCAAGCGGCAGGTCAGCGACACGCCGGGCCATCAGCGACTGGTCCATCAGCTCGCCGCCGCGCACCACACAATCGACGTTTTCATCGATGATGTCGACGATGCGATCGCTGACGCCCATGTCGATCTGGATGTCCGGGTATCGCGCATAAAACGCAGGCAATGCCGGCACCAGAATCATCCTCGCCAGCGGGCTCGGCACATCCACGCGCAGCCGGCCTCTGGGCAACGTCGACGCACCGGACAGGCTGGTTTCGGCATCGTCCATGTCGGCCAGCAGCCGCAACACCCGCTCGTAATAGACGGCGCCATCAGCCGTGACGTTGACCTTGCGCGTGGTGCGGTTGAGCAACTTGACGCGCAACCGGGCCTCCAGTTGCTGCACCAGTTGGGTCACGGTGGTCTTGCTCATGTGCAGGGTTTCGGCCGCCTTGGTGAAACTGCCCGCCTCCACCACCCGCGCGAATGCCTGCATTGCATCAAAACGGTCCATTGCAGCCCCAGGTATCGATAGGATTGTTTGGATATCACAAACAGTGCTGGCCAAGGTTGCTCGTTTATCGCCCCGATGCAAGTCCTTACAGTCCCTTCATCGTTCACACAGAGCCCTTGATGGAGGCCTTTCATGACGCAGCGCGATGTTGTTTTCCCAGCCAAACGCCAGGCGCTATATGAGCGCAATCGCTACTCGCCGGCTATTCGCTCCCACGGCTTTTTGTTCGTCTCGGGGCAAGTCGGCAGCGCTGAGGATGGATCGCCCGAACCGGATCTGGAGAAACAGGTGCGGCTCGCCTTCACCAATTTGAACGCGATCCTCGTGGCGGCCGGTTGCACCTTCGACGATGTGATTGATGTCACCGTGTTCATCGTCGACCCCGAATCGACCTTCGAAACCATCTGGAAGATCGTGCCGGAGTTCTGGGGTAACGCACCGCACCCGACGTTGACCGGAGTCGGCGTAACGTGGCTGTATGGCTTTCAATTCGAGATCAAGGTGATTGCCAGGCTTCCTGACACCGCCGAGGAATGAACTGACGCCTGCACAGGGAATGAACGCGGCTATCCGTTCGGCGTTAGAATCGGGAAATGTTCAGCCCACACTTTTGAGGATGACCCAGGCATGTCCACACCCGACATTTCCCTGCAAGACACCGCGGCGCCGGAAGGCGTTTGTTATGGCTGTGGCAGCCGCAACCCGCATGGGCTGCACGTCAAAAGCTTCTGGCACGAAGACGGCGAGCATGTCATCGCCGAGCACGTGCCCGACGCCAGGTATTGCGGCTGGCCGGATCTGGTCTACGGCGGTTTGATCGCGATGCTGGTGGATTGCCATTCCAACTGGACCGCGATGGCCTATCACTACCGGGCAGAAAACCGCGACGCCGCCAGCCTTCCGCGCATCAATTGCGTCACGGGCAACCTCGGCATCAAGTTCATCAAGCCGACGCCGATGGGTGTCCCGCTGACCCTGCGGGCGAAAGTCGAAGGTGATGTCGGGCGCAAGACCCGGGTCATCTGCGAGATCTACGCCGGGGACGTGCTCACGGCGGTGGGCGACTCCACTTTTGTTCGCGTGGACACCGCTCAATTGGCCGACGTCGCGCATAACCGATAGGTCGCCGCGTGATAACGTGCGCGCATCCTCTTTTGGAAGCGCACGCCCATGTCCATCGCCGACAATCTTCTCGCGTTTACCTTCGCGGCCACGTTGCTGACACTGACGCCTGGCCTCGATACCGCATTGATCCTGCGAACCGCAACGGTGGAAGGCCGACAACAGGCCTTCCGCGCGGCATTGGGCATCAATGCTGGCTGCTTCCTGTGGGGCGCCGCCGTCGCTTTTGGTCTGGGCGCGTTGATCGCTGTCTCGGAACTGGCCTTCAACGTCCTGAAATACTGCGGCGCCGCTTACCTGGCGTGGCTGGGCCTGAACATGCTGCTGCGCCCGCGCCGCTCGCTGTCGCCCCTCGAAACCGACGCAAAACCAACGGCCAACTGGTTTCTGAAAGGCATGATGGGGAATGTGCTCAACCCGAAAATCGGCATTTTTTACGTCTCTTTTCTCCCTCAGTTCATTCCCCAGGGCCACTCGCTGATTGCCTGGACTTTTGGCCTGGTCAGCATTCACGTGGTGCTCGGCTTGATCTGGTCGTTGACGTTGATTCGCGCTACACAGCCACTCGCCCTGGTGCTGCGGCGTGAAAAAGTCATCAAGTGGATGGACCGCACGACGGGCATGATCTTTGTTCTGTTTGCAGCGCGGTTGGCGTTCAGCAAGCGGTGAGCAGCGCTCCCCTGTAGGAGCCGGCTTGCCGGCGATGACGTCCGAACGGGCAACGTAAAGTTCAAGACCGCATCGCCAGCAAGCCGGCTCCTACAGTTCTGTGTTTCCCGGAATTGTGTGAAGAACCCAAAAAAATGCCCGCCTCTTGCGAAGCGGGCATTTCGTTCACGGGTTACGCGTTGTTTTCTGCGCGGCCTGCGTTAAAAACTCGCTTTGACCGACACCATAAAGTTGCGTGGATCACCGTAGTAGTTGCCGAAGGTCTCGGTACCGATGGTGGCGTAGTAGCGCTTGTCGAACAGGTTGTTGCCGTTGAGCGCAACCGACCAGGTGTCGTCGATGCGGTAACCGATGCGGCCGTTCCAGACCGCATAACCTGACTGGCTGATTTTTTCGCCACTGGAGGGTGAAACCCGGAAGTTATCGCTTTGCGCGTTGACGCCGGCACCGATCGTGAATCGCTCAAGCGGCCCGCTCAGGGCGTAATCGCCCCACATGCGCAGCACATGCCGAGGCACATAACTGTTGAACGCTGCGCCGTTCAGGCTGGTGTCGATGTCGTCGAGGGTTTTGGTCTGGGTATAGGTGTAACCCGCCAGCACTTGCAGGCGCTCAATGACTTCACCGCTGACCTCGGCCTCGAATCCCTGGGCGCGAACCTTGCCGGCATTGACGTAGCAGTAACCATCGGATGAAGGACAGGATGAGTTGTAGTCCGTCTGCGCCTGATCTTTCTGGATCGTACGGAACAGGTTGAAGAAACTGTTCAGGCGACCGTCGAACCAGGCGCCCTTGATCCCCAGCTCATAGCTCTGGCCCACGAGCGGCTTGAGCGCCGAACCGTCTTCCGAGCGGAAATTGCCTTGCGGGGTAAAGATATCCGAGTAGCTGGCATAGGCCGTCAAGTTCTCGTTCAGGTCCAGCAGCACACCGGCAAACGGCGTCACCTGCCCGGTCTCGGTAGCGCTGGAATGTTCCGAGGTGCCTGTGTTGATGAAGTCGGAGTCGGTTTCGGAGTAGTACCAGCTCACCCGACTGCCGACGACGAATGTCAGCGGATCAGCCAGTTTCAACCGCAGTGTCGAGTAAATGCCCTTCTGTTTGGTCACCGAATTGACCGGCCCGCCGCGAGACGAGTTGTCGATAAAGTAACTGTCATCCGGCTCCGGAATATGTTTGTCGGGGTTGAACACATTCTGGCGTTGCTTCAGAAACGCCACCGAGTAGAAGTCGTCCTTTTTTGAACGGCTGGCGTTGGCGCCCACGATCAATTCATGTTGCTGGCCGAACGCGTTGAACTTGCCATCCACGTACGCATCAAGGCCGTAATCGACTTGATCGTAATCGTACATGCTGCCCAGCATGCCGGTGGTATTGGTGCCAGGCGTCACGGCGCCGGAAGCGAATGCGTACTTGATGTCCTGGGTGTTTTTTGTATAAACACTGGCGACCTTCAAGCTCCAGTCATCATTGAACCGGTGATTCAAATCACTGAAAACGGTGGTGCGCTGGCTGCGCCACGTGTTCCACGAAGGATCGAGGCAGGTCGAGCGGCTGAGCTTCAAATCGCTGCGGTCCCGGTAACGCGGCAGGCCACCCCAGCAAGGGTTGGCGTCCACATCTTCATAGGCAACGCCCAGGCCGAGTGTCGTGTCGGGGCTCAAATCAGCGTCGAGCGCGCCGTAATACACCTGATCCTTGCGACTGGCGTCATCTACCGAGTAATGCCGACTTTGCTCGGCGACAACGGCCCGCCCCCGCAGGGTCCCGGATTCGTTCAGCGGGCCACCGGTGTCGACCTGTCCGCGATAGTTGTCCCAGCTGCCACCGGAGAGCGTGATGTCGGTGTGCGGGGCCGTCTGGCCGCGTTTGCGCACGAAGTTCACCCCGCCGGCGGTACCACCTGAACCTTTCATCATCCCGGCTGCGCCGCGAAGGATTTCGACACGGTCGTAGTAGGCCATGTCACCGCTGAAACTGTCGGCCTGAACATAGAGGCTGCCCATGTCCAGAGGGACGCCGTCGTACTGATACTGGCCCGACATGCGAAACCCGCGCGAGTAGAAATACTTGCCGCCCATGGTCGAGTCGTAAACGGTGATGCCTGGGGTCTTTTCCATGACCTGGTCGATGGTGTTCAGGTTCTGGTCATCGAGCATCTTGCGCGTCATCACCGTGACCGACTGCGGCGTTTCCCTGAGTGAGTGCTCACCCTTGCCGATAGTCACCGCACCCGTAGTGTACGAGCCGCTGTTTTCGGTGGTCGCGCCGAGCATTTGCCCATTGATGTTGGTCGCGCCCAGTTCAAGGGCCGAGCCGGCAGCCGGAGCTGGTCGCAGGACATAAGTACCGTTGGCCTGGGGTTCGGCTTGCAGACCACTTCCGCCCAGAATCCGCGCAAACCCTTCGCTAATCCCGAACGCACCGTTGAGGCCCGGGGATTTCAACCCTTCGAGTTGTCGCGCATCAAAGGATATGGCGGCACCCGCCGCACTGGCGAATTGGCTGAGCACTTCGGTCAGGCTGCCGCCGGGAATGTTGAACGATTTCACCGGGTTCTGCTGTTGCGCCGGCACCTGTGCCGCAAGCGTTGCCGTTGACCAGACGCCCGCCGTCGTTGCCGCCAATAGCCCGACCGTCACTGCGGTCGCCAGACGATCAGACTTGTACACCCGAGACATGCTTACCCTCCCCCAAAAACAATCAATAAAAACTCACTGAGGGATGAGCCGAACGATGTGTATGAAAAGTGCAAAGGCTGGAAAATTATTTTCAGTTCTATCGCGAGCAAGCCCACATTCAGAGCAAATCACCACGCGACACGTCGACCCAATATCGGCTGAACCGGGTGATCCGCAGCGAGAAACCACTCTCCAGCGCAGCCAGCGCCAGGTCGGTGTTATCAATGGGGAAAGCGCCGGACACCTTCAATTGAGCGATACGCGGATCACAGCGCAGCACACCTGTGCGATAGCGCGAAAGGTCAGCCAGCAACTCTGCCAAGGGGCGATTGATGGCAATGATGCTGCCCGTTTGCCAGGCGCCGACGGCTGCGTCGTTGCGCCGTACCGCCCCCAACGAGTGACCATCAAAGTCCAGGGACTGGCCGGCCTCCAGACGCACCGTCGAGCCACCGCCAACCGAACGGACCTCTACGGCCTTCTCGATCACCGCCACCCCGCCGCCCTGTTCAAGGGAACGGACGATAAAACGCGTCCCGAGCGCCAGCACCTCGGCATGACGGGTGAGCACCTTGAAGGGTCGTTGCAAGGGATCGACAGCGGTCGTCACAAGGATCTCGCCACGCAACAGTTCGAGCACACGCTGACGACCGTCAAAATGAAGATTCACCGAGGTGTCGGTATTGAGCAGCAACGAACTGCCATCCGCCAACCGGATCTCACGGCGCTCACCCACGGCGGTGCGAAAATCGGCGAACAGGTTCTGCGAGGTTTCACTGCGCCAGCCCAGCCAGCCCAGCGAACTGGCTGAGGCAAGCACCAGCACACTGCGCAACACCTGACGCCGGGATCGATCAGCTCCACGCAACGCTGGCGATGCCAGGGCGCCCGGCACACTGGCCATCTGCTCGCCGACGTCCGCCATGCGTTGCCAGGCTTGTCGATGAGCAGGGTCGGCGACCAGCCAGTCGTTCCAGGCAGCCAGGTCCGAATCGGTGGCGACACCCGACCGCAGTCGGGCGTACCACTGGGCGGCAACGCTGATCGCCTTCAACTCAACGGGCGAAAGGCTCATGCCAGTTGCAACTGAATCTGCATCAGGCAGCAATGCTCCATGGCTTTGGCCATGTAGTTGTTGACCGTGCGAGAGCTGATATTCAAGCGCTCGGCAATCTGCGGGTAGGTCAAACCGTCGAACTGAGACAGGATGAACGTCTGTTTGACCTTCGTCCCCAATCCTTGCAGCAGGCGGTCGATCTCCATCAGGGCTTGCAACAGGATCGCCTGTTCCTCCAACGAAGGCTGCTGCCATTCGGGCATGGCCGCCAAGGCTTCCAGATAGGACTGTTCCAACGAACGCCTGCGGAACAGATCGATCAGCAACCCCTTGGCGATCATCGACAGGTAAGGTCGCGGCTCGCGGATATCGAGTGCGTTACGCGCCTTGATGACCCGGACGAAGGTGTCCTGCGTCAGGTCTGCCGCATCGAACGCATTGCCCAGGCGCTTGCGCAACCAGCCATTGAGCCAACCGTGATGGTCGCAATACAGATCATTGACGGCGCGACGCAGGGATAAATCGTTGGCGGACATGACGATGGAATAATTCGCGAGTGATAATTACTCGCATTGTCATGCGTGCAATGGGTGATTTGCAATAGCCACATTGGCTGACAGGCCCCCTGGTACGAGGGCGCGGCTGATGACACGTCTCTGCAAGTTGCACCGGTGCTGCTAGATCGCGTTAGCCAGGCGGCTTGCCTTGAAGGGAATGGCGTTCAAGCAGCCATTCGGTGAAGGAATTGAGTGCTGCCGAGAATTTAGCGGCATGCGAACTCTATTTATTCAGTTACCCAATTTATAGCTCGTGAATTAGGCCCGCCACGGTGGAAGAGCCCCTTCGAAAAGTGAAAAGGCTCGACTCAGAAAACTGTTGAAGCGAGCGGCATCACGTCGCAGCCCTGCCTGTTGACCACCAATCAGGCACAGATGGGCCACCCGACCAATCACTTCTGCTTCGCCTGGCAAAGGGACCAAGCGCCGGCACGTCCGTATCGCGAAGTCCAGTCGTCTTGTGTCAACACGCTGCTGAAACTCGCCTACCAACGGATCGTGCAGCGACCAGGCGCGGATGGAAACTTCCCGCCCAGGTTGTTTCTCAGCGGCAATACTCAAGTAGCGTTTCAAGATTTCGCCCGCGCTACGACCCTGCGCCGCATAAGTGAGCATGCGCTCCGTGTAGTCTTCTTCCCAAGCGGCCAGCAAGGTGCGGACAAAGTCTTCGCGATTACGGAAATGGTGATAGAACGATCCGCGGGTCACATTCAATCGGCGCGATAGACTCTCGGCCGAAACACCACTATGTCCTATTTGGTCGAGGGCCTCAAAACCAGCCGCGATCCAATGGTTGCGAGTTAATTTTCCCACCCGTTATTTCGCTCCATGTTTAGCGCCATACAGACTGTGTATGGCGCGCAACCGATTGATACGCTGCGAACACCAGCAAAGATAGCCGTTGCGTTTTGCACGCTAGCACTTTTCATGGAGCTCGCCTTGAAGAAAATCGTTCTGGTTGCTTTCGACCAATTCACTGATATCGACCTATTCCTGATGTGGGACATTTTGTGCCGCAACACTGAGGACTGGCACGTCCGGATATTGGGTTCCAGCGCTATCGTGCGATCGGCGCACGGCCTGCCTGTTTCGGTGCACGGTCCGCTTTCCGAGGCCAATAGTGCCGACGCGGTATTGTTCGTCAGCGGCAAGGAAGGGATACCCGCTGCACTTGCCGCCCCGGATTTCCTGCCGTCGTTTGAACTTGACTCCAGACGCCAGCGAATCGGCTCCATATGCGCCGGAGCTTTCATTCTCGAACGGCTTGGGCTGCTCAGCGGCCAAGCAACTACACATCCGGATGCACGATCGAGCTTGCAAGCTCTGGGACTTGAACCCCTGGACCAGCCTCTTGTTTGCCAGGGGAACGTTGCAACTGCTGGCGGATGCCTTTCGGCGCTCTATCTGGTGGGATGGCTGGTTGAATCCTGGTTCGATGTCGGCAAGCGCCGTGCGACGTTGCTCCCTGTTTTGCCAGCTGGGCAGCAAGAGCTCTATGATGCGTTGATCGGGCTCAGCATCCGACAAGGAGCGTTATACGACAAACCATCGCAACAAGAAACGCGACATGGCATGTCATCTAATTGGTAGTTGGAACTCAGGAGAGATCCCCGATGCCCCGAGAATTTGAGCTCATTATGTCCGTGCCAGTACCCTCGAGGTCCGGCATCACCCACCTTTACAAGCCGATGAACCTGGCAGACGCTTTTGCGATTCGGCTCCCGGCGGGCACCTCCAGCAATCCAGATTTGCTGGCTCGATTCATCCTTTCCCACCAGCCATCCTGGATCGGATGGCTCATGAAAGTCCGAGACACTATCGTTGCCTGTTTTGGTATCAAGACAGCCAGACATTTGGCAACGCTTGCTGATCGGATTCAAATCTTCAAGGTCTACAGCTCGAACCAGACTGAAATCGTGTTGGGAGAGGACGACAAGCACCTCGACTTCCGGATATCGATCCTGTGTTCTGGAGAGGCAGAGCCAGAAGGCAGTCGCCAACTCGTTTTTTCAACCGTGGTCCAGTGCCACAACCGTCTAGGCCGGGCCTACATATTCGTTATTGCCCCATTTCACCGCTTGGTTGTTAAGGCCAGCCTCCTCCGTGCAGCACGCATCGGTTGGCCTCTGGCTACCGGCCCCGAAGGCTGAGAGCTGTTGCTGATCCATCGGACACGAGATCGCGTCACTTTGACGGTGCCACGCGGGTGCTGGATTTCAACGCAGATGTTCGATGAAGGAGCCAGGGGATTTCAGGGGCGGGATTTCAGGGACAGACCACATTTAGAAAATGTGGCCTGTCCCCTAATGACCCGACACAGATCAGCCGTTGGTGCGATCGGTCGCCTTGGCTTTGCTTTCGGCAACAGCGGCTTCAGCCTTCTGTTTCTGTGCAACCTGGAAGGCTTCCATCGAGACTTTCCGGGCCGACTCCATGCGTGTGAAGGTCCGATCACCGCCACCTGTGGCCATAGCCAGAGTGGAAGCGGTCAGAGCGGCGGCGACGAAAAGAACTTTCATGGATTTCATTTGGGTTTCCTCAAGTGAGAGTTTATTAATAGATAACAGTGGTAGTTATTTGCTAAAGCATTACTTGCTTATTCAACCTGACTTTAGCATTAAGCCAGGGCGGCGTTTTGTTGCGTCCAGGTGCCTTGCTCCATACGCCCGTCGGTCTCTCTGCTTTTTGCCCAGGCGGTGAGCAGTACCATCATTGCGAATCCACCAACGATGAGAACCGGATAGGCTGCCAGCAACTCGATCAGCGAGTATTTCCAGGCCAGCGGACGACCAACACCCAACATGGCGGCATAGAACCACGACACACCAGAGAGCGCACCCGAGAACAGCGCCAGCATGCGAAGGCTGAAGGAAAGTTCAAGTAACGAACCGGCTTTTTTCAGCGCCGGCAATACAGCGCTATGCAACAGGAAGCCGTTAAAGGTCAGCAGTACAACGATCCCGATTTTTGCTTGCAACTTTGGATTCTGGAAATACTCCATCCCCTTGCCGGCATAATCGATCCCGATAATGCCAATGCCCGTAATCCAAAGAGCTACAAGTGCAAGTACGACGGTTTTTTGAAGGCTTTCCATATGTGCGTCATCATGGTGACCCGACACGTCCCCCTTCAGGAGTTGCTTGACCATTGCAACGTCACTGGTCAAGACAAGACCGATTGCAACACAGCAGGCGATAAGATGGAAATACACAACGCCCAAACGAAAATATTCCACGGTGGACGAAGAAATCATACTAAGTTCCATGGTTACCTCTTGACTTCAATAGTGAATCAACATAGTTCTCGGCACAGCTTGATTGGAGTTTGCCGTTGCTGATTGTAATTAGGATCCAACAATTATTATTAAATAATCTCGCAGTGTTATGCTGCCAGGATAATAGTGATTTTCGCGAATGAACTTTTAATCATCCGTACTTAGTGCATATGAGGTTTAACTTCCGCTTCTGGAGTCGGCGAGATCCAGAACCCTATCGGCGAGCGGATCAGGCGATGCTGGTGGGATTTGCAGGGCTTGCGCCCCATTCGAGGAAACGGATCTTGTGAACCTCACCCAGGCTGTCTTCATAGACCAGGGTCACCGGTACCACGCCTGTCTTGTTGGATGTATCAGTGCGCTGCAGTACCCGCTTCACATCGATTTCCATACCGTAGTGGTAATCGACGGCTGAGACATGCGCGCCGGGTTCTTGCAGGCCGTTCTGGTCGAAGACAGTTGGCGCGAGACTGGAAATCACGGCACTGACAATTGTGGCCATGTTCATAAGGCTATACCTCCACTGAAGTTCTCTTAACGAGGACTTAATGTGACACGTGATCAAAGTGAAGTTCACTTCACCGCGACGAACGCGCCGATCTGAGTCGCCTGTAGTGGCTTCAGGCCCCTAGCAATTCCCCGCGCTTGACGCCTTACGACCATTCGTCCATTAAACGCCGTATTTGTTGGGCCAAACGGCATTTTTGAGTGAGGTCATAACATGTTATGACGGATTTTCGAGCAAGATTTCACGTGCTGGCTGTGACGGCACATGGACCGAAAACGTCTGCGAGCCAGGGTGAGAAATATCGGGTATTGGCCGATTTCTGCCGTCCATGACTGACCGAAATCGGCCAGTTTCCGCCGTTCGAGCGTCCAGGTTCAGTACTTGATATCCCGGGCTTTTTGACGTCCTTCCTGCTTCGTTTGTCGCTTGTCTTGTCGGCAACCGGGATTGCTCTTGGCATCGGCCGCTCGACAATCCTGTTTCGTCTCACGCGCACCCTGGCGCGTCTCCTGCCTGACATCGCGCGCGGAACGACGCGTCTCGGCTCGTTCGGTGGCCGCCCAAGCTGCCCCGTTCGCCACCAGAAGAAAAATCATGGCTACCCAACCAAACGTCCTGTGCTTTCTCATAATCTGATCTCCAGGAACTCGATGTCGGAATTTAAGTACAGCTGATTTCCAGACGTCCCGCAGGCTGAGGAACTGCCATTCATCCAAGCGATATCCATTGCTCGAGTCCAAGGGGGCAGCTGGTGAGCATCAGTGTCGATGGTGAACGGCAACAATCAGCCAGAAGCGCTCATTCCAGGTCCTCTCGATTGCCCCCTCGCAAATTCCTGCCAGGGGTTATAGATGCCCTCTCCGCCCCTGACATTGCATAGGTATAGGGGTATGCCTATCATGCACAATACATAGGTAGGGGGGGTATCCCATGGGCCATATTGCAGCAAACAAAGGCGATCTTCTCAAACGCGTAAAACGTATCGCCGGGCAAATCCAAGCCGTTGAACGGGCATTGGAATCGGATCTCGATTGTGCCAAAACACTGCACCTTGTTGCCGCCACTCGCGGAGCCATCAACGGTTTGATGGAGGAAATCATCGAGGACCACGCGCGGGAGCATGTCGCGAACCCTGCTCTCAGCGAAGAGGAGCGAAACAAGGGCGTCGAAGAACTTCTTGAGGCCATTCGCCGTTACTCCAAGTGAACGCAGGTACACACTCATGAGCAGCTCCAACATCAACTACACACACGACCACATGTTCCTTGGCTCAGCGCACGACGAAAACGCCAAGCGTACGCTTTGGGTTGTGATACTGACCGTTGTGATGATGGTCGGCGAGATCACCGCCGGGTATATGACGGGCTCGATGGCGTTGCTGGCCGATGGCTTTCACATGGCAACCCATGCCGGCGCATTGGGCATCGCGGCGGCCGCTTATGGATACGCAAAACGCCACGCTTTCAGCCAGCGCTACAGTTTCGGTACCGGAAAGGTTGGAGACTTGGGCGGGTTCGCCTCGGCGCTGATTCTCGGTATGGTCTCCCTGGGAATTGGCGTTGAGTCCGTCATACGTCTCTTGCAGCCAACGGAAGTTCAGTTCGGCACCGCTACGCTCATCGCGATTGCCGGCTTGATCGTCAACATTGTCAGCGCCCTGCTGCTGGGTCACGGGCATAGTCATGGGCACGATCACGATCATGGCCATGACCATCATGGGAACGACAACAACCTGAAATCGGCCTACGTCCACGTCATCGCGGACGCGCTGACTTCGGTTCTGGCCATTGCTGCACTGCTCGCCGGCCGGTATCTCGGTTGGGTGTGGCTGGACCCGGTCATGGGCATTGTCGGCGCTATCGTTATCGCGCGCTGGGCGTGGATCTTGATGGGGGTCACCGCAGGTGTACTGCTGGATCAGACAGACGCACACGTTGCCGAGGAAATCCGTGAACGGGTTGAGAAACCTGGGGATGCCACCATCACCGACTTGCACGTCTGGCGAGTTGGACCGCAAGCTCATGCGGCCATCGTCAGCGTCCTTGGTGAAGCCACTGCGAACGCCGACAGCATTCGTGAACGTCTGAAGCCGGTTCATGAAGTCAGCCATCTGACGGTCGAGTTTCGACCGGCCTGATTCAGCGCCTCCCCTCCACTGCCTCCAAAGGAAACCGTAATGCCCCCAGGGAAACGTGAACTGGCGCGGATCGAACGCCGATTGATTGCCACGCTCACTGATGCGTGCGAAACAGCAAAAGGTGAAATCAAGGGTTTTACCTGGCTCACCCACATCACTGACCTGAGCGCATTGGCTGAAACCCTGAAGGTGATCTGGGTGTTCGAAACCCTGGCTGACAAAAAGCTCGCCCAGGTTAACGCGAAGACGCGCATCTTTGAGTTGACGGCCATCGCCTTGAATGAGGCCAACATCAATCTGAGCCCTTCAGACCTCAATGTCCGCTTTGACTCCGAGGAAGAATGCCAGCGCACTCACGGTGGTGATTGGCAGAAGCGCCTGGCCAAGGGTTATTGACGATGGCTAAAGAAATCGAAAACCCCTGCATCTCGGTTTGCCAACTGAGTGGCGATCTGTGTGTGAGTTGTGGGCGGAGCAAGGAAGACATCAGAAAGTGGAAACGCATGAAGCGGCCTGAAAAAATGGCCGCTGTGCAACGGGCGAATGTGCGCTTGAAAGGGCTGAAGAAAGCGCAGGGGTAGTCGCTTGAACTGGATGACTACATTGGGTCGTTGGCTACTCCTCGCGATAGGTCGCTACGATCTCCATAAATGGGGAATTACACCCACGCAACCGGGCGTTTACCACCTGATTTGAGGATTATTCCCCACTCACCTTTTCTCTAACTCGAAACGCCCGGAAGCAGTTTATTAATTAAGTTGAACTTTTTTCGCTCTATTGAAATGGCTCATTAGTTGCACCGCCCCCTCGTACCCGCAATAGCTGTCGTCCCGGACATCATGCAGACGACAGGGCTTGCCAGATTCGGCATGACGGGAGGGGTGAAAAATGAAACGCGCGACACCACCATGCCGCTCCGTCGCCTTTCTGCTCGGGTCAAGCCTGCGCTGTCCGATGCGCCTTACCCTGACCACCGCCAACGCCATGCCGCTGGATGATTTCGGTCCGCCACCACCGACGGCCCCTTCGGCATCTACTAACCCGCCGGCCGCCCCCAAGGCCGCGCCGGATGCCTTGCTGACCTTGCTGGCCGGACATCATCCCGCCATCCGTCAGCCTGCGGGCGGCGACATCACCGGCCACCAGTTAGCTGTTCGTCTTGATTGGCACACTGTTCATCCTGCCGGTGATTCTGATGTACACCTTCAGGAGCTATTGGGTGTTCTGCGCAAAAGTGAGGATTGGTGATGTCTTCCACTGTTAAATCAATTGCTCGAATCACGAATAGGCCGATACCCCGTTATAAGCAGGTCGCTCATTTGAGCCTAATGTTTATAGCGTTGCTGATTATGTTGGCGTTGAGTACTTTCGTGGCGATGGAGTTGCCCCTCGGAACGCTCTGACGGTGGATGAGGCCGATCGCCCTCCGGACTGAACCACAGTGTTACCCGTAACGACCCGAACCGAAGTGAGAAAATCCCCCTTCGCTCAACCAGAAAGCCCTCACACTTGAGCCGAGTGCGGGGGCTTTTCTTCGAGCACGAAAACCAGTCGCGCCTACCCGGTCTACCTAGACCTGCGTCACTAGTTTGAGACCTTGAGTCCAACACGCAGCTATCGGCCAATTTGAGCCAATGCTGACCGACAGCCTGGGCTGCTTGAAGACATTCGGGTATGAGCAAAGCGTGGCACAGTTTCCGGGGATATTTCGACGTCGTAGCGTCGTCGCGGCAAGGAGTTTTATTGAGTTGCCACGGCTGGGGAATAGCTGTTGCGAGAGAAATAAATCTCATTCGCCATTTTTCTGACGTTCGTCTGAAAATCGTCGGATAAATGGCGCTTCGCGTTGAGCTTTTACCTTCCTGACCTAGGCTCAAGCCATGTGGGAGGAGGTGCAGTCCATGCGCAAATTATTGATTGGCTCGTCGATGCTGGCCTGTCTGATGGTGCTTGGCGGCTGGTTGAGTCGACCACAGCCGTTGCCGGTCAGGCTGCTAGAGGTTGAGCGGGGGCCGGTGGAGACGCTGGTGGCCAACACTCGCGCGGGTACGCTGAAGTCCTGTCGACGCTCGCATCTGTCCTTCAATGTCGGCGGCCAGGTTGCCGAGTTGCTGATCGGCGAGGGCCAGCGGGTTCAGCCGGGTCAGGTGCTCATGCGCCTGCGACAGGACGAGCAACAGGCCCGGCTGCAGGAGGCCGAGGCGCGGCTGGAGGCCCAACGCAACGCCCGCGAACAGCGCTGCCAGCAGGCTAATCTGGACCGGCGCGACCTCGATCGCCTGGGCCTTCTGGCCGACCGCAAGTTGGTTGCCGCCGATCGCCTCGATCAGGCCGAGACCAAGGCTCACCTGGCGAAGCTGATGTGCAGTGCCACTGCCGTGCTGATCCGCGAGGCCGACGCCAGCCTGCAGTTGCAGCGTTCACTGCTGGAGCAGACGACCCTGCGTGCGCCATTCGCCGGCATAGTCGCAGAAATCAACGGCGAACTCGGCGAGTTCGTCACCCCTTCGCCGCCGGGTATTCCCACGCCGCCGGCGATCGACCTGATCGACGACAGCTGCCTGTATGTCGAGGCGCCGATCGATGAGGTGGACGCTGCCCGGGTTCGCCCCGGAACCGCCGTGCGGATTAGCCTGGATGCCTTCCGTGGCCAGCATTTCGCCGGCCGCGTCAGCCGCATCGCGCCCTATGTGCGTGAACTGGAGAAGCAGGCGCGCACCGTCGATGTCGAGGTGCGCTTCGACCAGCCGCCGGCCGATCTGGTCCTGCTCACCGGCTATAGCGCCGATGTCGAGATCCTCTTGGAGCAGCGCGCACGTGCTTTGCGCATCCCCACCGAGACCCTGCTGGAGGGGCAGCACGTGCTGCGATATGACCCGACCGCCCGGGTGTTACGCGAGGTGGAGGTGCAAACCGGGTTGAGCAACTGGCGCTGGACCGAGGTGCTCGCAGGGCTGGACGAGAACGCGCGGATAGTCGCCAGCCTCGAGCAGGAAGGGCTCAAGGACAACGTGGCTGTGATCCCGGTGGATGCGGCGGAGACTGAGCAATGATCCGTCTGCGCGGCGGTAGCCGCAGTTTCCAGTTGGGCGAGCAGCAGGTGATGGGGCTGGACGGCCTGGATCTGGACATCGCCGCCGGTGACTACATGGCGGTGATGGGCCCGTCGGGCTCGGGCAAGTCGACCCTGCTGAACATCCTCGGTTTGCTCGATGCGCCGAGCGCCGGCGAATACTGGCTGCAGGGCGAGGCCACGGCGACGCTGAGCGAGGCGCGGCGCGCCCAATTGCGCAGCCAACTGATAGGTTTCGTGTTCCAGTCCTACCACCTGATCGCACGGCTGACGGTGCTGGAAAACATCGAGCTGCCAATGGTCCTCGCCGGCATCGGCGCGGCGCAACGGCACAAGCGCAGCAGCCAATTGGTGGCGCGCCTGGGGTTGGGCGATCGCATTGCCCACCGCCCGGCCGAGCTGTCCGGTGGTCAGCGCCAGCGCGTCGCCATCGCCCGGGCGATGGTCATGCAACCGGCGCTGTTGTTGGCCGACGAGCCCACCGGCAATCTCGATAGCCAGGCCGGTGCCGAGGTCTTCAGCCTGCTGGAGGAGCTCAACGGCGAGGGCCTGACCCTGATAGTGGTGACCCACGACGCCAGCCTGGGCGCCCGCGCGCAGCGCCAGTTACACATGCGTGACGGGCGAATCCACACTGCTGCGCCGCAACGGGCGCTAACCTGATGCGCGCTGCCGATGCCCTGGGCTTCTGGCTCGGCGCCTTGCGTGGGCATCGCTCGCGCAGCCTGATGCTGCTGCTGGCCATCGCTATCGGGGTGGTTGCGGTCAATCTGCTCACCGGTCTCGGCGCGGGTGCGCGGGCCTTCGTCCTGAACGAGTTCTCGCTGCTCGGGCGCGACATCCTTATCGTTTTCCCGGGCCGCAAGGAAACCACGGGGCGCTTGCCGCCGCTCACCGGCCTGACGCCGCACGAGTTGACCTTGCAGGACGTCCAGGCCATCACCCAGTTGCCGGGCATCCGCCGGGTCGCGCCGCTGCAGGCCGGGCAGATGGAGGTGATAGTCGGCAACCGCAATCGTGAGGTACTGACCCTGGGCACCACCCGGGACTTCTTCGCCATTCGCCAACTGACGGTCGTCCAGGGCCAACCCCTGCCGGCGCTGGACCCTGAGCAGGCCGAGGCCGTCTGCGTGATCGGCGGCAAACTCCGGCGCGAGCTATTCGGTGCGCGCCCGGCCCTGGGTGAATGGTTGCGCGCCGGCGACCGGCGCTTCCGGGTGGTCGGCATCCTCGGTGAGCGGGGCGAATCCCTGGGGATGGATTTCGCCGAGATGTTGATCATCCCGGTGGCCAGTGCCCAGGCCTTGTTCAATCGCGAGGGGTTGTTGCGGGTGTTTGTCGAGGTGCGTGGTCCGGGCTTTCTCGACCGTAGCAAGCGGCTGATACTCGCCGCGCTCAAGGAGCGCCACGAGGGTAAGGAAGACATCACCCTGATCAGTCAGGACAGCCTGCTCAGCGCCTTCGACGACATACTCGGGGTGCTGACCCTGGCGGTCGCCGGGATTGCCGCGATCAGCCTGCTGGTGGCAGGCATCCTGATCATGAACGTGACCTGGATTGCGGTGAGCCAGCGCAGCGCCGAGATCGGCCTGCTCAAAGCCATAGGTGTGACGGCGGCGCAGCTGCGCCTGCTGTTCCTCGGCGAGGCGGCGCTGCTCGCCCTGACAGGGGCGCTAGCGGGGCTACTTCTGGCCGAAACCTTGCTCTGGCTGGGGCGCCTGGCGTTCGATCTGCCGCTCTATGCACCCTGGTGGGCGCGGGCTAGCGCGGTGCTGCTGGCACTCGGCACGGCGCTGCTGTTCGCCTGGCTGCCGGCCGCTCGGGCCTCGGCGCTGGAGCCGGTGGCGGCGCTGCGCCCGCCGGGAGCGCACTGATGCGCTGGCGAGATGGTTTCCGGCTGACCAGCTCGGCGCTGACCTGTCGCCCCTTGCGCAGCCTGCTGACCCTGCTCGGGGTAGCGATCGGGATAGCCGCTGTGGCGCTGCTCACGGCCATAGGCGAAGGCGCGCGCGGCTATGTGCTGGAGAACTTCTCGCAGTTTGGTACGCGGATCATCACCGTGCGCCCGGGCAAGACCCAGACCAGCGGCCTCGGCGGTCTGCTCGGCAGCGTACGGCCACTGACTATCAGTGATACCGACGCCCTGCGGCGCTTGCCACATGTCGAGGCGGCGGTGCCGATCATTCAGGGCAGCGGGGATATCCAGTTCGGTCAACTGAGCCGACGCAGCGACATTCTCGGTGGCGGCCATCAGATGGCGCAGGCCTGGCGCATGCAGCTGAGCCTGGGCGAGTTCCTGCCCGTGGCCCGTGACGGTCGTTCGCCGCCCTATGTGGTGCTCGGCCATCAGCTGCGTGTCGAGCTGTTCGGTGCACGCAATCCGCTGGGCGAGCTGATCCGCGTCGGCGGCGTGCGTTTCCGGGTGATCGGCGTGATGGCGGAGAAGGGCCAGTTGCTCGGCTTCAACCTCGACGATATCGCCTACATCCCGGTGGATTGGGCAGAAAGCCTGTTCAACCACACCGGGGTGGTCAAAGTCCATGTGGTGTTCGGCGCCGGCACCACTTCTCGGGCGTTGAGCCGGCAGATTCGCCAGGTGCTCGGCGAACGGCACGGCGTGGAGGACTTCAGTCTGAGCACCCAGGACGACATGCTGCGCAGCTTCAACCGCGTTCTCGGCACCCTGAGCCTGGCCATCGCTGCCTTGGGGGGCATTTCCCTGTTGGTCGGCGCCGTCGGCATTCTCACCATCATGACTACCACTGTGGGCGAGCGCACGGCGGAAATCGGCCTGTTGCGGGCGATTGGTGCCAGCCCGCGGCAGGTGCTCGGGCTGTTTCTCGCCGAAGCGACGCTGCTGTCCCTGGCCGGTGGTCTACTTGGTCTGCTGTTGATGGGCCTCCTGCTCGGACTACTGCATCTGGCCATGCCGAGCCTGCCCTTGGCGCTGCAGCCGCTGTTTCTGCTGCTGGCGCTGCTGCTGGCGGCGGTGCTCGGCATTCTCGCCGGCTTGGCTCCGGCACTGCGGGCGGCCCGCCTGCATCCGGTGGCGGCTCTGCGCAGTGAATAGCGGCCAGGTCAATGAGCCTGACGGGCTAACTTGCGTACAAACCCCAGAAACGTACTCAAGCCAGCAACTCACTAATCCACCGCGCCTGCCGGGCAACATCCTGCACCTTCTCCTCAGGCACAGCCTGCCGCGCGCGGGCGAACTGGGTCAGGGTCTGTTGCTTGTGGCGCAGGATGCGCTGCCATTTGACCAGGAACGCCGGGGTGCGTGCCTGCATCTGCAGCGGGCCGAAGTACAGTTCTTCGGCAGTGTACGTCACCGGTCCGGCGCGCTCGGCGACGATGATTTCGTAGTCGAAACGGTTTTCGCGCAGCACTTCTTCGCAGAGGATGCGGTAGCCATTTTCCATCAGCCATTGGCGCAGTGGCTGTTCGCCGCCGTTGGGCTGCAGGATCAAGCGTTCCTGGCCGCTCAGTTGCGCCTTGCCGCTGTCGAGGATGTCGCGGATCGTCTCGCCGCCCATGCCGCAGAGGCTGATCGCGGTGATCCCGTCTCCCGGTTCGATTGCCGCCAGGCCATCGGCCAGGCGCACGGTGATGTGCTGGTCCAGACCGTTTTCGCGCACGGTGCGTTCGGCCGAGTGGAACGGCGTCAATGCCACCTCGCCCGCCACCGCCGACGCGATGGCGCCACGGCGCATCAACGCCACCGGCAAATAGGCATGATCCGAGCCGATATCGGCCAGGCGCGCACCGGCTGGCATATGCGCAGCCACACGCTCCAGGCGCATGGACAATGTCTGTTCGTTCAACTGCAGTTCCTTTTCACCACGGATGTCCGGCACCGTTGGCATAAGTGCGAGCCGCACATGATGCTTGGTGAGGGTGGCAGGGTAAAGCGCCGGCGCGGGTTGTGTGATGAACTGCCTGTCGTCTTGCCTTCGGGTAGACAGGCTCGAACGGTTGAATCGCCCTACTCCCGGTCTTTCGTCGTACGGATGAGGTTGCCCCGTAACTTGACGATTGCCTGCTGCAATTGCACGAAGTCGTCGGCATCCAGACCGGTTTGCGGGAAGCCGTCTTCGGAGAGACCTTCACGCAATTTTCGCCCCTCTTTTGTGAGGCTGATCCGCACCTGGCGTTCGTCTTCCGGATCGCGCTGGCGCAGCACATACCCCATGGCTTCCAACTTCTTCAGGATCGGAGTGAGGGTGTTGGATTCCAGGAACAGTTTTTCGCCGAGGCTACCAACGGTCTGGTTGTCTTCCTCCCACAGCGCCACGAGGGTGATGTATTGCGTGTAGGTGAGTCCGAGCCGTTCGAGCATTGGCTTGTAAGCCTTGCCGAAGGCGAGGTTGGAGGAATAGACCGCAAAACACAGGAAGTCGGAAAGTTTCAGGTCGAGGGCGGATGTCTTTTCAGTGGGTTTCATGAGCATTCTCCGGGCCAAAGACAAATGGATCGCAAGGCCCGACTATACATCGCATGCGATGGTGTCGGAAGTGCTCGTTCCTCTGATGTTCGTTATCCACGTGCCGCCGGCCCCGTCGGGTGTCACCCCTCACCCGGGTGACACAAGAACTGACCAGCATGCGAAACGGAACCGGTGACGGCTACAAGCGCCGTCTACCGGTTCAACCTCTCAAGCCAGCCGATTACAGATCGGTGATTTCCTTGTGGCGCGGTACCAGCAATTTCATCACGCTCCACGCCACCAGGTAGGCCACCGCACAGATGGCGAACATGATCATGTAGCCGGTGTGAATATCGTTGATCGATTTGTAGTAGTCGAACACCCAACCGCCAAGCTTCGTCATCGCAACCCCGCCCATGCCGCCGGCCAAACCGCCAATGCCGACCACTGACGCGATGGATTTTTGCGGGAACATGTCAGACACGGTAGTGAAGATGTTGCACGACCACGCCTGATGCGCCGACGCCCCGATGCCGATCAATATCACCGGTACCCAAAAGCTGATGTAACCCAGTGGCTGAGCCAGCAACACCAGCAGCGGGAAGAAGGCGATGACCAGCATGGCTTTCATCCGGCCGTCATACGGCGCATCGCCACGTGCCATGAAATAGCTCGGGAACCAGCCGCCGCCGATACTGCCGACCATGGTCATGCTGTACAGCACGGCCAAAGGCAACACGATGGCCGCGCCCTTCATGCCGTACTGCGCCGACAGGTAGGTTGGCAGCCAGAACAGGAAGAACCACCACACACCGTCGGTCATGAATTTGCCGAAGGCGAACGCCCAGGTCTGGCGGTAGGTCAGCAACTTGAACCACGAGACTTTTTTCTCGGCAACGCCCGGTGCCGGGGTGGCAATCACCTGCGCATCGCTGCGAATGAAGGCCAGTTCCTCAGCCGAGAGGCGTTTTTGATTTTCAGGTTTTTCGTACAGCGCAATCCACACGGCCACCCAGACAAAGCCCAGCATGCCGATCACGATGAACGCCGCTTCCCAACCCCACAGGGCGGCAATCAGCGGCACGCAGATCGGCGCCAGGATCGCGCCCACGTTGGCACCGGAGTTGAAGATACCGGTGGCGAAGGAGCGTTCCTTCTTCGGGAAGTATTCGGCCGTGGCCTTGATCGCGATCGGGAAGTTACCCGCCTCGCCTATCGCCAGCACCGCGCGGGACAGCATGAAACCGGCAATCGAGACCGGGATCACCGCAAGACCGAACGCACTGCTCACCGCCGCGATGCCCTCGCCCATCGGCACTGAAAAGGCATGCATCATGGCGCCGGTCGACCAGACAGCGATCGCGATGATGTAGGCCTTCTTGGTGCCGATCTTGTCGACGAAACGGCCGGCAAACAGCATGGATATCGCGTACACAAACTGGAAAACGGAAGCGATGTTGGCGTAGTCGCTGTTGCTCCAGCCAAATTGCGTCGACAGATCCGGCGCCAACAGGCTGAGCACCTGGCGGTCGAGGTAGTTGACGGTGGTGGCGAAGAACAACAGTGCACAGATCGTCCAGCGATATTTGCCGACGGACTGGCCGACACGTTGCGCATTGATGGGCTCGTTCAGATTCATGGCATCACTTTATTATTGGATTGTGGTGATGATCTCTCGGTTTCAAGCGAGATCAATTCTTACGCGCAGCGAACTGCTCTGTGGCTATCGTCAGACGAGTAGCACGTGCAATCGGGAGGTTGCTACAGATAACGGGGATGACTGAGCGCCTGGGCAGGCAATCAGGACCGGACCACAAGAAGCGGTATGCGGGAAGGCTGGAAAGCGGATTGAGTTCATGATGGGACCCGGTTTTTGTTTTTAGGGGTGTAACATCGTATGTCGTCGTACAACTGCGCCTTTTATAACGACTCCCCTACCCGGCTGTCAATCCGGAAAATGGCCGTTCGTCTCGACAGACAACACGCCGAACGGCAAAGGCTGTGCCGCCCTTGAAGAGATTAGTGGTCCGGGTGTGGCCGTGGGTATTTGAAAACCAGATAGTCGTACGACAACGCATGTCGTGACAAACACTTCAACTGTAGGAGCGAGCCTGCTCGCGATGGACGTAAACGAAAACGCGTGTTATCTGGCTAAACGCGGTGTTCTGGAGTCCTTCGCGAGCAGGCTCGCTCCTACAATTTTCGAGGGGGGCTTATTTGACCAGCCGTTTTTCCTTCGACGGCCTGTACCCGAAATACGAGCTGTAGCACTTGCTGAAATGACTCGGTGACACAAAACCACAGGCCACCAGCACATCCACCTGGGACAGTTCCGTGTGTTGCAGCAGGCGACGCGCTTCGGTAATGCGCAATTCCATGTAATAGCGCTGAGGCGTGGTGCCGAGCTGTTCCTTGAACAGACGCTCGAGTTGGCGCCGAGAACGGCCTGCGTAAACGGCCAACTGCTCCAGCTCCAGAGGCTCTTCGAGGTTGGCGTCCATCAGTTTCACCACCTCGCGCAAGGGTGCGCTCACGCAGACATTTTCCGTCGGTTTGATCCGCCGGTAACGCGACTCTTCGAACGCGAGGATGTCCTCGATCCCTTCGACAAGAGCCTTGTCGTGCAAGCTCTTGATCCAGTCCAGCGCCATGTGGAACGCGCCCGAAGGACTGGACGCCGTGAGCCGGTCCCGATCAATGACAAAAGGCTCACTGGTGACATGCGTCGCTTTCGCCACTTCCGCGAGCGCGGGGCGATGTTCGGGGTGAATCGCGCAGCGATAGCCGTCGAGCAAGCCGGCACTCCCGAGGAACCAGGCGCCATTCCACAAACCGGCCAGGCTCACGCCATGGTCGGCGGCCGCTCTCAACAGACTGGTCAACTCGTCAGAGGCCTTCAGCTCGGTCCTGTAACCACCGCAAATGACCAACAGATCGAGTTCGTGCACGACGGAGCAATCGATGCGCGCATCCGGCCGGATGACCAGCCCCAGATCGCTGACGACCTCCCCGTCGTGCAAGCCGAACGTGCGCGACGAGAACAGTTTTGGCCGTAGCAGATTCGCCGTGACGATCGTATCCAGCGCCTGCGTAAACGCCGGCAGCGAAAAATGTTCGAGCAGCAAAAAGCCTGTCCGTGTCAGCTGAACAGGCTCGTCGGGGTTGTCGTTCAGATAGCGAAGATTTTTCCCCTTCATGCCTCCGCTAAATTGGCGTCGTTCGATCAAAGTTTTTGGCACTCGGTTACGGCGTAGATAAAACCTAATGCTACCTGCTGACGCTCAAAACACCCTAGCGCCATTTACACCTGATCATGCCAACTGAAAGCCATGACGAAGCGGGTCCTTGTCATCGACAAAAATGGTGTTGTGCCCGGTAATCTGCGCCCAGCCACCGATGCTGGGGCGAATGCCGTAGAAAGGGCCGACTTTCTCCGCAGACTCGACTTTGCCTTCGAAGATCGTGCCGATCAGGCTCTCATTGCGGAACGTCTCGCCCACGCGCAACCGGCCCTTCCCCACCAGCTGCGCCATCCGCGCCGACGTCCCGGTGCCGCCGGGAGAGCGGTCAATCGCCTTGTCGCCGTAGAACACCGCACTGCGGCCATCGGCGGCGGTGCCGTGTTCGTCGTCGCACCAGATGACATGGTGGACGCCACTGATCCGGTTGTTTTCGGGATGCACGGGATCACACACGCCTGCCAATGCCGAGCGAAGTTTCTGACTCAGGCTGACGATGTCTGCGGTCGTCATCCCTGTCAGGCCGGCCCAACTTTCTTGTGGTTCAACCACTGCATAGAAATTGCCGCCATAGGCAATGTCGACGGTGAAGGTTCCAACGCCCGGCACCTCGACCACCACGTCGGCGCTGTGCAGGTAGCTGGCCACGTTGAACAGTCGGATCGAGTCCACGTATTCGCCGCTCATGACGTAATCGACATCGACGCGCCCGGCCGGTGTTTCGATGGCCAGCCGACCCGGTTCGCGCGGCGTGACCAGGCCCTCTTCGATCACCACGGTGGACAAGCCGATCGTACCCGCCCCGCACATTGGCAGGCAGCCGCTGACTTCGATGAACAACGCGCCAAAATCGCAATCGTCGCGGTTCGACGGGTAGATGATCACGCCGGACATGATGTCGTGCCCACGGGGTTCGAACATCAGCGCGGTGCGAACCCAGTCATGGTCACGCACGAAAATCTCACGGCGTTCGGCCATCGAAACGGATGGCAGCAGAGGCCCACCGCCGGTCACGACCCGCACCGGATTTCCGCACGCATGGGAGTCGACACAAAAAAAGCTACGTCTCATTCTGAAGGTCTCTCAAAGAAGTGCGCGTGGGGAGTGACGCTGCAACGCGCCGCGTGTCAGCCGGTCCAGCAACAGTGCAACTGCGACGATCGCCAGACCGGCGCGCAGCCCCAGGCCCATCTCCATTCTGGAGAGACCTCGTGTCACTTCAGCACCGAGACCTCCGGCACCAACCAGGCCCGCCAACACCACCATCGCCAGGGACATGAGGATGCATTGGTTGAGCCCGACCAACAGCGTCGGTGCGGCCGTCGGCAGTTCGATCTTGAACAGAATGTCCCGGGGTGAAGCGCCGGACGCCTGGCCCAGTTCCAGCAGGTCTTTCGGCAACTGTTTGAACGCCAGGGTGGTCAGCCTGAGCATCGGCGGAATGCCGTAGACGATGGTCGCGATGATTGCCGGCACTCGCCCGAGGCTGAACAGCATCACGGCGGGAATCAGGTAAACCCACGGTGGCACGGTTTGCATGATGTTGAGGATCGGCAAGAAGGCTTCATCCACGCGCTTTACCCTTGCCGCCAGCACACCGAGCGGAAAGGCGATGGCCACCGAGATCAACACCGCCACCGAGACCAGCGCGATGGTTTGCATGGAGGCCGCCCAAAGGCCGGCGAACAGGCAAAACGCCAACATCAAGGCGGCAAACACCGCGACGCGTTTGTTGGCGAAAAAGAACGCGCCGACCACGACGATGGCGATGAACAGATAAGGATGCGGCGCCAGCAACGTGGACTCCACCGCGCCCAGCACCGCCTCGATGACTTGGCTGATGCCTTTGAACACACCGTGCAGATTGGCGTTCAGCCAATCGACTGCGGGCGCCAGGAATTCGCCCGGGGAAAATTGCAGTTCTGAGGCACTCATTGGCTTTCTCCCATCCGCGAGCGGGCAGCGTGCTGCGCCAACCGATCCAGGATCATGGTCAGAATGACGATGGCGATGGCCGCGTTGATCGACTTGGCGATATCCAGTGTGCGAACGGCGCCGTAGATCGACTCACCCAGCCCGCCGGAGCCGACGATGCCGGCGATAACCACCATGCCGAACGCCATCATCAAGCTCTGGTTCACCCCGGCCATGATGCTGGGCTTGGCGAACGGCAGGCGAATCTTGAAGAACATTTGCCAGCCAGTGACACCACTGGCATCGCCCAGCTCGATGAACTCTCGCGGGGTCATCCGAATCCCCAGGGATGTCAGGCGTATCGCCGGCGGCACGGCCACGATAAAAGTCGCCAGCAGTGCGGTGGCCGGGCCGTAGCCCAGCAGCGCGATGGCCGGCAACAGGTAGATGTAGGGCGGCATGGTCTGGATCAGGTCCAGCACCGGATCGACCACGCGATCAACCGACGGCGCGAGGCCGGCCAGCACGCCCAATGGAATCGCGACCACCAGCGCCAGTACGGTGGCCGTCAGCACCAGCGCAAGCGTACTGACCGTCTCTGGCCACAAGCCGATCACGTCGCAGAACACCAGCGCGAGGCCCGCGAGAATCGCGAACCGGGCGCCCACCACCCGCCATCCGATCAGGGCGATGGCCAGCGCGACGAGGTAATACGGCGGATAGGCAATGCACCAGAGCACACTTTTGTAGACGCCCGTCAGCAGTGCATTGACGCCGTCGAACAAAAACTCGCCGTGATCCGACAGCCATTCCAGACTCGAGTCGATGGTCGTGTCGAATTGATCGGAAAAGTCCGGAATGCTCATGTCGATGCCTCCAGAACGGTGTCGGTTGTTGAAGCCGAGAATTCATTCGGAATGCCCTGAACGCCGCGAAGCAAATCGCGCGGCGTAATGATGCCCACCACCACGCCGTTGTCGATGACTGCCAGCGCGTCGCGCTCGGACTTCATCGTCAATCCGATCAGTTCGTTGATGTCTGCGCCCAGCGAAGTCTTGCTCAGCCTGGAAATGTCGCATCCCGGGTTTGCGACCTTGAAAGGCTCGACCGGCGTCATGACCGAGTGCGCCTTGACCAGGTGCAGCCGGGAAATACCTGCCACAAATTCCGCGACATAATCGTCCGCCGGGTTAAGCACGATTTCCTCGGCGGTGCCGACCTGGATGATCACGCCATCCTTCATGATCGCGATGCGATCACCGATGCGGATGGCCTCGTCCAGGTCGTGAGTGATGAAAACCGCGGACTTGCCAAGCTCCTTGGTCAGCTGGCGAAACTCGTCCTGCAACTGCCGGCGAATCAATGGATCAAGCGCACTGAACGGCTCATCCATCAAAATCACTTCAGGGTCGGCAGTAATGGCGCGGGCCAGGCCGACACGTTGCTGCATGCCGCCAGACAACTCCGTGGGGTAACGCGATGACCATTCGCTCAGCCCTACTTTGGCCAGTGCCTGCTCGGCCACTTTGTACCGCTCAGCCTTGCCGACGCCCTGCACTTCCAGACCGAATGCCGTGTTCTCCAGCACCGTTCGATTGGGCAACAACGCCACACTCTGGAAGACCATGCCGATGTGACGCGCCCTCACCTCTCGAAGCTGTGCCGGCGTCAGGGAAGACAGGTCCTTGCCTTTGACCAGCACTTTGCCTGAGCTCGGTGTGATCAGTTTGTTGAGGAGCCTGATCAAGGTGGATTTGCCACTGCCGGACAAGCCCATGATGCAGAAGATTTCGCCTCGTCGAACCTGGAGGCTGACGTCGGAGACCCCGACCACACAGCCGTAGTTTTGCAGGATCTGAGTCTTGGTCAGCCCTTGCTGAGTGACAGCGTTCATCGCTGCCGGTGCGGCTTTCCCGAAGATTTTCCAGACTGACTGGCAATCTATCAGCACTTCGTTAGTGTCTATTTTGGCCGTTGTCATTTTCGTAACCCGTGAACCAGTTTTCTGGTTTCTCTAATGAATCAAAGGGCGGCAGTGGCGTAAGGCATCAGCAATCAGTTCTTGATATTTTCCCAGCGCTTTAGCAGCTCGCTGTGGCTATCGGTCCAGCCCTTGATGGCCTGTTCCATGGTCTTGCCATCTTTGACTTCGGCGTTCATCGCGGTGATGTCGGCGATTGGCACGTACACGCTCGCCATCAGTTCACGCGCACGCGGATTGCTTTCAGCGAAGCCTTTGTGGCCGATCCAGTAGTAGCCTTGCAGCGGCGGGAAAATGCCTTTTGGATCTTTCAGGAATTTGAGATCGAATTTCTTGGTCATCCAGGACGGATCCCAAACGGTGACGACCACCGGCTCTTTACGGTCGACTGCCGATTTCAACGCCGCCGTCATTGCCGTGGTACTGCCTTCCACCAGTTTCAGCTTGAGGTCATAGGCCTTAACCACATTGGTCGCATCGTTCATCAGGCCGGAACCCGGTTCGATACCGATGATCTTGCCGCCCAGTTTTTCCGAATTGGCGTTCAACTGGTCGATGGAATCGATGTCGACATAACTCGGTACCGCAAGCCCTTGGTAGAGGCCAAACGAAACCGGCGAGAGTTTCTCGATTTTGTTCTTGTTTTTGTTCCAGTAATCGTTTGCCGCATAGTCCGTTTGCGACGCCAGCACTTGAACATCACCTTTGCTTAATGCCGCATAAGCGATGCCCCACTCGGAGAACTCTACAACTTTTACGGTATAACCAGAGTCTTCAAGCACCTTCTTGGTAATACCTGTAATTGGCGTCAAGTCCTCCCACGTCATAGTACCCATGGTGATATTTTTTTCTTCGGCGTGAACTGGCAAACACATAACGCCGGCCACAGCGACAGCGCAGACTGCCTTCCAAATCTTTTTCATGGCGTGCTCCGATCTACGGTTAAAACTAGAGATTAGGCCTTTATGAAATAAAAGCCGGTGGTTTGAAACTATTCAGCCTTCTCGCCCTGCTCTGAGCGCCTGCCAGCGAATAACCGAGTTGACACCCAACATCGTCAATATCTTTGGTGGAAGCCGGCTAGGCCCTGGCAGTTGACTGAAACTTTGCAAAACCTGTGAATGGTGACCGCTGGCCAACTCGGCAGCCATCACGCCTGCCAATGTGCTTTTAACCGTGCCCAGCCCGTTTTCGCAGCAAGCGGAATAGAGGTTTTCCTCGATTTCGCCAAAGGCGGGAGCGCTGTTGCGACTCAGGCAAAGCCGCCCTGCCCAGCTGAATTCCAGCGGCGTCGATTTCAACTCCGGGAAACGCGCATCCAGAGAGTGCCGTTGTTCTTCGGCCACCGCTGCGACACGCATCGGTGTGACTTGAATACTCGGGTCATAGGTAAACTTGGTGCGGATAACAATCCGCGAAAGTCCATTCGAAGTTATCTTGCGAACTGTCGCGCCCATAGGGTCCGCTGGCAATAAGGCCCAACGATCTTTACCGGTAACCGGCCTTGAAAACTCATCATGACTATAAGCAGCCGTCATTGAGGCGTAAGTAAAGACATGCAGCAACCGGCCTTGAAAGTGACCGAAGTCTTCAATATGACCATTGACCGCAAGAATGACTTTAGGCGCACTAACGGAACCACGATGAGACTTCGCCTTCCAGCCAATTCCCGCCCGGGACAATTCCACAATCGGTGAACGCTCATACAGTTCAATCTGCCGATCAAGTCCGTTTGCAAGATCCCGAATATATTGCGCTGGCTGAATCATCACCGCACCAGGCGTATACAGCCCGTTGTGGTAATAAGTGGAACCGGTGATGTCTCGCATCTGCGCGGCGTCCAGCACTTCAAACCGCTCGCCAATGCCTTTTAGCGATTTGGCATAGTTGTCATTGAGTTTCATCCCCCGCTCGGTGGCGGCGGCGTTGATCTTGCCGGAAGGGTCGAACGTCTGCGCAGACATGCCATATTCACGTGCAGCGTCGGCGGCAAACGCAATGGCAAAACGGTTCTGGGCAATTTCCAGTGCCGTTGCCGACTCACCGCCCACCGAATACTCCCCGGAGGAAAGGCTGTGCGGCACATCGATCATGAACCCCGAGTTCCTGCCCGCCGGCCCCTTGGCGATTTCATGGGCGTCCACCACCGCGATGCGGCAACCCGGATGCAGTTGAGCCAGCCTGCGAGCCGCAGACAGCCCGGCAAAACCCGCACCGATAATCAGCCAGTCCGCCGTCACGTTGCCATCAAGCAGGCGAACAGGCGCAGTGCGTACGGAAATTGCCTCCCAACCTGAAACCCCGGTGTCTACCGGAAGGCGCTTGATGGTATGGGTGCTCATTTTTCGTTCTCTTCATCCGACCGATCAGACACATCGATCCAGATGGTTTTGATTTCGGTGTATTGATCGTGGGCAAAAATCGATTTGTCCCGACCGCCGAACCCGGACTCCTTGTAGCCGCCAAACGGCGTGGAAGCATCGCCCTCGCCGAAGCAGTTCACGGTGACGATCCCGGCGCGAATCTCCCTCGCCAACTTGATGGCACGACGCAAACTGCCGGTGTAAACCGAGGCGGCCAAGCCGTACACCGTGTCATTGGCGAGGGCAATGGCTTCAGAAATCGAGCTGAACGTGGTGACCGACAGAATCGGACCGAAGATCTCTTCCTGGAACAACCGACTCTCTGGCGCGACACCGTCAATCACGGTCGGCTCGACGAACGCACCGTCTTCAGTGCCACCGCCGTACACAACGTCAAGTTTGCCGACGCTGGCATGCTCAAGGTACGACTTCACTTTCGCGAAATGTTCGGGGCTGACCAACGCGCCGACGCGGTTTTGCGGGTCGAGTGGATCACCCATTTTCCATTCGCGGATGTAGGCGCCCATGCGTTCCAGCAGTTCATCTTTCACAGACGCGTGGACGATCAGCCGCGAGGTTGCGGAGCAGTTTTCGCCCATGTTCCAGAACGCGCCGTTGACGACATGCTGAGCGACAAGGTCGAGGTTTTGCGCATCGTCCATCACCACGGCCGGGTTTTTCCCGCCGCACTCGAGAACGATGCGTTTCAGGTTCGAATCGGCTGCGTAGTGCAGGAAACGGCGGCCGGTTGCGGTGGAGCCGGTGAAGCTCACCATGTCGACGTCGTGATGCAGGCCGATCGGCTCGCCGACCTCTTTCCCGGTACCGGTGACAATGTTGAGCACACCGGCGGGGACGCCCGCCTCGAACGCGAGTTGCGCCACACGCAGCGTCGTCAGCGTGGTCTGCTCGGCCGGTTTGACGATCACCGAACAGCCTGCGGCGAGTGCCGGGCCGATTTTCCAGGCCAGCATCAGCAGCGGGAAGTTCCAGGGCAGCACGCAGCCCACCACCCCGATAGGCTCACGCACGACCATGGTCAGCGCGTCACTGCCCACAGGGGCGGTGTTGTCATAAATCTTGTCGATCAACTCGGCGTGCCAGCGCAGCGTATGAATGGTGTCCGGCACATCGACCAACTGGCACTCGCTGACTGGCTTGCCGCTGTCGAGGCTCTCAAGGACCGCCAGTTCGTGGCTATGCCGTTCAAGCAAATCGGCAAACTTCAACAGGACGGTTTTGCGCTCTTTTGGAGAAATGGATCTCCAGCGGCCATCCTCAAACGCTTCCTTGGCGTTGCTGACCGCGAGATCGACATCTGCCGACGCGCAAGCGGCGACGTCTGCCAGAAACTCACCGGTCGCCGGATTGTTCGTGGCGAAGGTATTGCCCGAGATCGCGGGTTTGAACGCGCCGTTGATGAAGGCATTGCAGGGGAACGAAATGTCTTTGGCGATGGCGGCGTATTCGGCCTTGGTCAGGAGATCACCCATGGCTGGCTCCTGATGTGATGCGTGCAACGTCGCGCTTCACATTGGCAATGATGGTTTGCAGGCTATGCTTTTCTTCCAGGTCGAGAGGTTGCAGCGGCAAGCGCACGTCCCCTACTTTCAGCCCGGCCAGTTCACAACCGTATTTGATCGACTGCACAAACTTGCCGCCGTCCAGGGCATTCATCAGCGGCATCATCGCCGACATGATCCGGCGGCCCTTGTCGAAGTCCTTTTCGAGCACACAGGCTTCATAAAGCGCCACGTGTTCGGTTGGCAGGAAGTTGGAGCCGGCACACACCCAGCTTCTGGCGCCCCAGGCAAAAAACTCCAGTGCCTGATCATCCCAACCGCAGGACAGCGCGATGTTCGGGAACTCACGGGCCAGCAGATGAACGCGGCCCATGTCGCCGGAGCTTTCCTTGATGGCAACTACATTCCTGGAGGTGCTCACACGGGTGAGGTATTCCTCGTCCATCGAAACCGACATGCGGCCGGGGTAGTTGTAAAGCATGATAGGCAGGTCGGCAGCGCGATCGATGGTCAACGCGTGGATTGCGTTTTCCTGGGAAGTCGGCAGCGCGTACGGCGGGCTGGTGACGAGAATGGCGTCCGCTTTGATCGCTTTGGCATCCTTGGCGTATTGCACCGAATCTTCGGTACGAATGGCCCCGGTGCTGACGATCAACTGGACCCGGCTGCCGATGACATCCTTGGCATAAGCGGCAAGCTCGGTACGCTCTTCCGAGGTCTGCGCATAATATTCGCCGGTCGAGCCGCCGATGATAATGCCGTGCACTTTCGCCTCGATCAGCGACTCCAGTACTTCGGAATACACGCTCCAGTCTATTTCCCCATCCGGTTTATGAGGTGTCACTGCGGGTGTGTAGATGCCTTCAAATTTCAAGATGATTTCTCCGGAAATGAATTGCGTGGAAGATCAACGAGCGCGTCCGCCTTGATGCCTTGGGGCGCGATAAAAATCTCCATGTTTTCCCGGGACAGTTCCCAGTGTTCAAACACGAGATCGACTACTGCAGATTCATCGCGGCGTTCAATCGCCTCGATAAACAAATCGTGGTGCCCCGCCGACAGCTCAAGACGCTCTTCCATGTCCTCGTTTTGAGGCCGGAAAAAGGTATTGCCGATACGGGAGTGATCAATCAGCAATCTTTCCAGGCTGGGCTGGAGGTATTGATTGCCGGCCATTTCGCCCATGATCGCGTGGAAGCGGTTGTTCTCGACGACCATGGCCAGCGCATCCCTTGAGGTGGTGGCGATGCGGAACCGATGCTGCGTGTCCTTCAAGTCGACCAGTTGGCGCGGCTTGTAGTTTTGAACGGCCAGACGGCCAACGGCTGCGTAAATCATCGGTGCGACGAGGAAGAAATTGCGTAGGGTCGAGTGATTCATTGGAATCACCCGGGCACCGCGGTTTTCCCGAATGTCGACATAACCTTCACCGGCCAGGCGTCGGAATACTTCCCGGACCGGCGTGCGGGACAAGCCATATCGCTCGCTGAGAATGACCTCATCCAGCGCTTCGTCAGGGTCCAGTTCCATCGTCAGGATTTGACGTTTCAGATCTTCGTAAAGACTGGTTTTGCCGTTTTTCACAACGACCTCCAAGGGCAGTTTTGCGGTCAGGTGCGGCTGACTGATGAGTCGAGACTCGCACGGGTTTTTGGGTCGGTCAATAGATTGTATTTCTTGTGTATACATATAAAACACAGGAAAAACACAACGTAATTTCTAATAATTTCTTTTTAATTCATTTAGTTATGCGTTCACCTCAAAAATGAACTAGTCGGTTACAGAAAAGAAACACGTCGTTTTTGGAATGCTTATTTCTAGATCATTCCATCATAAAGCTTATTGCCAAGCGCACTTTGCCAGCAGCCCGGTTGACCCGTAGCGACATGGCGCAAGGCGTTTGCGACACGGCTTTGCGAGCACTTCCCGGCGAGCAACGGAACGAGCGATAGTGTGTCGCCGGTTGAGCGGCTCCGTTCTCCTTCAGGATCGACCAAGATGGGCAGTGAAGAAACCAGTAAGAAGGTCAAGGGCTACCGCCGACTGATACCGTCCATGACGGCCTTGATGGAATTCGAGGCCGTTGCGCGGTTGAGCAGCTTCACGCTGGCGGCGCAAGAATTGGGCGTGACCCAGGCGGCCGTCAGCAAGCAGGTCAAATACCTGGAGGAAACCCTCGGCACCCGTCTGTTTCATCGACTGCACCGGGCGATCAAACTGACCAGCGAAGGCTACGTGCTGTATTCGGTGGTCGCCGAATCGATGCAGCGCATGGCGAATGTGTTCGACAAGATTTCCGAGGGGATTCCCGAGCAGGAACTGGTGCTCGCCTGCACTGCGGCGTTTTCACACCTGCGCATCCTGCCCCGGCTGGCTGCATTGCGCCTGTCGCAACCCAAGCTGCAATTGCGCCTGATCACCCAAGTCCACAATCCGGACGTGCACCGACAGGACGTCGACATCGCCGTGCGCTTCGGCAATGGCAAATGGGAAGACGGCACGGCGATTTTCCTGTTTGACGAAGAGGTGTTCCCGGTGTGTTCCCCCGCCTGGCTGACCACGCACCCTGCCCCGCTGTCGGTCGACGACTTCCTGCACATTGACCTGATCGATTCGGACACCACGCTCGAAGGCTGGATGACGTGGAACAGCTGGTTCAAGGAGCTGGGCGAGAGTCGTCCCAAGGTGAATTATTGCCTGCGCTGCAGCAGTTACAACGACACAGTGCAGGCCGCGTTGCAGGGCTATGGCGTCGCGCTGGGCTGGAACCGCTTGTTGCGTCCGCTATTGCTGAGCGGCGAACTGGTGCGGATTACTGACTATGCGGTGAAACCGAAAGATGCCTATTACCTGATTGTTCCGAACGGCCGGGAAATAACCCCGCTGGTGCACGCCATCGTCGATTGGCTGCGGGATGAGTCGCTACTTTCACACTAAGGTCAGTTGTCGATTCTTCGCATAACTTTTAGCTATGCGAGGGTGAAATTAAAGCGCATTGACGCAAATCCGGACCATTTTGATACTTGCCTCACCGTCACTTGCTGACGATTCAACATCGCCCCCGTGAGGCAACAGATGACAAACACCGTCGCGAAATCCCAACAAGAACTGGTGACTGCACGCACCCCCGGTCATGGCATGCAGGGCGCGTTGTTCGGGCGTCAGGATATTTTCGACAGCGACGTCGATATCTTTTTCACCCGGCACTGGATTCTGGTCGGCGTGACGGCGGACATCCCGGAGCCTGGGGATGTTTCGACCATAGACATCGGCAAATCCTCGATCATCCTCGTGCGCGATGACGACGAGCAGGTGCAGGCGTTTCGCAACGTTTGCCGCCATCGCGGGGCACGCCTGAAGCAGGCCGGCAAATCAACGGTGGGCATGCTCGTGTGCCCGTATCACCAGTGGACCTACGACCTTGATGGCAGCCTCAAGCATGCCGCTCACATGGGCAAGGATTTCGATCCGACCTGCAAAAGCCTGACTCGTGTTCATACGAAAGTCGTCGGCACTCATGTGTTTGTTTGCCTGGGTGACCAACCACCGGCAGACATCACCTACCTGGAACAAACCATGGCGCCCCGGCTCGCGCCCTACAACCTCACGTATTCGAAGATTGCTTATGAAGCCGAGATCATTGAGGACGGTAACTGGAAGTTGGTCATCGAAAACAATCGCGAGTGTTATCACTGCTCTGCGACGCACCCTGAATTAACCGCTTCATTCCTCCCGGAAGATTTTGGGTTCTGCGCTGAAGGTCTGAGTGAGGAATCGCTGCAAGCGCTGGATGAGTATGAAGAACGCAATGCGGCGGCCAAACGCAGTTGGGAACGTGACGGTTTTATCTGCGACGCAGTGGAGCACCTGGACACAGACGCGGTGACCCAGTTCCGCACGCAGCGGCTGGTCATTGCCGGCAATGGCGAATCGCAAACGCTCGACACACGAGTGGCTTGCACGCGGCTGTTTGGTGACCTGACCCGCCGCGATCTCGGCGACGTGCACCTGTGGACTCATAACTCCTGGACGCATGTGATGAGCGATCACGCCGTCATTTCGTACATCATCCCGCTCGCGCCCGACAAGACGTTGGTGCGCACCAAATGGCTGGTCCATGCCGACGCCATCGAGGGCGTGGATTACGACATCGAGAAACTGACCGAAGTGTGGAAAGCCACCAACCAGCAGGACGCCAACCTTGTCGCGATCACCCACAGCGGTACGCAAGATCCCGGCTACTCGCCAGGACCCTTCTCGGCATTTACCGAATCCTACGTGGATCAATTCTCTCGCTGGTACGCCGCGCGGCTTGCCGCACAGGGTGTGTGAGCAATGACCATGACCCTCCTTGAAAAGCCGCCGGTTACAGCGAGCGCAGTGTCTGCACCGAACGTATTCACCCATCCGGACACGTGGGCCACCTACGGTGCGCAGTGGAACAGTGGCGAGCAAAAAGCGCTGCACTGTTGCGCCGTACGCGACGAAACCCACGACGTAAAAACCTTTACCTTTCGAAGTGCGGATTTCAGCGCCATCAGTTTTGAGCCAGGGCAGTTCATTACGGTATCGCCGACCATCTCGGGGCAACGCGTGTCGCGCTGCTACACGTTGTCATCGTCGCCCACCCGCCCCTTTGCGCTGTCGATCACAGTCAAGCGTGTTCCCGGCGGGACCGTATCGAACTGGCTGCACGATCACTTGCGCGAAGGCGACAGGCTGCTCGCCTCCGGCCCTGCGGGCAGCTTCACACCGACAGGCCGTCCAGCCGACAAGCTGCTTTATCTATCGGCGGGCTCCGGCGTGACACCGCTGATGTCCATGACCCGTGCGGGTTTCGACCTGGCAGCCCGACTGGATATCGTCTTCGTGCACAGTGCTCGAACCCCCGACGATATTATTTTCCATGAAGAACTGACACGGATGCAGGCCAGCATGCCGGGACTTCGTGTCGTGAATATCTGCGAAGGACGCGGCGACAGCACGGATTGGGCCGGGCCGATTGGCCGCCTGGATCTGGCCTTGCTCAGCGAACAGGTGCCGGACTTCAAGGAGCGGGAAGTGTTCACTTGTGGGCCGCAAGGCTACATGAGCGCGGTCAAGTCGCTACTCAAACAGGGAAGCTTTGATTTCCAGCACTATCACCAGGAAAGCTTCGATATCACGGCGCTGGATGAGGCCCCTCTGATCGAAACGGCCTGCGCGCTCGATCAGCCGGAGAGCCTGTTTACGATCACGCTGTCCCGCTCCGGTAAAACCTTCAGCATGCCGGGCAACCAGACCGTGCTGACCGCAGCGAAGAAGGCCGGCGCCATCATCCCCTCCTCCTGCAGCCAAGGAGTCTGTGGCACTTGTAAAACGGCGGTGCTGCAAGGCACGGTGGCGATGAACCACAACGGCGGCATCCGCCAGCGTGAAATCGACAAGGGATTGCGCCTGCTGTGCTGCAGTAAGCCAACGTCAGATCTGGTCATCGATTTGTAGGGTCCATCAGAACCTTTCAATGTGGTCTACGCTCCAGCCTTGGGTACCTTGTTCTGCCCCGGGCGACGTGCGTTTTCGGCACGGTGGTTTGCAGCGGATGCGGTACGCAACTCTCCACGCATCCTTCCGGGAAAACCACATGATCCGCACCTTGCTGACTGCTTCTTTGCTGCTTGCACTAACCCTACCCGCCCATGCCGGCGTCACGCCATTCCCCACTTCGTTCCGCACCCAGGACATCGCCGTGGAAGGCGCGAAAATCCACGTGCGCGTCGGCGGCAAAGGGCCTGCCGTGGTGCTGTTGCACGGCTTCGGCGACACCGGCGACATGTGGGCGCCCCTTGCTGCCGACCTGGCCAAGGACCACACGGTCGTGGTGCCGGACCTGCGCGGCATGGGCTTGTCGTCGATCCCGGACGGCGGCTACGACAAGAAAACGCAAGCGGGCGACATACGCGCGGTACTCGCAGCCTTGAAGATCGACCACTCGGTGGTGATCGGCCACGACATCGGCACCATGGTCGCCTTCGCCTACGCCTCGCGTTATCCGCAGCAAACCGATCGCCTGGTGGTCATGGATGCCCCCGTGCCAGGCATTCCGCCGTGGAACGAGATTGTGCGTTCACCGATGCTGTGGCACTTCGATTTTGGCGGTCCGGATGGCGAGCGCCTGGTGGCCGGTCGTGAGCGCATCTACCTCGACCGTTTCTGGAACGAGTTCGCCGGCGACCCGACCAAAGTGGACGAAGCCACCCGTCAGCATTACGCCAAACTCTACGCCCGCCCCGGCGCGATGCACGCGGCGTTCGCACAGTTCCGCAGCATTCGCCAGGACGCGGTGGACAACGAAGCATCGATGAAGACACGCCTGACCATGCCCGTACTGGCCGTCGGCGGGGAAAAATCCTTTGGCAACAACGAAGCCATCGTCATGCGCAACGCCGCGGACAATGTGACGGAAGTGGTGATTCCGGGGGCAGGACATTGGTTGATGGAAGAGGCGCCTACGCAGACTATTCGGGCGATTCGCGACTTTTTGCAGTGACCGCCTCTAGCAGGTCAACAACGAATTGCATCCCGCGCCTGCGAAGTGATTAGCGGGCTGGATGTTGGTTTGGGATCATATAGCCGTAGAACGGATCACCGGCGCTGCTGTAACCGATGACATGAAGGGTCGCAAAGGGGGTTTTCCAACCCACTTATCATGATGTTCATGGGAACCTGATCGATGGCAAGAGATGCAAAAGTCGATTCAAAAAACGAGACTTTTATCACGCAGGAGATTGAGGCCCTGGTCGAACCAGCCCCCGATGACAATGTGGTTCGCAATGGAATCTGGCACGCACGGCTCAAGGTCCAGGCGCGCAAGCTGAGTCACTCGACCCAGTTTGTCATTGCCGCTGCGGTGATCCTGGGACTTACCATGTTCTTCGTCGGCAAACTGGTAAGCGAACGAATAGAAAATGCCGCGGTAAATAGCGCAGCAGAAGCCGGCGCCCAGTACATGGACACGTTTCTGGAGCCTTATGTGCAGGAGTTGAGCCGAGACAACAACCTCTCGGCTGCAAGCATTCAGTCCCTGGACCTTCTCACGCAAAGTCGTGCGTTAAAACAGCACATTGTCTCGATCAAGATCTGGCGAGCGGATGGCACGGTGGTCTACAGCACGAACAAAGCCATCACCAACCACAAATTCCCAATGGATGAGATCACCGAGGCACTCAAGGGCAAAGTGGTCACCGACCTTGAAGAGTTGAACCAGGATGAGAACGAGTTCGAGCGTATGCTCAACATGCCGCTCTATGAGATCTACGCGCCCCTGCGGGATTCCAACTCCAGGAAAGTCATTGCGGTGGGCGAATTTTATGAAAAGGCCGATAGCCTCAAGCGCGAGATCAATCGCGTCCGACTGCAGGTATGGGTGGTCGTTGGCGCCGCGACGCTGGCAATGCTGACGCTGCTTTTCTTCATCGTGCGACGCGGTGACAAGATTATCCAGCGTCAACAAATCGCACTACGCCTACGGCTGCTGGAGCAAACCCGCTTGCACATCAGCAACGCCGAACTCCAGCGCAAGATGGCGACCGCTACCCAGGAGTTTTCCCGTGTCAACGAACTCACCTTGAGGCGCATTGGTGCAGACCTGCACGATGGACCGGCGCAGTTGTTGACCTTGATTCTGATCCGGCTCGACGACTTGGCCGAAAACTGCTCCGCTGTGGATCAGGAGTCGCTGGAAACCATTCGTGGCGCCGCCACAGATGCATTGCGTGAGGTCCGCGATTTATCACGAGGCCTGGCACTGCCGGAAATTAACGACTTGAGCCTGGTGGAAGAGTTGCAACTGGTGGCGCAACGGCACGAGCAACGCACTGGCACCAAGGTCACATTGACCCTGGGCCTGCTACCGAAGGCCGCGCCACTGCCGCTCAAACTCTGTTTGTACCGTTTTGTGCAGGAAGCCCTCAACAACGCATACCGTCATGCCAACGGCGAGGGTCAGGTCATCCAGGCGCAATACATTGATGAAGAATTGAACATCAGCGTCAGGGACAGTGGCCCAGGCATGGCGGAGGACGCCATGCTGCTCGATGCGTCCGGCAGAACCCGATTGGGGCTCGCCGGTTTGCGTTATCGCGTTGAATCTCTGGGCGGGTTGTTCAGCATCGAGTCCTGCGCCTCCGGCACGTCGGTAAATGCTCAGTTCAAACTCTAGTCAGGAACCGCTCCAGGCATCCATTTGTGTTTGCGCAGCTCCGATGTGAAGTCGCCCGACAGCTTCGCGCTCCCTGTAATGCCGTAGAGCGGTGACTGCTTCAACACGATTTCGGGCGTGGAGTTTCTGCATCACGCAGCCCATGTGGTGCTTGACGGTTTTTTCACTGATCAACAGCTTTGACGCAACTTCCCTATTGGTCAGCCCCATTGAAACTTCACGAATGACCTGCTCCTCGCGATGAGTCAAACCACACATGTGAATTTCCGCTTCGTGTTTTTTGATGTTATTCAGCAGCTTGTTGGCAAACTCAGGGGTGATGTACGTCTCCCCCTTGGCAACCGACCTGATCGCCTGGACCAGTTCCGGTCCGCTGACACCTTTCAACACATACCCTCGCGCGCCGGACTCCAGCGCCATAAAGGCGTCATCTTCGGATTCTGAAACGGTCAGCATCAGCACCTTCACATCTGACAGCTGAGTGGAAATGAACCGCACCGTGGCGAAAACATCGCCCGGCATATTGACGTCCATCAACATCACGTCCGGACGCACCCTCTGGGCAATATCCCTGGCCTCTTGCGCATTGGCGCCCTGCTCCACGACCTGAAGGTCCGCCCGTTTTCTCAAGGTATTGGCTACGCCCTCACGCAACAACGGATGATCGTCAGCAATGCCAATGCGAATGAATGGACTCATGACGCGCTCCCCCAAAGGATTTGCACTCGAACACTTATTGATTAATAGCAGGGAACCTGGAAAGACGCCGGTCGTCAGTCGTGCATCCCAGGCTACCGGCGCTCGGAAATCAGACTTAGGTCGGATGAAATCCGGTCATCAACACGCGATCATTGTTACAAGACCTCAGGCATTTATAACCCAACCCATTGTTTTAAAAGAACTCTGAACACGTCAGAACACAGTCAGCCTCATAAAACCCGGATCCATCTTTCATCCGACCAACAGTCGCTCTCCGGTCAGCACCTGGCTCAACTGTTCGGCTTGGAAACAGCCTCATGAAAACCCTTCTGATTCTGAGGGTGCCATCGTTACCATCGACACCGGTTCGACAGGAGGAATGCAATGGAACTGAAGTTCAGCGACCACAATGCTGCTCCAGTATTGCGCCCTGCCTGTTCGACGGGCAGTCGCTCGACACTGCATCTGCCTACCGCTTAAAGTGCCGCCCCCTCAACCGTGGATCGCCACCAAATGACTGAGACCTTCCAGGGCAGTTGCCTTTGCGGCGCCATCCAATACCAACTCCGGTCACGTCCCAAAGCTGTTTCGCACTGCCATTGCAGCCAATGCCGCAAAAGCCATGGCGCTGCATTTGCGAGCTACGGCAGTGTCTTGCGGGGCGACTTTGATCTGGTACAGGGTAATGACGACATCCGTTCTTACCCATCCTCTGAATCTGTCGAGCGCCAGTTTTGCGCTCGCTGCGGCTCGTCGCTCTTCTGGTCAAATAACCAGGGCGGATACTCCGACTGGATCTCCATAGCCCTCGGTACGCTGGACACGCCCTTTACTTGCGATAAACAGAAGCATGTCGAGGTGACGTCCAAGGCTGTATGGCATGACATTCAGGATCACTGGCCGCAGTCCGGATAATCGCTTTGTGGCTCGATCGACAGTATCAAATCGTCGATCCGTCACCTCAAAGGCCGAGCGAGAAGCTCTGGCTCAAAAGCTTCGAAACCTGGCCGCAACAGGACTCATCGGCAGCGACAACGTAGCCCGTGTTGCATCGACCGGTTGAATCCCCAACCAACAGCTGACTTTGCAGGTCATCTGCCAGACGACCAATTTTCCACTGCTATGCTGATAAGACCTGTTTCTGCACTGGGGACGAGTAGCATGGCAGCACAAGGCAAGCATTCCCCATTCACGTTCAAGGCTATGGCCTGTTGGGCTGGGATTTTCCTTGTCGCTTGGGCTGCCATAAAGCTGCTCGACACTCACCTCGACCTGAGATTGTTGGCAGATAGCACGAGCTGGCCGCAACGTTTTTCCGATTGGCTTTCGCTGGAAACGCCAATGCCGAATTGGTCGCTGCTGATGATTATCGCGATTTTAATCAGCACTCTGTCTGTAGCGATTTACTACGCCCGCAACACTGATGGAGATTACGACGAGCTACATGAGATAGAACGAAAAGTTTACAAAATGAACAACCCTCAGTTTCCACGACTGACAGATAACCAAACGCTACTGATGGAGGCGCTGGCTTATCATGCAAACTTCAGGAAAGTTGCAAACCTGAACTCAATTTGCAAACTTGTCTCACTCAGCACATCAGAAGTTGAAGCCGATCTAAAGCAACTTCAAGACAAACGTCTCATCAAACAAAAAGTGACACGGGGTACGTTTGGCGCCACCACTTTTGAACTTACCTTGGCAGGCAAGGATTATGCGTTAGAGCGATTTCAGCTAACGTAGGACAGACAAAGTGGAGGTAGGCTGGAGGTGCTTTTTCGAGCAACATAATTTGCCCACCGGGCGAAATTATTCATCTTTTCACAAGATCAAGTGGCCAAATTGGAAATGCCCAAGGATGCGATTCTTAGTCTACTGGACCGTCGCTTTCCGGCTAGAACTAAACATCCACACAAGCCATCCGGCCATGTACTTCCAGACGCCGCTTTGTAGACCACAGGTTTACAGACGTTGATAGCGCCGTTCGAAATCACTGGCCAACTGTTCAAGCGTGACGCTTCCCAAGCGATCTATAAGCAGTGCCTGCGCCGCATCAAACGCTTCAGTCAGCGCAGCATTCACCGCTTGCTCAACCAGACATTCTGGATGGTCGGTCGACAGACCGATGGCGAAGAGCGAGGACGAGCCCAAGGCCTGATGGATGTTCAACAGTGTTATATCCGCTAACGGTTTCGCCAGCGTCCACCCCCCACGGTGCCCCTTTTCCGAGCGCACATAGCCCCCATCCTTGAGCAGCGCCATGGTCCGCCGGACCACCACCGGGTTGGTACCGAGCATCTGCGCGATGGTATCGGACGTGGCGGGCTGTTCGTGGCGAGCCATGTGGATCAGCACGTGCAGCATGCGGGACAAGCGAGTGTCATTTCTCATGGATGGCGGTTTCCTGAAATTGCGTGTGCCGAGTATCGCTCGACACAGCATAAGTTACGAGACTGTTGACACCCCGACATCACGTAACTTACGTTGTATCTAGAGTTTTCGAGCAGGTCGAAGACCCAGGGAGACTGATCAATGGTTTACGACGTGATCATCGTTGGCGGCAGCTATTCCGGTATTTCCGCAGGCTTGCAACTGGCACGGGCGCGCCGAAAGGTGTTGGTGATCGATGCAGGTCAGCGCCGTAACCGGTTTGCTCACAATTCACATGGATTTCTTGGGCAGGACGGTCGTGATCCCGGCACGATAGCCAGCGAGGCACGTGCCCAGTTGCTGGCTTATCCAACAGTCGAGTGGCTTTCGCAACCCGCCATCCAGGCAAAGACGAGTAGTGGTGGATTTGTGATAACAGCCGCAAACGGGGAACAATTCGCAGCGAGGCGTCTGATCCTGGCCACAGGGGTGGTGGATGAGTTGCCTGAGATTCCCGGGCTGTCAGAGCGCTGGGGGCAGCGAGTGTTTCATTGTCCGTATTGCCATGGATATGAACTGTACGGCGGACCGATTGGAGTATTGGCGGCATCGCCAGTTGCTATCCACCAATCGCTGATGTTGCCCGACTGGGGGCCAACGACACTCTTCCTCAACGAGGTATTCGAGCCTGATGCCGAGCAGCTGGCGAAGTTGGCCAGCCGTGGGGTTGCGGTGGAGCGCGAACCTGTGTTGTCGGTTGGCGGGGAACAAGCCGATGTGACACTGGCCAGCGGCCGTGTGATCAAACTCGCTGGGCTGTTCACTCAGCCTCTCACGCGTATGGGCAGCCCGCTGGCAGCGCTGCTTGGTTGCGAGTTTGAAGCCGGGCCGACAGGTGAGTTCATCAAGGTCGATGCGATGCGCGAAACCAGTGTACCCGGCGTGTTTGCCTGCGGGGATGCAGCAATAGCCGCAGGCAATGTGGCCGTCGCAGTGGGTGACGGTGCACGCACGGGCGGCGCGGCACACCAGTCGCTGATCTTTCGCTGAATACGAGTCGCAAGCGGATTAAGCGCGTCCCTCGCCCTCCGTTCTCAAGCCGATTGCCTGCGCCAGGTGCCGGGTGATGTGCCGAACTGGCGCTTGAATGCGCGACTGAACGCGGCTTCAGATTCGTAGCCCACTGCAAAGCCGATTTGCGCCACATTGCCGCGACCTTCGCGCAGGTGTTGAGCCGCCACGTGCATGCGCCAGAGCGTCAGGTATTGCATCGGTGGCTGGCCGACCAATGCCGTGAATCGTTCCGCGAAAACCGAGCGCGACATGCCCACTTCAAGCGCCAGGGCTTCTGCCGTCCAGCCCTCGGTTGGGCGAGCATGAAGCAGCGCCAATGCGCGTCCGATGTGCGGATCCCGCAAACCCGCCAGCCACCCGCGCCGCTCAGCGGGGAGGCTCGCGACATACTGGCTGACGGCTTCGACGAAGAGCAATTCCGATAGCTTGGCGATGACCGTTGTCGAGCCGACGCGCCCCGCTGCGATCTCACTGACAGCAAACCGGAATGAGCTTTCAATCCAGGCACCCGAAGCCGTCGCGCGCACGTCCAGTTTCAATAAAGATGGCAGCGACGAGAGCAACGGACTGAAAGGGGTTTCAGTGCCGAGGAACCCACACAATAACTGCGTGACCTCGCCGCCTCCGCCGCACTTGATACGTGAAATGCCGCCGACTTCCGGCGGCTGAATAACGTCGCGCGCCGACATGGGAGCAACGCTCAGGTCGCTGCCAAACGTATGAACGTCATTGCGCGGAAGCAGAATGAGTTCGCCTGCCCGCACGTCGAGGGGGGCTTCACCGTCGATTCTTAATTGCATGTGCCCCGCAGCGACAAAATGCGACGCAATGACATGTCGAGGGGCCGCCAGGAACGGTTTGCAATCGTCCGCAGAGATTTTTCCGCTGAGGCACCAGGGCGCAGTGAATTCCGCCTCGAGGAAGACTCCTCCAGAGAGCCGAATGACACGCAAGACATCAGAAAGCGCATCCAGCAATTGCCAGCCCTCCTTTCCGGAGTCCGGAGCATGTAATCAGGCGCACCGGTCATTCTGCGCCTGAACGGCGAGGCCTAGATTAGCACCAACGCGGACTCAGTGATCGGGACGCTCCCCCAGAGGTTTCACCCAGGGTCACTGGCTCCGACGTTAACCGTAATGGCCCCTTCCCACTCGATCAGGAAGCAGGAGATCGATATGAACACCGTCGCTACCCTACCCGGCGCAGATTCAGGCAACGCCGCCCGTTATGCTCAACTCGTCAAGTCTTCGAAGAAAGCCGAATGGCAGATCGATCGCGATTTGCTCCAGGACCGCCGCTTCGACTTCTCGCGCAAATTCTTGCCCGACGGACTCTCGCGGATCGACCGCCTGACCTTTCTCTCCCTGGAAGAAGCGCGCCTGCTCAGCCAGATTCAGGGCCGAACCTATGCGTATATCTTTGGCCTGGTCGAGCGTTTTATCAGTGCCAAAATGCTCGATCAAGGTCGGGCTCATGTCTTTGACGATCAGCTCGCGCTTGAAGCGCTGGTGCGTTTTTCCAATGACGAGATCAAGCATCAGGAGCTGTTCCGGCGCATAGAAACGATGATGGATGCGCAATTGCCGGCGGGATATCGTCAAGTGGCCGATCCGAACGATGTGGCGCGTGCGGTACTGGCGGCCAGCACCTGGTCGGTGCTGGCGCTGACCTGTCATATCGAGCTGTTTGTTCAAACGCATTACGCAAAAAGCATCGCCCCGCGCGAGGAGTTGTGCCCACTCTTCAAGGATGTCTTCAAATTTCACTGGAAGGATGAAAGCCGGCACGTCGTACTCGATGAGCTGGAATGGAAAGCGGAGCACGCGAAACTTTCGCCAGTCGAACGCGACCAGGCAGTGAACGATCTGATTGCGCTGGTGGCAGCCGTCGATGCAATCCTGCAGGCACAATCGGCATCCGATGCCGACTACTTCATTCGCAATGTTCCACGCTCGTTCAGTGTTGACGAGAGCGAGCAAATCAAAACCTCCGTGCTGGACGCCTACCGCTGGCAATACATTATCTCGGGCGTGCAGCACCCACACTTTGGCCAACTGCTTGCGCGCATGACAACGCCCGCGCAGATGTCCAGGATTCAGACCGCACTGGCTCCCATCATGAGCAACTGATCTACAGGGTGCGGCCGACCTCGCGTCGGTCGTGCGGGTGTGCAATGACGTGCTGGATTGAGGATGGCAGCCATGACGATACCGATGTGGATGTTGCTGGGATTCGCGACCTGGACTTTGCTGCTGTTGATGGCAACCGTCGGGGTGTATCGCTGGGTCAGAATCCTGTTCTCGAATGTTCCGATTGCCTCTTTCCGAAGCGATCAGCCCGATGGCGAGGATTGGTATCGGCGCGGAACACGAGCGCATGCGAACTGTGTGGAAAACCTGCCGGTCTTTGGCGCCATCGTGTTCGTGATTTCAGCCCTTGGTATCAACACACCGGCCGTTGACTACTTGTCCATGCTCGTCCTGATCGCTCGTGTGTGCCAGTCTCTGGTTCACGTATCTCATGTGCAGACAAACAGGTTCGTGGCGGTGCGGTTTACCTTCTTTTGCGTTCAGTTGGTCTGTTTCCTTGCGCTCATTGTGATAGCGGCGAGTTACGGCGTATGAGTAAGGGATGAATCCAGGACTCGACGTGCTTGCTTGCCGCAAACGTCGAGGGCAATGCTTTGCCGCTCTCGGCAAGCATGTGCCACCGACTCATCTCAGCGCCCCGCCAACGCCCTGAAGGACAAGGCACTCAGCGAATGGCCTGACTTTTGCCTTGCTACTCGGTCACCAACCAAGGAGTGTCAACATGATCGGAAGCAACTTACCTCCGCTGCCTTACGTAGATGCGCTCAAAAGGTCTTTGGCGAGCGGCAACGTGACCGCCGGCAAGATCCAGGTCGCCAATGCGACAGCGGAAATCCAGGCACAGATCGACAAAAATTTTCGTGAGACAGAACGCGATCTGGAGCAGCTGAAAGCCCACTATAAACCTGATCAAAACCTGGCAACGTTCGACGCGAAAAGCAACGCTATCGAACGGCCCAACGTGCAGTCCCTCAGCAAAAGCGCCGCTTCGCCTGTGCAGGAAAACCTCCAGCCTCTGATCGAGGCCGGAAGCCATGAAGAGAACACAATCAACGCTAACCAAGGCGACTTTTCGATTGATAGCGCTGCGGTCTATCAGGAGTGGCTGCTGGCTCGTGGGAGCGTTGATGTAACTGTGTAGGCAATTGTGAGGGGCACCCAAGTAACCCTGCGAATGCTAGATCACACGGTTGAAAACCGCTTCCGATAGTCACTCGGCCCCACCCCGAGACGTCGCATAAATGCCCTTCTGAACCCGTCCCTATTGGCATAGCCGACGGTATCGGCCAAGCGCTTGAGTGAAACGTCCGAACCTTCGATCAGCCGCCTGGCCTCATCGATGCGCGCCAATTCGACAAGTTCGGCCGGGGTCGAGCCGGCTTCGGCTTTGAAGGTACGGGCGAATGTTGACGATGGCGTTGCGGGTGCTGCCCGTAGGAACCGCTTTGCGGTCTGGACCGGAATCGGCGCCGCCGGCACAGCCATTGTCGGAATGTATTGGTTGGGTGATACGGTATCGTTCTGGAAGCTTGTCTGGATCGCCTTGATCCTGTTGAGTGTCGCCAGCCTACGCTGGGCGACTTGAACACCCATGCTACTTACAGCCTTCAGCCTTGGAATAACTGGAGCTGTTCAGGCAGGAATCCCCCGCTCCGAGTCAGAGATTTCCGGACCATTCGGGCAACTGATCCGCCGCACGGAGCGGACACCTTCGTGCCGGGGGTCATAACAACACCCATGGGTTACAAATTGATCCGGCAACCACGTCACATTGCGCGACGTGATTGAAACGCTTTGTTCAAGGTGAACATCAAGGCCAAGGCCCCCTGCTTCCCGAGAGCCTCGACGACTACGTCAACGTCTCAGAGGTTGCCAAAGACGGTCCCGTACAGGTAATCGCCAAGTATTGCATGACAGAAAGTCATTCCGTTTGTTCAGGCTTTTTTGCAAAAAAGATCTTTTGGTACACGTTATAAGAAATCAATCTGTTTTTAATCGTATTGAACTCATTACCAAGAACGGCTTGAGGTGCTTTCTCTTGCGGATCGTCTTCAAGATTATATTTCGCAATAGTATCCGGACTGTACTCGTATATGTATTTATATGGATGATCAACCAGTGCCGATGACAATTCATCAAAAAATGTAGACATAAAAAACACTCGCTTCCCTTGTTCTCGCAACAAACTAACACCTTGGACATTGAGAGAAGAGTCAGCAACCCCAAAAAAATCAGCAATTGTTGGTGCGATGTCAGTCTGATGACTTGTTGTCGATGTGTTTCTAGGCAGTATTTTGCCATTCGCCCAAAATATCAAAGGCACAGTAACCTCCTCTTCGTGCATGGAGGAATTATGAATAAACATCCCATGCTCGCCAAAAGATTCTCCATGATCGCCAACAAGCACAAATAATGTTGAATTCAAGATACCTGTCTTGTCAAATTCATTTAGCATCCCACCTATCAGGGTGTCTATTTTCATTATGCACTCTTCATATCTTTCTATCTCTGCCTGCGAAGCTGATTTATCAGTGCAATTGTATGGATAATGTGCTGCGCTTGGGAAATATAGTGCAATGAACCCTTTGCCTTCTTTAGCAATATCCTTCAAGTACGGAACACTTGACGAAAATAGATACTCATCACCTTCTCCGAAGCTACTATTGTTCCGGGAGTGATCTTTATCTCGGGCAATGTCAGAAACAGCATATGAATTCGACACGCCTATGGATTTTAAAAAACCGCCCATGTTTTCAAATTGTAGAAACAATGAACTAAAGGCAACCGCCTCCATATTTTTTTTCTTCTTCAGCTCATGAATTACGCTGGGCTGATATAGGTGCATCGCCTCTTTGACTTCAATATCCGGGTACGCATGCAACCCGGTAAATATTGAGTAATAGCCTTTAGATGAATGAGGCACTGACACGTACGATTTAGAAAGCATTCCTTCCTGAGAAAGCTTTTCAAAGACTGGATATTTTTCACCGGTTTTTACACCTGCACCAAAAATGCTATTCCATCGAACCGACTCCAGCACAATAAACACCAGGTTCTGAAAGTCTGGAACAGGCTGAGTGCCAAGCTTTTGAATGTCGTTGATTGCTGACAAAGGGTAAGCGGGCTGTTCGAATTTCTGTATCGTTTTAGCTTGAGTGGCATCTAAAGAAACGACATCTTTAAAAGTAGCAACCAAAGGATCCACAAATATATTTTTATTCAAATCATAGCGAGCGTCTTTTGTATAAATCGACCACAAAAACATGGCAGACAAGAACAACACGAATACCACCCTGTACTTGCCTCTCCCTTCTTTATCTGTCATTTGGCTTTTAGGTGTCTTGTATGCTGCCAGTCCAACCAGAAACCAAGCCGCGAGATAGGCAATAAAGAGAACAAATACAATAAATCGAAAAGTCAGCCCAAAACCAGATAACTGATTTAAAAATATTTCCACCCCCGAAATCAAATCACTTGAATGCTGCAGACTGTATTGTATCAGTGAAAAATCCAGAGGTTTGAGCCATAGCTCTCTGACTCTCATATCCAGCAGCAGACACAGTAAAATAGCCCCTGAAAAAACACTCAACAAGAAAAAATACAACCGACCCTTGCTTATTAAAGTTATTGCCACCAGATATACAACTACCGAAAGGATCAAGTCTTGCAACAAAAACAAAAAAACACTGGACACCCCGGTATCAATCCACCTATTAGAAAAAAACTCTATCAAAATAATCTTAGGCACAAGAAAAAGAGAAACAGCCAGAAGGAGAGTTATTTTTAGTAGATATGCTCTTTTCCACATATTATTCAGCCCCTGAATTCATAGAACAAGTGCTAACCTTTGAAACGAGAAATAAGCAGGGAGCCGGCCACCTGCAGAATCCACATGTCATCAACTTAAGCACCCAGTCTCTGTTTAGGCAAGTAAACCCAAGGCTTGAGTGAGCAGTGACATCAAGGCCCGCATCGTTATTTTTGCCAATTGACGGGCCATCGCGTATCGCAAAGGCCAAAAGGGACTGATTTATTTAACCCGTGAGCGCAATTGCGCAAATATTAAAAGCCCCTCCAGGGCCAGGTTATCGGATAGCCGGGAACTCTTCGACGCTGTCAGGCCAGGCAGATAGAACCTCAAAGCCATCGTCAGTGACCGCCACCATGTGCTCCCACTGGGCCGAAAGGGAGTGATCCTTGGTGACAACGGTCCAGCCGTCCGCAAGGGTTTTCACATGACGCTTACCCGCATTCAGCATGGGCTCAATGGTGAAAATCATGCCCGCTTTCAACTTCAATCCCTGGCCGGGATAGCCGTAATGGAGGATCTGCGGTTCATCGTGATAGACCTTGCCAATACCGTGACCGCAGTATTCGCGCACAACACTGAATCCATCCCTTTCGGCGATCGACTGAATGGCATAACCGATATCGCCCAGCGTGGCGCCGGGGCGAACGACTCGAATACCGGCGCACAGCGCTTCGTAGGTGGTCTTGACCAAATGCCGAGCCTGCGGACTGGGTTCACCCACGAAATACATTCGACTGGTGTCGCCATACCAACCGTCCTTTTTGACAGCGACGTCGATATTCACAATGTCGCCGTCCTTCAGGACAGTGGCCGAAGGCAGGCCATGGCAGACCACCTGGTTGACGGACGTCAGCACGGTTTTCGGGTAGCCGAGATACCCGATATTCCCCGCAATGGCCTTTTGCACATTGACGATGTAGTCGTGACAGCGCCGATCAAGCTCGTCGGTGGTGACACCCGCTTTCACATAAGGCGCAATCATGGCCAGCACCTCGGCGGCCAGCGTTGCAGCGACACGTGACCTGGCGATGTCTGCCGCGGTGTTGATACGCACGTTTGCCCTCATTTCCTGGCTCCGATGGCTGCATGAATCTGAGAGGTTTGCGAACTGTCCGCGAGGGCGCAGAGCTGCTTCAAATCAAGACCGCCTTGCAGTTCTGCACGAATCAGCATGCGGCAAATCTCACTGTGATCGAGGTTTGGGTGTAATTCGGCAAGCATCCCGATACGCATCCAGTGCTCGGCCTGAGCGTTGATCGAGCGACTCAACGCGTCGCTGGCGACGCGCAGATGCTCATGCATGTCTTCAGAAATTTTTACGATCCCCATGAGCTTCACTATATGAAATGGATATGGAACGTATATTAACCGGTTAGAGCTTGAAATCAAATTTGCGTAATGGATTCGGGATGGATTAGAAGCGTTATGACGGATTTTCGTAGCGTTTTAGCGCAGCAGTAGCCAAAGCCAAAGCCAAAGCCAAAGCCAAAGCCAAAACTGATGGTGCCTGCCAATAGCAGGGGGAGTGAATATTTCGCAGGTACAGAATCTCGACGTCTGTTCAGAAACGGGTGCCAGACAGATCCGGATCAGATTTTCTCCCACCTCATGATCGGCAACGAGCTACCGCCACGTTATTAGTGGTCAGTGGCGTCCCTGGCCATAGACCTGACAAAGAGGTCTGCTTTGGTTCGAGAATTGCCGTCAATCATCACCGCTATTGAAAAAAGAGGGAGTGGTCACGATCTCAGCTTGCAAAGGGTTAAATGCCGCTATCAGCCTGAGACTGGCTTCGATGCATTTCTCAACCTCAACCAACCGACTAATCTGATAAGTACACGACTACACACACGCTGCTAGCCGCCTCTTGCAGGAAAACGCCATGACCGGAAAAACAACACGCCAATATTCGTCATGGATCCTGCCCTCCCTGCTTGCCATCAACCTGGCGATGATGGCGGGATGTTCCGGCAAAGCTGCCACGGCTCGCTACTCGGCCTCAAACGCAGGCTCAAGCTGTTATGCCAAAGCGCTGCCTACTTCCGGCGAGGGCGGTCTCGCTTGGGGAGACACCTTGGACATGGCGCGCCAGAAGTCCTTGAGTAACTGCATTCGCTATGCCGGCCGCTCCGGTGGCACGCCGGATACCTGCCAGGTTGTGTTGGCCGAGTGCAGGAATTAGTCGGGCAGCCATGTGTGCTCGCGCAAATTAAGCATCTGCGGAAGGCGCGTGTTTAAGCGCCCTCATGCTGACTTCCTGAAAGCTACAAGACCTTGCGCCGTTGCCAACGGTTACGCCAGAAAGGAATGAATCAGCCCTGCGGGCTGTGCAGCGGTCTCTTTCTCAGAGACCGCATTTCTGCAATGACCCTGACAGGGACTGAATTGCCAATCAGGCAGCGTTTGACCACCCCATATGGAAAAACGTATATTCGATTAACCATATGTACCAAGAGAAGTCATCATGCGCGTTTTGTTCATGTGCACCGCCAATAGCTGCCGCAGCATCCTCTCCGAAGCGATGTTCAATCATCTCGCGCCGCAAGGTTTTCAGGCAGTCAGTGCCGGCAGCTTCCCCAAGGGCCAGGTTCTGCCGCGCAGTCTTGTGACGCTGCAAGAAGCCGGCATCGCGATTGACGGGTTGAGCAGTAAAGGCAACGACGCCTTCGAAGCCAACCCACCGGACATTGTCATCACCGTCTGCGACAAGGCTGCCGGCGAGGCATGCCCGGTTTACTTCGGGCCGGCGCTGAAAGCCCATTGGGGATTGGAAGATCCATCCGAGGTGAAGGGCGACGAAGCGGTCGTGACCGCAGCCTTCCACTCGACCCTGGCCCGCATCGAAACACGCTGCCGGGCCTTCCTCGCCCTGCCCTTCGGCGAACTTGATCGGGATGCCTTGAAGCGCGAACTCGATCGCATCAGCACCCTGTAACCGGAGCCCTCATGTCCCACGAACTGCCCAATCTCGACGCCTCCCTGATTCAATCCATTGCTGGTGGCGACACCCCGCACAAGCCGCGAATCCTGCTGTTGTACGGATCGACCCGACCGCGTTCATTCAGTCGTCTGCTGATCGAGGAAGCCGCCCGATTGCTCGAACATTTCGGCGCTGAAACACGGATCTTCAATCCATCCGGCCTTCCTCTGCCGGACGATGCACCGACCGATCACCCGAAAGTCCAGGAACTGCTCGAACTGATGCAATGGTCCGAAGGACAGGTCTGGTGTTCACCCGAGCGTCACGGCTCGATGTCGGCCGTGTTCAAGGCGCAGATTGACTGGGTGCCGCTCGCGCTAGGCGCCATTCGCCCGACCCAGGGCAAAACCCTCGCGGTCATGCAAGTCAGTGGTGGCTCTCAGTCGTTTAACGTGGTGAATCAACTGCGTGTGCTGGGTCGCTGGATGCGGATGTTCACCATCCCCAACCAGTCTTCCGTGCCGAAGGCTTATCTGGAATTCGACGAAGACAACCGCATGAAACCGTCCGCGCTTTATGACCGGGTGGTGGACGTCATGGAGGAACTGGTGAAGTTCACCCTGTTGCTGCGGGAGCGCCCGGACCTGGTTGACCGTTACTCGGAACGCAAGGAGTCGGCAGAGGAACTGACCCGGCGGGTGAATCAGCGGTCGATTTGAAGCTCCCCAACGCTTTATAGATCGCAACGAATAAAACATCGGTGTGGCGAGATAGAGAAAACCCTATCTCGCCACACCGGTGTTGTCGTAGTCGGCACCCCCCACTATCAGCCCTGCGCTTTGCTCATTTTGGTGAACAGCTCGGTTGGCACTTTCTTGCCGTTGGAGGTGAACTGGTTGGTGCGGAATTTGTAGACCTCGCCTTCGGAAAGGAAACCGTCGTTGTTGGTGTCCATCGCCTTGAACTCTTCAGCACCCTTTGGGGCCACGGTCAGCAATTCTTTCAGGGAAACGCGGCCGTCGTGGTCAGTGTCGGTACGGGCGAAGGAAGCGTCGCCGCATTTGCCTTCACCGCACTTGCCTTCACCGGCCTTGGTGACTTTGGCGCCGGTTTCGCTGGCGCCGCACTTGCCTTCGCCACACTTGCCTTCACTGGTCTTTTCCGCCGCGGCGAGTTGGTAGCCTTGAGGCAGTGCATCAGCGGCGAAGGCGGACGAAGCGAGGTTCATGCAGCCGACCAGTGAAACAGCGATCAGGCCAATACGGGATTTGTTCGAAAGACGGGACATGGTTATTTCTCCGGATACTGTGTGCGGTAAGGCCGCTCGGGGTCATGCCACCAGGGCGATAAGCCGTGGTGCGAGGTGCGTTTGCTTTCTCGCTAAGGCCAGGCTATTTGACTGCAACCGTGTATCCCGGATGTATCCGGATCGAGGGGCATTTGTACGCCAGCATCTTTACAGCGGGTCTGGATACACAGCGATACATTTGGCCCACTGTTTTTTATCCTGGTGGCCTGGAAGACCCTGAACAAATCGGCATCAAACCTATCCCTGAGCAATATCAACACGATCGTAGTCGGGGCCCCGCCGCAGAAGATGTCCGGGCCAGACTCGCTCATCCTGCAGCCCTGCCATACTGTTCATCATGGCCAGTGCAACCTTCCGCTTCTACGAGGAGCTCAACGATTTCCTGCCGGCCGAACGGCGGCGGCAGTCATTCACCTGCAAGTGCGCGCGAGGGGCGACGGTCAAGCACATGATCGAGGCGCTCGGGATACCGCACACGGAGGTCGAGCTGGTGCTGCTCAACGGCGAGTCGGTGGGTTTCGAGCGGATGATCTTCGACGATGACCGGTTGGCGGTGTACCCCAAGTTCGAAACGCTGGACATCAGCCCGCTGTTAAAGGTTCGGGCTCAACCTTTACGGGTGCTGCGCTTCGTCGCGGATGCGCACCTGGGCGGGCTGGCCAACCTGCTGCGCATGAGCGGCTTTGACACCCTCTACAACAATGGCTTCGAGGATGGCGAGATCGCTGAGATCGCCGCGCAGCAAGGACGTATCGTGCTCACCCGTGACCGCGAATTGCTCAAGCGGCGGATCATCAGCCATGGCTGTTACGTGCATGCCCTGAAACCGTCGCTGCAACTGCGCGAATTGTACGAGCGCCTCGACCTGGCGCGTAGCGCGCGGCCATTCAGCCTGTGCCTTCATTGCAACCTGCCGCTGCACGAGATCAGCCCGGAACTGGCCCGGCCGCAGGTGCCGCCACGCGTTGCCACCCTCTATTCGCACTTCCTGTGCTGCGACGCCTGCCAGCGGGTTTACTGGGAGGGTTCGCACTGGCGCAGCATGTGTGCACTGCTGGCACCTCTGCTGGACCGATAGCCGAACACATCGGCCGGGGAGGGATTGCGAGGACCGTCTACTCGGGAATTCCGGTCACCGTATGCACTACGCACATCGCACAAGGAGGTCGGGCCCCTCCGGGGTCGAGCTGTTCGCATTTCTTCAGCAGCGGATAGGCATCGGCAAACTTCATGGCTTGCCTAGCCGTCCAGTTCCATCACCACTGCCGCCATCCTCATCAGTGTTTCGGAGCGTGTGACTGATTCCCAAAAGAAGTCGCAACCCCCGCGACGCTTCAGGGCTTGCAACTAATTGCCGATACGTCCTTCAAACTCTCGAACGTTTGCTACGGGTATGCCTGCCGTGTTCATTGCGGAACGTGCAGGCCTAGTTTTGCACCTCAACCACATCGATATCCGGGGCGTCCGCCACATCCTCTCCGGCTGCGTTTGCCTCAACCTTGGCAGCGTCCCTCGGCATGTTCACCAGCCCTGCTCGGGTTGAAGTCGCCTATCGCCAAGGCGAATGGCGACCTCTGTGAGGGCCAGGAAAACAAGTCACGCTGTGGCTCTACTGGGCTGATTTCAGATCTGCGGTAACGAACTTAGTGCTTCTGCATATTTTGCAGCTATAGCTCGGTACCCACGCTTCGTGGGATGCAGTTCGTTATCCCACCAATCTGTGTATGTGTTGTCGTTTTTCAGTGTGCCGCGCAAGTCTAAATGGCGCACATGCCCTAGCCCGTTGACATTACCTAGTGACGCCAGCATTTCGTTCAACCGATCAATCAGTTGAGTCACAATCTGCTGGCGCTGATACGGATCCTCATAGCCTTTTTCCCGAAATCCAGGTTCCAGCCATGGTCCCGGTAACGGTCCCCAACCGCCTAAGTAGCCCCTGCCGTCTGCGACGGCATAATCGTAGCCATGTAAAAGAATGGGTACGGGATATCCCAACTGCCGTTTGGTTATTTCCGTCACAGCCGAGAGGATAGTTATGTAGGCTGAGCGAATTCGCACATCCAAAAAACCGCTCACTACCTGTTGGTTAAGACCCGGAGTCCCGCTTTTGGCATGATTCAAAAGTGCTGCAAAAGACTCCCCCGCCACATCATTTCCGCCTCCCGAAATCAGGATGGCTTTCGGCGTCTTGTTGGACCGAATCATTTTCTCCAACTTGCGCACTAACGGAACGAGCTGCCCCGTGTTGTAGGCCATATCCTCAATCCGGTCGCCTCGATGGCTGACAGAATCGACATCGAAGCCGTGATGGTCTTCGAGCTCCGATAGGACATCGTGCCACGGATAATCAAACCAAGAGTCGCCCTCAGCCAGGAGAGTCCCTGCTTCAGGAGGGGCTAGTCCCATTGGATGAATCTGCTGACTGCGGTACTCGTAGGCTTCTTCCGCCTGCCGCGACCCAATTTCGATAGCATCTTTGTCTGGCGTACTCATGTGTCCCTCCTTGTGTCTTGGTCAAGTATCGAATTCCAGTAGAAGACTGTCGGGAAACGGTCCGTCGTATTTCCTGGAACGGATATTGCGATGACCTGCTGACTATAGAAGGAATTATTCGTCATACCTTTAGTACAGGCGCGCACGTTTAAACAGACATACTAATGGCGGCGCAACAACCTTAATAGGCATCGACAACTTCATAAATCCCTTACCAGCCAATACCAATGGACGCTCAGCAGGCCATTCATCTACTTACCAGAATACTTTGCACCAAAAACCTTAATAAATAATTTCCAACTTTCTTAGTTAAAAAACCATCACTTTAATAAGTCACCTGAAGCGTAGCGCAGGGGTTATATATTGCAAACTGTAATTCAAAAAATCAGCATCGAACCCTCCTTGAAGGAGCATACTCACTCACTTCCACGGACAATCCAATGGTTACTGAATCATGGTAAAGATTCCGGACTGGGTCCACCGGAAATCGGCTGCCTTAGAGCAGACAGCCTCAGGTTAAACAGCTAAACGCGATAGCTATTAAAATAAAAAAATATAAATTCTTCCACCCTGCCAGCAAATCCTCTCCGCACATTTTTAGCTTAGGCTTCTCTGAAAATGGTTCAGACTTGTCCCTACTTCTATTTTCCATGCAGTCGAGGAATGCAAATTACGGAATGAGATTCGCGGCGCGCCCAAAAGCCGTCGCTCATTGAAGCTGCTTTCGACCCAAGCCAAACATCCGAAATATCCGACCGGCCGCCCCACACCGTCAGCGTAGGGCGACAGATCTCACGCCAGCATCAGTTCGTGGCTACCACTTTTTTGCCGCCACTGTCCCACCCTCCTCCCAACGCCTTGTAGATCGCGACGATGCCCCGGTACTGATCAATCTCACCCAACGCCTGCGCATCCTCGGCGTTCAGGCGTTCACGCTGCGCATCCAGCAACACCAAATAATCCACGGTGCCTTCCTTGTACTGGATCGCCGCCAGGTCTGCCGCAGCTCGGCTGGATTCGCTTTGCCGGATCAACGACAGCAGCCGCTGCTGGCGTTTGCCGTAGTCGCTGAAGGCGTTTTCCGACTCTTCCAGCGCCAGCAGCACTTGCTGTTCGTAGGTGGCCAAGGCGCCTTCGGCATTCGCGTCGGCACCCCGGATGCGCGCTCGCACACTGCCCAGGTCAAAAGCAGCCCAGGTAATGCTCGGTCCCAATCCCCAGGCTCTGGCGGCACTGGAACCAATCTGCGAACCACGGCCAGCGGTGAAACCGAGGAAGCCGCTCAAGCTCACTCTTGGGAACAGGTCGGCGGTGGCCACGCCGATTTCCGCCGTGGAGGACGCCAGCCTGCGCTCGGCGGCCAGCACATCGGGACGCCGGCGCAGCAGCTCGGCGGGATCACCGATCGGCAACGCTTTAGCGATGGCGGGCAACTGCGCAGGGCTCAACGACACGCTCAACGTATCCGGGCGTTCACCCAACAGCGTGGCGATGCGGTTTTTCTGCCGCACCTGTTCCGCTTGCAGTTGCGGAACCGTCGCCTCGACAGCCGCCAAACGTGCGTCGGCACGCACCACGTCGAGCTCATTGCCCACGCCGGCATCGCGCAGGCTGACCGTTACGCTGCGCGAATCCTGCTGATTTTTCAGGTTGGCCAAGGCAATTTTTTCCCGCAACTGCGCGCCGCGCAATTGGCCGTAGGCATCTACCAGCTCGGCGATCATTGTCACGCGAAGCTGATACAAGTCTGCGGCGGCAGCGTCTTCCTGGGCGCTGCTGGATTCCAGTTGACGCTGGATCCGGCCGAACAGATCGACTTCCCAAGCCATGTCGAGGCCCAGGTCGTAGCGTTCGATATTGACGCGGCTTTCGGTCAGGCCAGGCACTTGCGACTTGCCCTGCTGGCTGCTGACGCGGCTGGTGACGACCGGCAAATTGTCATTGCTGACGTCATCACGAATCGCCCGGGCCGCTTTCCAGCGCGCAAACGCGACGCGCAAGTCGCGGTTGCCCTCCAGGGATTTGCTCACCAACTGATTGAGCGTGGGGTCATCAAACTGTTGCCACCACACCGTTTCAAATCGCGATTGATCGTAGGCACTGCCTTGGGCAGACACGACGTTGGCAGGCGCGGTGTCAGGCGTTTTGTAGTCCGGGCCTACCGTGCAGGCGCCGAGCGCGACGACCAGGAGGCTGGGTAAAAAAAGCTTCAAGGTGTTCATGAATGTGCCTCCTGATTGAGCGCGTTTGCCTGATGAACCTTGGTGACCTTGCGCGCGTTTTTGCGCTCGATGTAGCGACGAATCAGCACGAAGAACACCGGCGTCAGCAGCAACCCGAAGAAGGTCACGCCGAGCATTCCGGAGAACACCGCGACGCCCATCGCACGACGCATTTCCGAGCCGGCACCCGTGGACGTCACCAGCGGAATCACCCCCATGATGAACGCGAAGGACGTCATCAGAATCGGCCGCAGACGCATGCGGCAAGCGTCCAGCACTGCATCCAAAGGCGACATGCCCTGGTCCTGTTTATCCTTGGCGAACTCGACGATCAGGATCGCGTTTTTGCAGGCCAGGCCGACCAGCACGATCAGGCCGATCTGGGTGAAGATGTTGTTGTCGCCCTTGGAAATGATCACCCCGGCAATCGCCGACAGCAGGGTCATCGGCACAATCAGGATCACCGCCAATGGCAGGCTCCAGCTTTCATACAGCGCCGCCAGCACCAGGAACGCCAAGAGCACGCAGAGCGGGAACACCAGCAGCGCCGTGTTGCCAGACAAAATCTGCTGGTAGGTCAGGTCGGTCCACTCGTACGTCATGCCGTTGGGCAATTCCTCTTTCAGCAGTTTTTCAATCGCGGCTTGTGCCTGTCCGGAGCTGTAGCCAGGGGCTGCACTGCCGTTGATTTCTGCGGTGAGGAAGCCGTTGTAGTGCGAGACCCGGTCAGGGCCTGACGTCGGGCTGACCTTGACGAACGTGGCCAGCGGGATCATCTCGCCGCGATCATTGCGCACCTTCAACTGACCGATCTGTTCAGGCTCCTGGCGGAACTGCTGCTCGGCCTGCACGTTGACCTGATAGGTCCGGCCAAAACGGTTGAAGTCGTTGGCGTACAGCGAGCCCAGGTAGACCTGCAAGGTGTCGAAAATATCGTTGATCTTCACCCCGTGAGTCTTGGCTTTTTCCCGGTCAATGGCGGCTTCGACCTGCGGCACGTTGACGGTGTAGCTGGTGAACAGGTTGGCCAGCTCCGGCGTGCTACGGCTCTTGGCGATGATGTTCATCGTCTCTTTGTACAGCTCGTCGTAGCCCAGGTTGCCACGGTCTTCGATCTGCAGACGGAAGCCACCGATGGTGCCCAGGCCTTGTACCGGAGGTGGCGGGAACACGGCGATGTAGGCGTCCTGAATGCCGCCGAACTTGCCGTTGAGCGAGGCGGAAATCGCCTTGGCAGACAGGCTCGGGTCTTTACGCTCTTCGAACGAACTCAAGCCGATGAACGCAATACCGGCGTTCGGGCTGTTGGTGAAGCCGTTGATTGAAAGGCCCGGGAATGCCACCGCACTGTCGAAACCCGGCTCGTTCATGGCGATGGTGCTCATGCGACGGATCACCGATTCGGTGCGGTCGAGACTCGCGGCGTCCGGCAGTTGCGCGAAGGTCACCAGGTACTTTTTGTCCTGGGTCGGCACGAAGCCGGTCGGCGTGGTGCTGAAACCCATCCAGGTCATGGCGATCAGACCGGCGTACACCAACAACGCCACGCTGCTGCCACGAATGACTTTGGCCACGGCAACCATGTAGCCGTGACTAGCCTTTTCGAAGAAACGGTTGAACGGTTTGAACAGCCAGCCACCGAGCAAACGATCCAGCACTCTGGAGAACCGGTCTTTCGGTGCGCCATGAGCCTTGAGCAACACCGCTGCCAACGCCGGTGACAGAGTCAGGGAGTTGAACGCCGAGATCACCGTGGAGATCGCGATGGTCAACGCGAACTGTTTGTAGAACTGTCCCGTAAGACCCGAGATGAAAGCCGCAGGCACGAACACCGCGCACAGCACCAGCGCCGTGGCGATGATCGGCCCGGTCACTTCGCCCATGGCTTTCTTGGTCGCTTCGACCGGTTCCAGTCCGGATTCAATGTTTCGCTCGACGTTCTCCACCACCACAATGGCATCGTCGACCACGATCCCGATGGCGAGTACCAGGCCGAACAGCGACAGCGCGTTGAGCGAAAACCCGAGTAGGTGCATCACGGCAAACGTACCGATCAGCGACACGGGCACGGCCACCAATGGAATGATCGAAGCACGCCAGGTTTGCAGGAACAGGATGACGACCAGCACCACGAGAATCAGTGCTTCAAACAGCGTGTGCACCACCGCCTCAATCGAGCTGCGGACGAAAATCGTCGGGTCGTAGACGATCTCGTAATCCATGCCTTCCGGGAAGTTCTTCTTCAGCTCGGCCATCTTCGCCCGCACCTGATCGGAGACGTCGATGGCGTTGGAACCTGGCCGCTGGAAGATCGGCATCGCCACCGCTTCCTGGTTGTTGAGCAAGGCGCGCAAGGCGTACTGGTTGGAACCCAGTTCGATCCGGGCAATGTCCTTCAGGCGCGTGATTTCGCCGTTCGGGCCACTGCGCACGATCACGTTTTCAAACTCTTCTTCGCTGACCAACCGTCCCTGGGAGTTGATCGACATCTGAAAGCTGGTGGCATTCGGTGCGGGCGGCGAACCCAGTTGGCCGGCGGCGACTTGACGGTTCTGTTCACGCACCGCAGTGACCACATCAGTGGCAGTCAGATTGCGCGAGGCGGTTTTGTCCGGATCGAGCCAGATACGCAGCGAGTAATCGCCGATGCCGAACATCTTCACATCGCCGATCCCCTCCAGACGCGACAGCTCGTCCTTGACGTTGAGGATCGCGTAGTTGGACAGGTAGAGCATGTCGTAGCGTTTGTCCGGCGACACCAAGTGCACCAGCAACGTCAGCTCGGGTGATGCCTTGTCGACGGTGATACCGATACGCGTCACTTCCTCGGGCAGCTTGGGCTCGGTACGGGTCACGCGGTTCTGGACCTGGACCTGGGCGTTGTCCAGGTCGGTGCCCAACGCGAAGGTCACGGTCAGGGTCAGCCGGCCGTCAGCCGTGGATTGCGAGGACATGTACAGCATGTTCTCGACGCCGGTGATGGCTTGCTCCAAAGGGGCTGCCACGGTTTCGCCGATGACTTTCGGGTTGGCGCCCGGGTAGTTGGCGTGAACAACGACGGTCGGTGGAACCACTTCCGGATATTCACTGATCGGCAACTGGAACAGCGAGATCGCGCCAGCGATCAGGATCAGCAGCGACAGCACCGCCGCGAAGATCGGCCGCGTGATAAAGAACTGGGAGAACTTCATGTCGGTGCTCCTTTATCCGCGAGGTGCAGCGGCAGAATCCGCTTTCACCAGGGCAGGTGATTTAGCGGCTGCCGGCTGATTGGAGGCTTCGATGGCCTGACGTTGGCGAGCCAGTGTGGCGACGGTTTCCGGGCTGGCCATCGGCGCATCCTGCGGGTCGATCACGGCGCCGGGCCGCACGCGCTGCAAGCCGTTGATGACGATGCGATCGTCTTTCTGCAAGCCGCTGCGCACGATGCGCAAGCCTTCAAGCTTCGGCCCCAGATCGACGCTGCGATACACGGCTTTGTTGTCCTGATCGACCACCAGCACGAATTTTTTGCCGAGGTCGGTGCCCACCGCTTCGTCCTTGATCAACAGGCCGGGATAGGCAGCGCTGCCCACCAGTTTCAACCGGGCATACAGGCCGGGGGTGTACTGACCGTCTGCGTTGTCGAACACCGCACGACCACGGATGGTGCCGGTTTTCGGATTGACCTGGTTGTCGACAAAATTCATCTGCCCGAGGTGGCTGTTGCCCTCCTCGTTCGACAGGCCCATGTACACCGGCGTGGCTTGACCGCGCTGCCCCTGACGGGAAAGCAGGCTGTACTTGAGGAACATGCGCTCGTCCGCATCGAAATAGGCGTAGACCTTGTCCGTGGAAACCACGCTGGTCAGCGCTGTTGTGTCGGCGGTCACGATGTTACCGGCGGTGATTTCCGCACGGCTGACGCGGCCGGTGATCGGTGCGGTAACGCGGGTGAAGCTGAGGTTCAAACGCGCCAGATCCAGCTGCGCCTGAATGGCATCCACACCAGCCCTGGCTTCTTGCGCAGTGGTCGTGCGGGTGTCGGCCAGCTCGGCGGAGATCGCGTTGCTGCTCAATAGACGTTGGCCGCGCTGCGCTTCGTTGCCGGTGCGGACCAGGGTGGCGCGTGCCTGTTGCAGCTGCGCCTCGATGCGATGCACCTCATGTTCGAACGGCCGTGGGTCAATTTGGAACAGCAAGTCGCCCTTCTTCACCAGCGCGCCATCGGTAAAGGTCACGCGTTCGATCTGGCCCGACACCCGTGGACGAACCTCGACGGTTTCCGGTGCTTCCAGGCGAGCGGTGACTTCATCCCACTCGGTAATGGGCTGTTCGAGTACTTTGGCGACGGTGACGTGCTGCGCCCCCGGAGCCTGTGCGGCGCTGGGTGTACGTTCACACGCGGCAAGCATCAGCAGCGCCAACGCAGCCAAGGGATAACGCAAAGGTTTGAGTGACTGTTCCATGGGTTGTGTCCGCCAGACGGTTTGGGAGTTTGCGGATTCTCGGCCTCGCGCGAGGTCACGACGAATCGAACGGAGTGAAGTTGGCTATCATCAATAATGATAGCCATCATGTTTAATGACAAAAAAAGGAACCGGTCCGCTTAACCCCTCGTGTGAGCGATTGCCGAACACACGCAATCCAGCGCCGGCCCCAGCGTCTGCGCCGCACTCAATGCCCGTGGGGTGGGCACCATCCGGCGACCGATGCGCTCGAACAAAGGGTCGTTGAACAACTTGCGCAAACGCACCAGCGCCGCGCTGATGGCGGGCTGGCCCAGCGACAGTTTCTCAGCAGTGCGGGTGAGGTTTCGCTCCTGAATCAGCGTGTCGAATACCACCAGCAGATTCAGATCGATACTGTGCAGATCATTACGTTTCATGGGGCAGGTCCACGTAGAGATTTTTGACTTGAGCCACAGGCGGGGAATCCGCCAGACTTGAGTCGATACCGGAAAAGCCATTGCAGCGACTTTATATGACGCGCATCATCAATACCAGCCTCTCAGCACAGCTTTTCCCAAGCGATGCCGACCTGGCGACAGGAGCAGTCTCATGAAAGTCACGAAAGACCAGGCCGCCGCGAACAAAGAGGCGATCCTCACGGCCGCGTCCCGGCTGTATCGGGAAAAGGGAATCGACGGCATCGGCATTGGTGAACTGTCCCGTTCCGTGGGCCTGACCCATGGCGGCTTTTACGGGCAGTTTCCGGGCGGCAAGGAGCAGTTGGCTTCAGAAGCCGTCACCCGGACATTCGAGTCCAATATCCAGGACTGGCAGGACGCCAAATCCATTCCCGAGCTCATCAAGGGTTACCTGACGCAAGGGCACCTGGATAACTGGACCGAGGGCTGCCCCATCCCGGCACTGGGCGCCGATGTTGCCCGCGCCGGCGGGACCGTCAGCAACTCCTTCACCAAAGGCGTCGAGCGCTTGATCGACACGCTGATGGCGCTGGTCGAGGGGAAAAGTCACGAGGAGAAATACCAGGAATCGCTGCGCATCCTGTCATCGATAGCCGGGGCGATGCTGATTGCCAGGGCGTTGGACAACCCGGAGTTGTCCGGGCAGTTCCTGCAATCGGTGATCAGTGCCTGGCCTGCTGCTCAGAAGGACGAATGAGGGCAATAAAGAGAGGGGCGATGGCAGATCAGATCAGCTTCGCCACCAGGGCGACGGCGATAAACGTGGTCAAAGCTAACGCAGCGCCGATGCTAAACGGGACTACCGTAGTACGGAGTGCGGTCGGGGTGGGGCTGCGCATTTCTTCAGCCAGAGCAGCTACTTCACGGTGCAATTGCTCAATGCTGTCTTGATTACTACGTTGTATTGGCATGCTGCATTTCCTTTGACGGCACAAATCAAATCTGAACATAAATCTTTGTTAGCAATGTGGACTGCGCAACCGCAAAGCTCAAGCGCTTGCGATGTATGGCGCCTATAACTTAAACCAAAAGCCCGCAGCGGCTACGATGGCGGTCACCATACCTGCCCCCACTGCAAACGGGTACCAGAAGGCATCCTGCTTCAGCTTGGTTTCTTCCGCCTTGAGTTTACGAGACTCAACCAGGAGTTTTCGAATTTCGACTTGTATTTTATCGAGCTCCAGATTGTCGCGGTCGTTTTGGAGCATGAATCCATCCTTTCACTTTTTTGCGAGCAGCCTATGAGCAGCTATCCGGATAGCCGCTGAACGTGGGTGAATATCCATCGCCTGCAACCGCTCACTTCTCCCGCTCTGTCCTCTTACTATTCACTGCCCATCAAGATCCGGATAGCAGGTAACTCCTGAACGTTTGTAGGCAAACGCCAAGAGTCGCGTGCGAAAGTCTGGGCACCTCTAATTTGACCTACAGCGCGTCACAATTGCTTTTTTCGCCGGTAAACATGTGTCATGAAGACTCTGCTTGGAACGCTTTCGATGCTAAACGCCCGAGAGAACACCCGGATCACCCGTGCGCCAGACATTGTCGACCGTAACACGCTCAATAAGCCAAACCGCACCCCGCCGCACCAGTTCGGCGTCGTAGCGGTTTTTCATCAGGTAATGGCGCGAATGATCGTTTTGAGGCAGATGTTGTGCTTCAACGATCGCTTCCAGATGCGCCTTGTCACCTTCAACGCTGACCCGGGGATTGCTCACCGAATGCGTCGTGTCGATCTGGGCGAGCGAATCGGACAGCGCTGCGACGATCAACTCCCGGCCTTCCAGCACCGGATAATCGAAACCGGCTTTTGCCGCGGCAGGCCGGAAGTCGGAGACCGCGTCTTCGACGAAAGCTGACGCCAGCAAATCTCTGTCACGCAGGTCGATGCCCGCGGCGAATCGGTAAAGGGTCTCGACCACAGCCAGTTTGTCTGCGGTTTCCGTCGGGTTTGTGAATGACATGGGTGACTCCTCGAAATGAGCTCGCATGGTATCTTTCGTATACCAGATATCAATTACGCACTTTGAAGTCATCAGGTATATCGGAGGAAACCCCATGCTCGAAAATGGCGATCGGACGGGGGCTCAAGACGAGCCCGACTCCGGAAATAACGGCGTCGATTGTTCCAGCCGATTCCTGCTGGATCAGATCGCTGATAAATGGTCGGTACTGATACTCGCCGCGCTGTGCGAGAAGCCGCTGCGCTTCAATGAACTCAAGCGCTGCCTGGACGGCATTACCCAAAAGGCGCTGACCCAGACCCTGCGTCGCCTGGAGCGCAACGGCATCCTTGCCCGGCGGGTGATCCCGTCCTCGCAGATCGCGGTGGAATACAGCATCACGCCATTGGGGCGCACGCTGGAAGAACCGTTCCGCGCGTTGTATCTCTGGACGTTCAATCACCTGGACGCGGTCATGCAGGCGCAGACAGCGTTCGATGAACGTGAGATCGAGTTGCAATGAACCGCGATTCTAACAATCACTGATCGTCGTCCCGGCGATCGTCTGTGCGAAGCCCATCCCGAGCAGTCGTGCCGGCGTTTCGAAGCCCGGTCGCCGTTCGTTATTCAATACCCGACGCGCAACCTCCACCGCCGCCAACGGCGTGTAGGTGTATCCGTTGACGGTCTCTATGACCGAACGTGCAACGCTGCCATCCGCACCGGTGACTTCGGCGACTGCCCGGGCTCGATGAGCTTCACGCTGCTGTGCACTCGGGCCGTCGGGAAGTTGAGACAGATCGCCTTCGGGGAAAGCATCACCCGTGATGTGCACGAACATGGCGATATCGGGGATGCCGGTGGAGTGCCACCCGGTAACCAGATCGCCGAACGACAGCGGCGCACACAGCACCGGGCCATCGCCGAAGTCGAAGTGTTCCGGTTGTGCATCGGGGGTCGAAACCAGTTCACCGCCGACACGCGCCAAAAGGCCCGCGCCCATGATCTCGCTGACACTCAAGGCTGATCCGCGTGACATGGAGCCTGCGACCTGAAGCGCCACCCGCAGTGACTGCGGACCCTGCACACGGCGAGCGACATGCATCGCCAGGCAGTCTGTCGGCACCACGTCCCAACCCACTCCGGGCAACAGCATCACGTCCGCCTCGGCAGCTTGCGCGCCAAGCCGTTCCGCCAGCCGATAGACATTGATCTCGGCCGTGATATCCAGATAGTCGACCCCTGCCTCGATACAGGCCAGCATCAATGGCCCCGCTGTCTGTGCAAAAGGCCCGGCGAAATTCAGCAGAACGCCAATACCTTCCAGGGATTGCACTGTCAGCATGTCGGGCGCAAAGACCCGGTAAGTAACGTCCAGTTGCGCAGCGAGCGGCATCAACCTGTCGGCATTTCGCCCAGCGATCACAACGTCCAGCCCCAGCGCCTTGGCATGCTCGGCAGCCATGTGTCCGGTATAACCGGTCGCGCCGTAGATCATTAATTTTTTCATTGAGTGTGCTGCCAGTTCTTGTAGACAAATTCGAGGCTGTAACCGTCCGGATCAAGGACGTTGGCCGCGTAATAGTTCGGGTCGTAATGCAGGCGTGCGCCGGGTGCGCCATTGTCGATTGCGCCATGCTTCATGGCGGCGGCATAAGCTGCGTCGACCTCGGCTTTGCTGCTCGCCACGAACCCCACGTGCACCGCCCGCCCTTCGACGACACCCTCGCGCAACCAGAAAAACATCCGTCCGTTGGCGCCGAAACCCTTGAGGTCCGGATGGCCTGGCGGACCGTCCTTGCCGTCGAAATCGAGCCGCGCAGTAATACCAAGCGGCATGAGTGCGGCGTCGTAGAACCGGATCGAGCGCTCGATATCAGTGACGGAAATGAAGATGTGATCAAGCATGTATCAGTCCCCCTGTTCAGATGATGTAACCGCCGGCGACTTCGATAGTCTGGGCATTGATCCAGCGCCCTTCCTCCGACAGGAGCATGGCGATCACCCGCGCCACGTCTTGCGGTTCGCCCACCCGGCCAAGCGCCGTTTGCGAGGCCAGCAACGCCTCGAACTCGTCATTCAAGCCACCACCCAACTCGGTTCGGATCGCCCCGGGCGAGACGGCATTGGCCCGAATGCGGCGGGCGCCGAATTCCTTGGCCATGTACCGGGTGAGCACGTCCAGCCCACCCTTGAAGGCGGCGTAAGGTGCAACGCCCGCCGTCGCCACACGGGTGGTCGCACTGGTCAGATTGACGATGCCGGCGCCCTCCTCCATCAATGGGAGCAAGGCTTGGGTGAGGAAGAACGGGCCCTTGAGGTGGACGTTCAGCAAACTGTCGAACTGTGATTCAGTGACCGATTCAAGCGGATTGAACAAGCCGTGGCCCGCGTTGTTGACCAGACCACTCAGGGTGCTCACGCCCCAGGTCACCTGCAATGCCTGCACGACGGCAGTACGAAATGTCCCAAAGCTACTGACATCGGCGACATCCAGTTCCAGCGCCACCGCCTTGCCACCCGCCAGCTCGATGCGACTTGCAACAGACTGTGCGGCCTGCCCATTAGTCTTATAGGTGAGGATGACGCCCATGCCCTGCCGCGCACACTGTTCGGCGGTGCTGGCGCCGATGCCACGGCTGCCTCCGGTGATGACCATAACGCCCATGTGATGCTCCGCTGTCGATGAGATGAGCGACCACAGTAACCATGACCCACGTCGAGCACGCAGCCGTTCCTGCCCGATTCCTGCCTGTTTCTGCTTTTTACTTGCGCCCGTGTGCCCCACAGATCAGCATGCGCCCATGAACACACAACTGATCGAACTTCGGGCGTTGGCGTCAAAGGCCGAGAACCGCCGCACTGAAACGGGTATCCCGCGCGTGGCCATGGTCCAGGGCGAAATTCCCGAACACATGCTCGCTGCCGTCTACGATCCGATGATCAACCTGATCCTCCAGGGCAGCAAATCGATGACCGTCGGCGATCGCACGCTGCACTACGACCCGGCGACGTATTTTGTGATGTCCATCGAATTGCCTGCGGTGGGAAGCGTGCACCCGGCGGTCTCGGGCGAGCCCTATCTTGCGGTCAGCCTGACACTTGACCCGATGGTGCTCTCGACGCTGCTGGCCGACCTGCCAAAACCCGTTGGACGTTACGAGAACGACCCGGGATTTTCAGTGGCCGCCGTCACTCCGCAATTGATGGATGCATGGGTTCGCATGCTGCGACTGATGGAAAGCCCCGAGGAGATTGCAGCGCTCGCTCCCGTTTACGAACGGGAGATCCTGTACCGTGTGCTGCAAGGTCCTCATGGCTGGATGCTGCGTGAAATTGCGGCACCGGATACCGCCATGGCACGGGTCAGCCTGGCCATCCAGTGGATTCGGCAGTACTTCGCCGAACCCATTCGAGTGGAGGCACTGGCGCAGAAGGCGGCGATGAGCGTGTCTGCCTTTCACCGTCACTTCAAGGCGGTGACGACGCTGAGCCCCTTGCAGTACCAAAAGCGAGTGCGATTGCTTCAGGCACGCACGCTGCTGGTGTCCAGTGCGAAGAGCGTCACGAGTGCGGCATTCGATGTCGGCTACGAAAGCGCCACTCAATTCAGCCGTGATTACGCCCGCGTATTCGGATTGCCGCCGGCGCGGGATGCCGCTCGCATTCTGGCCGAGACTCGAGGACGTGAGCGGTAACCCGGCCATCCAACGGACGACGCAATCCCCCTTCACTCAACGAGCACATGCTCCAACACCACCTCCAGCGGGTGACGCAGTTGCTTGCTGGCCAGGCGCTTGACCTGGTTGCGGCACGAATACCCCGTCGCCAGCGCTTCACCCGCCTTGTCCAGCTTGCCCGCCCATGATTGCTCGAAAATAGTCCGCGAGGTCTCCTGGTTACGCGCTTCATGGCCGTAGGTGCCCGACATGCCGCAACAGCCGGTTGCCTCGGTCACCAGCTTCAGCCCAAGCCTGGCAAACACGGTTTCCCATTGCGAGGTGCTGGCCGGGACGTTGGTCTTCTCGGTGCAGTGCGCCATCAAACGGAACGTCTTATCAGCGTGACGGGACCTTTCGGGCAACGCATCAACCAGCCACTCCTGGGGCAGCAAGACTTTCGGGCAGCCGTCGAGGCCCGGCACTTTCTGATATTCCTGGCGATAGACCAGCGTCATCGCCGGGTCCAGGCCAACCAACGGCACGCCACAGTCGGCCAGGGCCTTGAGCTGATTGGCGTTGCGGATCGCCGCTTTGGCGAATGCACCGAGGAAACCCTGCACGTGCAAAGGCTTGCCGTTGGCACTGTAGGGCGCCAGAAACACGCGGTAGCCCAACTGATGCGCCAACTGGATATAGCTCGCCAGCAGCGGTGTTTCAAAGTAGCGGGTGAAGGCGTCCTGCACCAACACCACGCTTCGCTCACGTTGTGCGGCAGTCAGTTCGCGCAGGGCGGGCACGCTGGCGACAGCGACTTTGCAGCGGGTCAACGTGTTCTGCAGGTCGAAGCGGTGGATCAGCGGACTGTCGAGCATGCCGACGTGTCGCTCCAGCAAACGACTCACCCATTTCGACCCCATCACCGCGTTGTACAGGCCCGGCGCGTAGGCCATGTAGGGAATGGTGAACTCCAGCGAGCCGATCAGATAATCGCGCATCGGGCGTTGATAGCGACCGTGATACAGCTCGAGAAAACGCGAGCGGAATTCCGGGACATTGACCTTGACCGGGCATTGTCCCGCGCAGGATTTGCAGGCCAGGCAGCCGGCCATGGCGTCGTACACTTCATGAGAGAAATCCGCCTCGCCGCGCGAGCGCGCCAGGTTGTTGCGCAGTCGCGTCGGCAACCCGCTCAACCACGTCAACTTGCCCCGGGCCGCTTGCAACACATCAATATTGGCCGCGCCTTGCAGACGCAACCACTCGCGAATCAATGACGCCCTGCCCTTCGGCGAATGCTGGCGCTCCCGGGTGGCTTTCCACGACGGGCACATCGCATCGTTGGGGTCATAGTTGTAGCAAGCGCCGTTGCCGTTGCAGTGCACGGCGCTGCCGAAACTCTGCCACACGCGCTCGTCGATTTGCCGATCCAGATCACCGCGCAGCGTCACTTCGTTGACCTTGAGCAAGCCTTGGGCCGCATCCGGCGGGGTGCAGATCTTGCCGGGATTGAGCTGATTGTGCGGGTCGAACGCGCCCTTGAGCGATTGCAGCGCCGGGTACAGTTCGCCAAAGAAATCGGGGACGTATTCCGAGCGCAAACCCTTGCCATGCTCGCCCCACAACAGCCCGCCATAACGCCGGGTCAGCTCGGCCACGGCATCAGAAATCGGCTTGACCAGCGCGGCCTGCTTCGGGTCTTTCATGTCCAGCGCCGGACGCACATGCAACACGCCGGCATCGACGTGGCCGAACATGCCGTAGGCCAGGCCATGGCTGTCGAGCAATGCGCGGAACTCGGTGATGTAGTCGGCGAGTTTCTCAGGCGGTACGGCGGTGTCTTCAACAAACGGCTGCGGGCGGACTTCCCCTTCGACGTTGCCCAATAACCCGACGGAGCGTTTACGCATGGTGTAGACACGGGTCACCGCTTCAGCACCTTCGGCCAGCGTGTGGCCCAGCCGTTCGATCGTCGTATCGGCCTGCAAATGCGTCACGAACGACGCCACGCGAGCGTTCACCTCCGACAGGTCTTCGCCGCTGAATTCAACCAGGTTGATACCCAGCGTCGGGCGCTCGGCATCCGTCGGAAAATACTCGGCGACGCTGTGCCAGACGATGTCTTTCATCGCCAGCAGCAACACTTTGGAGTCCACGGTTTCGATGGACAGCGGCTTGTGCGCCAGCAATGCATTGGCATCGCGCAGCGCATCCATGAAGCTGCTGTAGCGCACGTTCACCAGCACCGAATACTTGGGAATCGGCAGCACGTTGAGTTTGGCTTCGACGAGGTAACTCAACGAACCTTCCGCACCGCACAGCACGCTATTGAGGTTGAAACGCCCCTGCTCGTCGCGCAGGTGCGCCAGGTCGTAACCGGTCAGGCAGCGATTGAGTTTGGGGAACACCGCCTCGATCAGCTCGGCCTGGGTTTCCTGGATCTGCCGTGCGGTGCGGTACACCTCGCCGATACGGCCGAGCTGCGCACACGCCGCTTCCAGCTGTGCGTCGGACAGCGGCTGGCTGTGCAGGCGCTCACCGCCGAGCAGTACGCTGTGCAGTTCCAGCACATGATCGCGGGTCTTGCCGTAGGTGCAACTGCCCTGGCCGCTGGCGTCCGTGTTGATCATGCCGCCAACGGTGGCCCGGTTGGACGTCGACAGTTCCGGGGCGAAAAACAATCCATGAGGTTTGAGCGCGGCATTGAGCTGGTCTTTGACCACGCCGGCCTGCACCCGCACCCAACGTTCGGCGACGTTGATTTCGAGGATGGTGTTCATGTGTCGCGACAGGTCAACCACGATGCCGTCGGTCAGCGACTGGCCGTTGGTGCCGGTGCCGCCGCCTCGCGGGGTTAGCTTGATCTGGCGAAAGCGCGGTTCGGCCATCAATGTCGCGATGCACACGATGTCGTCTGCATCCAGTGGGAACACCGCCGCTTGCGGCAGACGCTGGTAAATCGAGTTGTCGGTCGCCAGCACGGTGCGGGTGGCGTAGTCGGCACTGAGCTGACCGCGGAAACCGGCGGCACGCAAGGCCTGGAGGAATTCCGGGTACTGTGCGGCGGGTGCAGCGGTAGGCAACTGGGCGATCATCGCTGGAGAATCTCTTGTAGGTCTAATCACGGAAATCAAAATACTTGTCGCCTGAGCATTAATAGGTCAGCCTCAGGTCGTCGGCCAAGCCAATGATCCTGCAGGTTCCGACGCCGAACAAACGGATAATCCTGCCGCTATCGATGACTTTTACGAATGAATTACCGCCATCTCACCCCGTCCATGTCCTTGCTGCTGGCGTTTGAAGCCGCCGCCCGGCATGAAAGCTATACCCGCGCCGCGCTGGAGCTGTCACTGACCCAAAGCGCCGTCAGCCGGCAAGTCCAGGCGCTGGAGCAGCAACTGGGCCTGACGCTGTTTCGTCGCGAAGGTCGGCAGGTGCAATTGACCGACGTCGGTCGTCTTTACCAGCGGGAAATGAGCGACGCGCTCGGGCGCATCCGCAGCGCCACATTGCAGGCGCTGGCTTACCAGTCAGGCAGCGGCACCTTGCGCCTGGCCACATTGCCCACGTTCGGTTCGAAGTGGTTATTGCCGCGTCTTCATGACTTCTACAAAACCCATCCCGGCATGCTGGTGCACATCAACTCCCGGATCGAAGCCATCGACTTCGAAACCAGTGGCATCGATGCCGCGATCGTCGTCGGCACGGCCGACTCGCCGGGCCTGATCAGCCATCGCCTGCACACGGAAGAGTTGATGGTGATCATTTCTCCAGAAGCGGCCGAGGCCCATGACGCCTGGACCCCGGAACGCATTGGCGGGCAGACGCTGCTCAACGTCGCGAACAACGCCAACGTCTGGGGCGAGTGGTTCAGCCACCACGGCCTGCCCCATCGAATGATGCGGCTGGGGCCGAGTTTCGAACTCACTTCACACTTGATCCAGGCCGTGAGAGCGGGCATTGGTATCGGTCTGGTGCCGCGCATCCTGGTGACCGACGAACTGGCCAACGCCGAGTTGATCAGCCTGGACCAACCCTTCGCCAGCCAGCGCAGTTACTACCTGACCTATCCACCGCGCAACGAAAGGCTGCCGTCGCTGATCGCGTTCCGTACCTGGTTGCTGGCGATGGTCGTTAACGATTAAGCGTTTCTACAGGGTAAACGCGGCGCCTGTGAGTCCATCGCTGGCAAGCCAGCTCCTACAGTGCAGCGGTGTATGCAAGACCGGGCCTCACCCAAACCCTGTAGGAGCTGGCTTGCCGGCGATGGTCGTTAACGATTAAGCGTTTCTACAGAATAAACGCGGCGCCTGTGAGTCCATCGCCAGCAAGCTGGCTCCTACAGTGCAGCGGTGTACGCAAGACCCAGCCTCCCCCAAATCCTGTAGGAGCCGGCTTGCCGGCGATGGTCGTTAACGATTAAGCGTTTCTGCAGAATAAACGCGACGCCTGTGAATCCATCGCCAGCAAGCCAGCTCCTACAGTGCAGCGGTGTACGCAAGACCCAGCCTCACCTAAACCCTGTAGGAGCCGGCTTGCCGGCGATGGTCGTCAACGATTAAACGTATCTACAGGATAAACGCTTAATCGTTAACGACCATCGCCGGCAAGCTGGCTCCTACAGTGCAGCGGTGTACGCAAGCCCCAGCCTCACCCCAATCCTGTAGGAGCCGGCTTGCCGGCGATGGTCGTTAACGATTAAGCGTTTCTACAGAATAAACGCGGCACCTGTGAGTCCATCGCCAGCAAGCCGGCTCCTACAGTGCAGCGGTGTACGCAAGACCGAGCCTCACCCAATCCCGTAAACGAGCCATTGTTGCTTCGCGCACTTCACTCCAGCAGCGAGACCAGGCGCGGTTCTAAAGCAGTCTCGAATACCTCCAGCAACGCCAGCGTCACCGGCAGTTTGAAGCGCCTGCGTCCCGCACTGCCGGGATTGAGATAAAGCACTTCACCGCGCCATTCGATGCGCGGCTTGTGCGAATGGCCGGTGATCACCAGTTTGACCGTCGCATCAAGCACGGCCGGGACATCGGCGAGGTCATGCACCAGCAATGCCTCCCACCCGTTGAGGTCGAAACGCAGGCAATCTGCAAGATCCTTTGCCCAGGGAGCATCAAGATCATTGTTCCCGCGCACGACGTGCAATGGAGCGATTGCCCCCAGCTGCTCAAGGATTTCAGAGCTACCGATGTCGCCCGCATGAATGATCCGTTCACACCCCTCCAAAGCCGCAAGGGCCTCAGGGCGGAGCAATCCATGGGTATCGGAAATCACGCCAATCTTCATACAAAGCTCCCGACCAGGCTCAAGCAGTGGAGCATCGCAGACTAAACCAACGGCTGATGACTGGTCACACAATGAATACCGCCACCACCAGCGGAAATTGCGTCGATGTTGAGCTGCACCACTTCTCGATCCGGATAGAGCCCGGACAACAGATCAAAGGCTTTTGCATCTGCCGCCTTGTCACCAAACTCCGGCGCAATCACCGCGTCGTTGATCACGAAGTAGTTGATATAGCCCGCTGCAAAGTCCGGGTTGTTGCGGTTGAACCTGCTCTTTCGTGGATTGAGCGGCGGCGACACCGTATGCACCTGCAGCTTGCGGCCATCCGCATCCGTGGCATTTTTCAGAATGTCCAGATGAGCCCGCGTGACCTTGTAATCGTATGACTCGGGATCATTGTCGAGGTTGGCGATTACCACGCCGGGCTTGACGAAACGCGCGTAGAAATCGACATGCGCATCGGTAATGTCCTTGCCTTTGATACCCGGCAGCCAAATGATTTTGCGCAGGCCGAGTCGATCCTTCAGCTCCTGCTCGACCTCGGCCCTGCTCCAGTCCGGGTTGCGATTTTTATTGATCCAGCTGCTCTCGGTCATGATCCCGGTGCCGTGACCATCCACTTCGATGCCGCCGCCCTCGCCCACCAGTTCGCTGCGCAGGTAACGCGCATCCGTGGCATCGGCCACCTGTGCCGCCAGCTGCGCATCTTCGCTGTGCTGCTGTTTGTTGCCCCAGCCATTGAAGTTGAAATCCACGGCGCCAAGTTCGCCCTTGTCATCAATGACGAAGTTGGCGCCGATGTCGCGCATCCAGATGTCGTCGAGTTCGGTGACGACATAGGTGATGTTGCTCTTGCCGCAATGCTCCTCGGCCAGACGTCGCTCGTGCTCGCGACAGAAAACGGTGACCGGTTCATGGCGGGCAATGGTGCGCGCAATCAGGCCAATGGCCGCTTGCACGTCAGCGGTGAAATCCTCCCAGATCGCCTCTTGTGCACCAAAAGCGATGAAGGCCCGCTCGTGGCGATCACCCTCATCCGGCATGCGCCAACCGACTTGGGTGGCTGCGTGCGCGGACAAAGGCGTCAGGCCAAAACCGATGGAGGCAACCGCCCCCATCCCCGCCACGACCGAAACCTGCTTGATGAACTCGCGACGCGTCGACATGTATTGATCCTTGGAAAGTGAACTCATTTCGCGGTGGCCGTCTTGAACTTGGTCCAGGTGCGCATCCGCGCGCGCATATCGGATTGTGGGATGTCCTTGCCCGGAATCAGCCGCGCATAGGTGGCTTCATCAAGATAGATGTCCGGGTTGTTGCGCATTGTCGCATCGACGCTCGGCCGCGCCTTGGCATTGGAGGTCGGGTAGCCAGTGAAGTTACTGATGTCGGCCATGTTCTGCGGGCGCATGACGAAGTTGATGAACGCATAAGCGTACTCCGGATGTTTCGCATCGACCGGAATCGCCATGGTGTCCATCCACACGGTGGTGCCTTCACGGGGGATGCGGTACTCGAATCGGGTGCTTTTTCCGGCGCTGTCTGACGTCCGTTGCGCCTGGGTCATGTCGCCGCTGTAACCGAGCGACACGCACAGGTTGCCATTAACCAGATCGGTCACTGGCTGCGACTGGAACTTGCGAATGTGTGGCCGCAATTTCATCAGCAATTCACTCGCCGCCGCGAGGTCTTCGGGCCTGGCGCTGCGCGGTTCCCGACCGAGGTAATTGAGGACCACGGCGAGCACTTCGTCCGGTGAGTCGATCATCGAAATACCGCAGTCGGCAAACTTTCCGGCCAGCTCCGGCTTGAACAACATATCGAGGCTGTTGACCGGAGCATCGGGCAAGCGCTGTTTGATCTGCTCATCATTGTAGGTCAGGCCGATGGTGCCCCACGTGTAAGGCACGGTGGCCTGACTCGAGGTTTCATACTGCCTGCGCAGTTTCTGCAAACCGGGCTCGATGTCGTCCAGCGCGGTGAGTTTGCTGCGGTCCAGCGGCAGCAGGCTGCCGGCGCGCATCAAGCGTTCGGCCACCGTGTCGCCGGGGAAGATCAGGTCATAACCGCTGCCACCGGCGAGCATCTTGGCTTCCAGCGTTTCGCTGCCATCCATGACGTCATAGATCACTTTGATCCCGGTTTCAGCGGTGAATTTCGCCAGCGTGTCCTCGGCAAAATAATCGGCCCAGTTGTACAGCCTGAGGGTTTTCTCTTCGGCGTGCAGCGACGACGAGGCCAGTGCCAACCCCAAGGTGCCGAGCAACAACGTGTGCGCAATGCCCATATCAAACTCCTTGAGTGTTCCAGCGTGCATGAAGGTGACGACCGTCCTGACTCAACAGCGCCCCGTACATCTCAGGGCGACGGTCGCGGTAGATGCCCCAGCTCAGGCGCTCTTCGCGCATGGCGCTCAAGTCCAGGCTGTGCACCAGCACGCCGGTGCTGTCACGGTCGGCCTCGGCGAGCAGTTTGCCCTTGTGATTGCAGATGAACGACGAGCCATAGAAGCCCATTTGCAAGGTCGGATCGGTGGTCGCCGCTTCTCGACCGACGCGATTGGCGGCCACCACCGGCAGGATGTTCGCGGCCGCATGGCCACGCATGGTCATCTGCCAGTGGTCACGAGAATCCAGCTCGGCGCAGCCAGGTTCAGAACCGATGGCGGTGGGAAACAGCAAGACTTCAGCGCCCATCAACGCCAGGCAACGCGCGGTCTCGGGGAACCACTGATCCCAGCAGATCCCCACACCGAGGCGCCCGAACGCGGTGTCCCAGACCCGGAAACCGGTATCGCCGGGGCTGAAGTATTCCTTCTCCTGATAACCGATGGCGTTGGGGATGTGGGTCTTGCGATACACGCCCAACAAGCGCCCGTCGGCATCGGCCACGCTCAGAGAATTGAAATAGGCATTGCCGGCCTTCTCGAACCAGCTCAGCGGCAACACCACGCCCAACTCCTTGGCCAAGGCGGCAAAGCGTTTGAGTACACGGCTGTATTGATATTCTTCGGCCAGTGCCAAGTGTTTGTGGCTTTGCTCGATGCAGAAATACGGCGTGGCAAACAGCTCCTGCAACAGGATGACCTGAGCGCCCTTCGCCGCGGCCTCGCGAACCAACTGCTCGGCAAGGTCGAGGTTGTGCGGCAAGTCCCAGGTGCAGGGCATTTGGGTGGTGGCAATCGTCAATAGAGTCATGGCATCAACCCTTCACTGGCCAGGCAGGCTGTTGCTGGGTGATGCAATGTACCCCGCCGCCGCCATGGGCCAGATGGTTGATCCGCACCGGCACCACTTCACGCCCAGGGAACGCCTGGGCCAACACTTCGGCCGCTGCGTGGTCGGCATCGATGCCGTAGGCCGGCATGATGATCGCGTCGTTGGCGATGTAGAAGTTGGTGTAGGAGGCGCAGAACACTTCAGCTTCAGTGTCCACTGCGTCAGTGGCTTCATAGAGTTCGATCAGCTCGAACTTCCGGCCTTGGGCATCGGTGGCCAGTTCCAGCGCACGGCGATTCTCGCGAGCCACTTCGGCATACACCGACTGTTTGTCGTGTGTCGCGTCCACCAGCAACACGCCGGGGCGTGCGAATGCGCAGACACCATCGACATGGCCGTCAGTCATGTCGCCGGTCACGTAGTCCGGATCACCCGGCAGCCAGATGGTTTTCTTCACGCCCAGCAGACGCGTGAAAATCTCCTCCATCTCAGCCTTGGTCATCCCGGGGTTGCGATTGGGATTGAGCAACACCGACTCGGTGGTGATCAGCGTGCCCTCGCCATCGACATGGATCGCCCCGCCTTCGTTACTCAGCGGTGTGCCGAAGCACGGCAAGCCCAGGTGATTGAGTGCACGGCGCGCCAGGCCTTCATCCAGATCGTGCGCCGACTTACCGCCCCACGCGTTGAAGCGCCAACTCACACCGGCCAACCCTTGCTGCGGGTGGCAGATGAAGCTTGGGCCGGAGTCGCGGCACCAACTGTCGTTTACCGCCAATTCGATAAGCTCGATGTTCGGACCACAAAGCGCCTTGGCACTCGCGACAGCCGACGGATCAACGACCATTTTCACCGGTTCGAAACGGGCGATGGCGTTGGCTACGCCGGCGAAGTCCTTTTGCACTTGGGCGAGGGTGACGCGCCAACCCGACTCCCAGAGTGCCTGATTGTGTGGCCAGACCATCCAGGTCGCTGCGTGCTTTACCCATTCTGCCGGCATCAACCAGCCGCTGTTCTGAAGTTCGTTCTGCTGCATGACAATCGCCCTTGAGTTAAGTCATTGTGTTCAATGAAAATGACCTTTGCGGTCTTGGCATGCATGCTACGACTGTAAAAACGGGCTAACAAACGATGGATTTTGCAGAAAAGTGATTAGAGGAACTTATCAATATGCTCAAGCACTGGCCCCCGCTCAGCACCCTTCGCGGCTTTGAAGCCGCTGCCCGCCTGGGCAGTTTTCACAAGGCCGCTGACGAGCTGCACCTGACCCAATCGGCGATCAGCCAGCAGATTCGAACGCTTGAGGCGTACCTTGAGCAGCCGCTGTTTTTTCGCAGTGGACGCAGCGTCAGCCTGACCGATGCCGGCCACGATCTGCTCAGCACCACGCAGGCGTTGTTGCAGCAGTTGTCGGTCGGCATTCGTCGCCTCGGGCAATACCAGAAACCCAATCAACTGGTGCTCAACACCACGCCGACGTTCGCTCGTCATTGGCTGCTGCCACGCCTGGGGGATTTTCGCCGGCAGCATCCGGAAGTCGATCTGTGGATTTTCAGCACCGATGAAGTCCCGGACATGACCACCCAGACCATCGACCTCGCGGTGCGCGATGACATCAGCTCCCAGGCCGAATGCAGCTTCAAGGTGCTGCACGCCGACCGCCTCTATCCCGCGTGTCACCCCGACGTATTGGCCGTGCCCATCGAACAGCGCACCACCCTGCACGGCGAGCGGGAAATGGACTGGAGCCATTGGGACGTCGAGGCCGGCATCGATGTGGGGCAGAAGGATCAGGGCTTGAATTTTTCCGACCCCGGGTTGCTACTGGACGCGGCGTGCACGGGGTTAGGGATTGCGCTGGTCAGCCAGTTGCTGAGTCGACAGGCGCGTGACAACGGACTGCTGCAACCGTTGGTGGAGGAAACCATTCGCGGGCCGAACTGGGCGTTGCTGACTCACCGGGACAGTGAGAACAATCCGTTGGCGCGCAGTTTTATCGAGTGGTTGCTGAACAACCTGACGTGACGCGGTCTTTTCGACATCCTGCAAAGCGCTTTCGCAGGCCTCAAGGTAAGCTCCTCGTTCCTCTTTGGAAACGTGACCCAGGGACGTACAAATGACCGTTGAAAGCTACGACCAACTCGCGATCTTCTCGGCCGTGGCGCAGGAGCGCAGTTTCACCCGCGCCGCTGCCAGGCTGGGCATGTCACAGCCCGCATTGAGCCGGGCCATGCGCCAACTGGAGGAGCGACTGGGCGTCAGATTACTGTCTCGAACCACGCGCAGCGTATCCCCCACGGAAGCGGGCGAACATCTGCTGAAAGTGATCGCCCCAAGGTTCGAAGAGATCGACATCGAGCTGGCATTGCTCAGCGAATTCCGCGACAAGCCCGCAGGCAAACTGCGTATCACGGCCGGCGAGCATTCCGCGATTACGGTCCTGCAACCGGTACTCGCGAAGCTGCTGCCCGACAATCCCGATCTCAATATCGAAATCATCGTCGACTACGGCCTGACTGACATTGTGGCGGAAGGCTTCGACGCTGGTGTTCGGCTGGGTGAACAGGTCGCCAAAGACATGATCGCCATGCGCATCGGTCCCGACATGCGCATGGCGGTTGTCGGCTCCCCGGCGTATTTCGCCCGGCATTCAAAGCCAGACATCCCAAGCGACCTCATGCAGCACAACTGCATTACGCTGCGCATGCCCACCTACGGCGGCCTCTTTCTCTGGGAGTTCGAGAAGGATGGGCAAGAACTGAACGTACGCGTCGAAGGCCAAATGGTGTTCAACAACATCGCCATGCGCATGGAGGCCGCCCTTCAGGGGTTGGGGCTGGCCTATATGCCCGAAGACCTGGTGCAGGAGCATGTTGCGCAAGGCCGGTTGATTCGCGTGCTCGCGGACTGGTGCGAGCCGTTCTCGGGGTACCACCTCTACTACCCGAGCCGACGCCAGAGCTCGCCCGCCTTCGCACTGCTGCGCGAAGCCCTGCGCTATTTGGGCTGATTTGCCTGGGCAGCATTCAGCGCCGCGTCGGCACGTTTGGCCGCATCCGCATGACCATGCTCAGCCAGCAGTCGGACCAATTGACGCAATTGCGAAACGCTCAGGCCGACCCGCAGGCTCGCGGCCATGTGCGAACGCAGCTGTGACTCCACACCGGGAGTGACGGCCAACGCTGCGACCGTGGCCAACTCACGACTTTGCCAGTCCAGGTTGTCGCGCTCGAAAATATCGCCGAACAAATGCGCCTGCAGGTACTGGTTGATGACAGGGGCGAAGTCGAACAGCGGGCCCTGAACAGGCGCACCGGCAATACGGGTCTGATTGGCCTTGCCCACCGACAGCAGTTCACCACCGGTAGGAATGACGCGACCGGGCCCACGCCCCGGATCGTCCTGGATGCCGTTTTTCTTGCGCGCCTCCACAACCCTCATCAGCTCGCCAAGTGCGTTGAGACTGCGTGGAAAACCGGTGTAAGCGTAGAGTTGCACCAGTATTTCCTTCGCCTCGCTGACGGTCAGGCCCGCGTCCAGCCCCTGATTCAATGCAGCATTCAGCCCCGGCATGTTGCTGCTGGCCATGTGGGCAGCAATCAGCGGGATGGCTTGCTGCCTCGCGGACAGCACCTCGGAAGCGAGATTTTCGGTGGACATTGATGTCGGCGTCACGGGTTCGTAGGCGCGGTATTGATCGTCGGTGACTTTCTCCAGCCAATCCACACTTTTGCCATTCACAGCACCGGTCACCGCCAGGTGGGTCATGGCACTTGACGGTGCGGCGCCGTGCCAATGCTTGACGCCCGGCGGGCAGACGATCACGTCGCCGGGGAGGATTTCCTGCACAGGCTTGCCCCACTCCTGGGTCAAACCCACACCGGAAACCACCACCAATCGCTGGCCTGCGGGATGGGTGTGCCAGGCCGAACGCGCCCCCGGCTCGAAGGTCACGTAGGCGCTGGACGCATTGATTTCATTCGTGACGGGGAACAAGGGGTCGACGCGCACTTGCCCGGTAAAATAATCCGCCGGTCCCGCTGTGGAAGATTGGGAGCCTGCGCGACTGATCTGCTGAACGGACCGGGACTCACCGGCATTTTCAGCACCCGCAGCGCTGGCGAAGGGCGCTGCGACGCAAACTGCGATACCCAAAAGAGTGTTTTTCATAATGCCCCCCAAGTCAGAGCGTTCTGGCGTAAAACGCGTTCAACTGCGCAATGGCGACGTCCACATACTCAGGCACCCAATAGGTTTCGATATGTGTTGCGCCATCAATCGTGAACAGCTTCTTGTCCTGAGTACCGGTGGCCTTGGCAAAGGCTTGCTCCGACATATACAGGCTGTCCGCCTTGCTGCCCGCGATCATCAGCAACGGCTTGTCGATGAGTTCGATCTGATCCGTCGCATCGAAGCTCATCAGGTCCAGCAGGCTGCTCAGGGTGTATCTGAAGGTCGAGTTGGGGTGAGCATGAGTCTTGCCGTAGTACTCAAAACCCTGCCGATACAAATCAAATGGCAGCTTGGCGATCTGCTCGTCGGTGAGTTTGGCATCGCCGGTGTAGAGAATTTCTCCGCCTGCCGCTTCCTGGGCACGGGCAGCCGAAGCCTGCCGTAAACGCTCCTGAACGGTGGACAGCTGCGAATCCCTGTAGCCATTGCGCCGTACCAGTCCGGAATTGAACATGCTCACCGTTGCGATGGACTGGAAGCGCTTGTCGGTTTGCGCCGCCTTCAATGAATAGCCGCCACCGCCGCAGATACCGAGCAAGCCCAAACGCGAGCCGTCGGCGCCCGGATAGCCAGCGATAAAATCCGCCATGCCATGGATGTCTTCAACGCGGTTCGCCGGTTTGTCGACGTTGCGCGGCTGACCGCCACTGCCTCCCTGATACGCCGCATCCGCAGTGATCGTGATGTAGCCCTGATCTGCCAGACGCTGTGCATACAGGCCTGCGACTTGCTCCTTCACCCCGCCATTGGGGTGTGCCACGACAACAACCGGGTACTTCTTCGCCGAGTCATAGTTCGCGGGGGTGTAAACGTTGGCGGCAATGTCCAGGCCATTGAGTTTGTAGGTGACCGGATGGATGTTGACCTTGCCGGGCTCGTTCTTCGTCAGCGCGCCACCGTAGGTCAATGTGAATGGATTCTGCTTGTAGTCCCCTGCCTCGACTTCGGCTCCGGACATCCCGATCATGGCGGCCAGGAATGTGGCCTTTATCGTGGTTCGCGTCATATGAATATTCCTGCCAATTCCTGTTTCCAAGGTGCACGGCAGCCATTGCCGCGCGCGTAATCAATCAAGATTTTTTTCTGCGAGAAAGGTCGAAACCAGGTCCGCGATCTCGATGTTGTTCATGTCCGAAAACGGGAAGTGGCTATTGCCCTTGATCCCGATCTCCGGCAAATGAATGAGCTTTACGTCACCGCCATGGCGATTCACCGCATCACGCCACAGGCGCGCCATCTCCAGACGGGCACGCCAGCTGTCCTGAGCAGGCAAACGAACCGGTTTGTCGGGGATGTTGTCGCCGTAGAAGATGAGGATAGGGATACGGGTCAACGCTTCGAACTGCTCCTTCGAGACGATCTGTGCCGAGACTGTGTCGAACGCGCTGGGGATCGGCGCGGGACCTTCCCCCTCGGGAAACACGAAGCTGCTGCCCGGTTCAAATGCGACGATAGCCCGCACATGGCGGCTCTTGATCGCCGTCAGCCAACCGGGCCCGCCACCTTGCGAGTGGGTAAACAGAATGGCCGGCCCCGTCTTTTCCAGCAGCGCGGATACGCCATCGGATACGACCTCAATGTCATAAGGGCCGGTGTTGGGTGTCATCGAGCGGAAGAACTGCTCCAGCGCCTGCGGCCCCCGAGGGAATTGGCTGCCCTCGAAAGTGTCGGGCCACAGGCCAATGCGGAACTGGTTGAACCACATCTGCTCGTCCGCCACCGGTTTGATCGTCGTTTCAACCAGACTGCGCCCTGCATCGCCACGGCGCGGCTGGTCGATCAACCAGGTGGAGAAGCCGCGACGCAAGAAGATGTTCTGAAACCCTTCGCGTCCGTCAGCCGTCGTTTCCCAGGATTTCGCAGACTGCCCCGCGCCATGCCACATGACAATCGGCAACGGGCGAGCGTCAACCGGGACCTGGTAGAACGCATACACATGGTCGCCATGGTAGCTTTGGCCATCAGACAGGGCAGGCTTGTACGGGTCAAAGATGCCCGGCTGAGTCTCAACCCTCCCGCCGGCAATCACGCTGCCCTGCTCCTTGATAACCAGCGGACTGCGCTCGTCCGCTTCGGCGACCGCAGAGGTGCACAGGGCAAAACACAGAGTGCCTGCCTTTGCCAGGGCTGAAACACGATAGAGAATAACGGGATGGGTCATGGGGTACTCTCGGCGAGAAACGCAGAGAAGCAACTTACCCTCAGACTATTGATTGATAAACAGTACTAATCGGATAGCACTAATACCAAAATCACATAAATATGATGAGAATGCCCAACACTTTCCCTGTAGGAGCGAGCCTGCTCGCGATGGAGGCCAACGATAACGCAGGTTTTCTGAATAAACGCGTTGCGCCGGAGTTCATCGCGAGCAATCGAGCGTCGACCGGCAGCTCCTACCATTTTGCTCAGCCCTTGGCTGCCATCGCGGTCACTTCCACACGCATGCCTTCAACCGCCAGCGAGGCCACGCCCACTGCCGCACGCACCGGCCACGGTTTGGCGAAGAAGCGCTTGTACACCTCGTTGAACGCGGCGCGGTCGGCCATGTCGGTGAGGTAGATGGTCAGGTGCATGACGCGGTCCATGGAACTGCCGGCGCGCTCCAGTGCGACCTTCAATGCCTGCAACGTGCATTCGCTCTGCAGGGTGATGTCGCCCAGTTCCAGGCTGCCGTCGGCGCGAGTCGGGATCTGCGTGGAGACCAGGATGCCGTTGAAGCCGGCCACGTCGGAGGAGATGGAATCCGCGTCGGGATCAGGGGTGAAGGTGATGTCTTGGTTCGCCATGGGGTTCTCTTGTTCGGGGAAGTAAAAAGTGTGGGGAGTTTACAGCTTCACCGGGTGACTTGCGCCTCCCCTGCGGCGGGTGAATTGCTGTTCAGTCACCACGCTGCCCCACTGACTGCCTTGCTGTTCGTGGGTCAGCTCAAAACCTGCGGCTTCATAAAGTCGACGCGCGGCGTCCAGGCCCTTGAACGTTGCCAGCTCAATCGCCTCGAAGCCGAACCGGTCGCAGAACTCCACGGCCTCGCGCAGCAACTGGCGGCCGACCCCGCCACCACGGCAACCGTCATCAAGGATGAACCAGCGCAGGTGGGCCTGGTTGTTGCCCAGATCCTGCCCGTCGATGGCGATCGAGCCGACGATGCGATCATTCACTGTCGCCACCCAGAGGTTATTGCAGGGCTGGTCCAGACGCCCCACGAACTCAGCGATGCCGCTGGCGACCTTGCTCTCGAAAAACTGCCCGAACCCTGAGTGCCTGGCGTAGAAAGCGGCATGCATTTCAGTCACACGCCCAACGACACCGGGACGGTAACCAGCGCTGATCTCGACGGGGTTGCCCGGCGCTTTTCTTTCGCCGGTACGGTGTGCATTCAGGGCGTGGGCATACGCCGCCAGCCCCTGGGCGACCGCTTGTTGTTGTGATGGATTCAAGTGCTCCAGCGCCGTTTGGACCTGCGTTCGTCCGTAAGCATGGATCGCAGCCACCGTGCGCCGGCCCTGCTTCGTCAATTGCAGACGCTTGACGCGACCATCGCTGTCGGCGCTTTCCACCAGCTCGCCGGCCTTGATGAGCTTGGCCACCATGCGGCTGACACTGGACTTGTCCAGATCGAGCAATTGCACGAGTTGAGCGGCGGTCAGCGCCAGGTGTGCCTCGATCTCCAGCAGCGCGTGTACGGCTGAAGGTGAGTAGTCGGTCGCCGCCAGTGTGGCGCGCATGAAGCCCAACTCACGCACCATCGTGCGCGACGCAGAGCGGACTTCTTCAACCAGAGCGGGATGAGTGGTCACTTCAGGCCTCCCCTGAAAAATAGTTGCACTATACAACCATATTTCGGCACGAGGGTTCAACAGGCGCTGAGTCAAACGCTCTGCATCAGTTATTTATACTCAAATGCCAGCTTAATAATATTTTACCGATAACAGGGTCATCCCTAGTCTTGAGCCCAAGAAATGGCAGGCCGTTCGCGACCTAAATCCAACTCGAAGGGTATAGAGATGACCACTGAAAAAATAAAAACAGATACGCTGATTGTTGGTGCCGGTCAGGCTGGCGTGGCCATGAGTGAACACCTGAGCAAACTCGGCGTGCCGCACCTGGTGCTGGAGCGCAACCGTATCGCCGAACGCTGGCGCACCGGGCGCTGGGATTCGCTGGTGGCGAATGGTCCGGCGTGGCACGACCGTTTTCCCGGCCTTGATTTTGACGACCTCAGCCCCGACGAATTTGCACCGAAAGAACGCGTGGCCGATTACTTCGAAGCCTACGCGAAGAAATTCAACGCGCCGATCCGCACCGGCGTGGACGTGCTGAAAGTTGAACGCAACGTTGGCCGCCCGGGCTTCACCATCGAAACTTCTGAAGGCGTGATTGAGGCCAACCGCGTTGTCGCCGCCACCGGGCCTTTCCAGCGGCCGGTCATCCCACCGATTGCACCGCAGGATCAGCCTTTCCTGCAAATCCACTCCGCCGATTATCGCAACCCACAGCAACTGCCTGAAGGCGCAGTGCTGGTGGTTGGCGCGGGCTCGTCCGGCGTGCAGATCGCCGATGAATTGCAACGGGCCGGCAAGCAGGTTTACCTCTCCGTCGGCGCCCACGACCGCCCGCCTCGCGCCTATCGCAACCGTGATTTCTGCTGGTGGCTGGGGGTGCTTGGCGAGTGGGATCAAGCGGCGATGAAGCCCGGTCGCGAACACGTGACCATCGCGGTCAGCGGCGCACATGGCGGCCGTACGGTGGACTTCCGCGGCCTCGCTCATCGCGGCATGACACTGGTCGGCCTGACTCAGGCGTTCAACGGCGGCGTGGCGACCTTCCAGCCGAACCTGGCCGAGAACCTGGCGCGTGGCGACGAAAATTATCTGGCGCTGCTCAACGCCGCCGACGCCTACATCGAACGCAATGGCCTGGACCTGCCCCAAGAACCGGAAGCGCGCATCACCTTCCCCGATCCGGACTGCGTGACCCATCCGATTCTTGAGCTGGACCTGGCCAAGGCCGGCGTGACCTCGATCATCTGGGCCACCGGTTTTGCCACGGACTACAGCTGGCTGAAGGTCGATGCCTTCGACGACAAAGGCAAGCCGCAGCATCAACGCGGTGTGTCGAGCGAACCGGGGGTGTATTTCCTCGGTTTGCCTTGGCAGTCCCGTCGCGGCTCTTCGTTCATCTGGGGCGTTTGGCATGACGCCAAGTACGTGGCGGATCACATCGCCATTCAGCGTTCGTACCTCGACTACCACGATGCGGCGCAACGCGAGGCGGAAGTTGTTTCGCTCGCCCCTAAAAAAACTGTCAGCGCTTAAGCCATTTTCCAGGAGCTTCACATGTCCACGCCAACCCATACCCGTATTCGCATGTTCAACACCAAGGAAACCTACCCGAACCAGAGCCTGGACAATGACCTGTGCCAGGCGGTCCGCGCCGGCAATACGGTTTATGTCCGCGGCCAGGTCGGGACTGATTTCGAAGGCCGTCTGGTGGGCCTTGGCGACCCGCGTGCGCAAACCGAGCAAGCCATGCGCAACGTCAAGCAGTTGCTGGAAGAGGCTGGCAGCGACCTCAGTCACATCGTCAAAACCACGACTTACCTGATCGATCCGCGCTATCGCGAGCCGGTGTATCAGGAAGTCGGGAAGTGGTTGAAAGGCGTGTTTCCTATTTCGACCGGGTTGGTGGTATCGGCGCTGGGGCAGCCGCAGTGGTTGATGGAGATTGATGTGATTGCGGTGATTCCCGAGTAGACCGCGTCGCGGCCTTCGCGAGCAAGCTTCGCTCCTACAGGTGATCCGGATTTCCTGTAGGAGCGAAGCTTGCTCGCGAAGAGGCCCGCCCAGACACCTCATTTGCCAAGGAGCAAAACCCATGACCTTCTCCATCGCCGCCCGTTGCCCCGAAACCGGTCAGTTCGGCATCGCCATCAGTTCCTCCAGCATCGCCGTCGGCGCCCGCTGCCCGTGGCTGCTGCCGGGCGTCGGCGCCGTCTCCACGCAAAACATCACCCTGCCCTCCCTCGGCCCGGACGTCCTCGCCCTGATGGAGCAAGGCCTCGCACCCTTCGATGCGCTGGACAAGGTCCTCACGCGCAACGGCTACAGCCAATACCGGCAGATCACCGCCATCGACCACCTCGGCCAGACCGCCCACTTCAGCGGCGCGCAAACCCTGGGCAACCACAACGCCGTGTCCGGCGAACAATGTGTGGCCGCCGGCAACATGCTCGCGAACTGGGGCGTGATCGAGGCGATGGTCGAGGCCTTCGAACACGGCGAAGGTCAACTCGCCGACCGTCTGCTCGCCGCAATGAAAGCCGCCATTGCCGCCGGTGGCGAAGCCGGGCCGGTGCATTCGGCAGCGATGGTGGTGGTCGGCGAACTGACCTGGCCGATCATCAACCTGCGGGTCGACTGGGCAGATGAAGACCCCATCGGTGGGTTGGAAAAACTCTGGGACGCCTACCGCCCACAAGTCCAGGACTACATCGACCGCGCCCTCGCCCCGGACAAATCCCCCGGCTACGGCGTCGCCGGAGACGACCGATGAGCAGCAGCCGCGACGTGCTGCAAACCCTGGTGGCGTTTGACACCACGAGCCGCGAATCGAACCTGCTGCTCATCGAGTTTGTCCGCGACTATCTCGCGAGTCTCGATGTGCCTTGTGAACTGATCTACAACGAGCAGCGCAGCAAGGCCAATCTGTTTGCCACGATCGGCCCGGCGGACAAGCCGGGCATCGTGCTGTCGGGGCATACCGATGTGGTGCCCGTCGATGGCCAGCCGTGGACCGTTGCGCCATTCGAACTGACCGAGCGCGATGGCAAGTTGTACGGTCGCGGTACGGCGGACATGAAGGGCTACATTGCTTGCGTGCTTGCCCTCGTTCCATCCTTGGTAAACGCTTCGCTGAGACTGCCGGTGCACATCGCGCTTTCGTACGATGAAGAAGTCGGCTGCCTTGGCGTGCGCTCGTTGCTGAAAGCGCTGGAACACCGCCCGGTCAAACCGATGCTGTGCATCATTGGCGAACCGACTGAGCTGAAACCGGTGCTCGGGCACAAAGGCAAACTGGCGATGCGCTGTGATATTCACGGTGAGGCGTGCCATTCGGCGTATGCGCCGCTTGGGGTCAATGCCATTGAGTACGCCGCCGAATTGATCGGTGAGTTGGGACGGATTGGCAACCGACTCAAAGCGCCCGAGCATCACGATGCGCGTTTCGATCCACCATTTTCCACCGTACAAACCGGTGTGATTTCCGGAGGTAAAGCGCTGAACATTGTCCCGGCCGATTGCCGCTTCGACTTCGAAATCCGCGCGTTGCCCTCGCATGATCCGAGTGAAGTCGCACAGGAACTGAAAACCTACGCCGAGCAGCAAGTGCTGCCGCGAATGCGTGCGGTCAGTGAACAGAGCGAGATTCGCTTCAGCGAGTTGTCGGCGTATCCCGGATTGGCGACGGATGCACACAGCGAAGCGGCTGAGTTGATCGCTGCATTTTCCGGTTCCAGGGAATTTGGAACAGTGGCCTTTGGCACCGAGGGCGGCCTGTTCGATGCTGCAGGAATCCCCACCGTTGTTTGTGGCCCCGGGAGCATGGATCAGGGCCATAAACCGGATGAGTTCGTCAGCCTCGAACAATTGAACCGCTGCGATGAAATGCTGCAACGAATGCTCGCGTTCATCAGCCAATAACGTCGCCCTTGTAGGAGCCAGCTTGCTGGCGATGGCGCCCCCAAAATCGCTATCGCCGGCAAGCCGGCTCCTACAGGTTACGTGGTGATGCAACGACCCCGAACACCCCAAATAACCCTGTAGGAGCCAGCTTGCTGGCGATGGCGGTCTCACAATCGCTATCGCCGGCAAGCCGGCTCCTACAGGTGGCGTGGTGATGCAACGATCCCGAACACCCCAAATAACCCTGTAGGAGTGAGCCTGCTCGCGATGACGGAGTGTCAGTCGACATTGTTGTTGCCTGACACTCCGCTATCGCGAGCAGGCTCACTCCCACAGGTTTTTTGGGCGACCCATGGGCCTACTTTTTTTAACGTCTGTACCAACAAAACTACTAATTTATCTATCCCACCCCACCGCACATCATCAACTCCAACAAGAAAAGCGTCGCCCCACGCGGCGCTCACCGAAGTACGTCCACGTACTCAAAATTGCCTTGGAGTCCGTCATGGTTACCGCAGCAACAACCCCCGCCCCACTCATCGAAAAACACACCATCGGCTACGTGCCACCCGAAGATCGCCACGGCAAAACCCGTGACTTGTTCACCCTCTGGTTCGGCGGCAACATCGCCCCGCTGCCCATCGTCACCGGCGCCCTCGGCGTGCAGATGTTTCACCTCAACCTGGTGTGGGGCATTGTCGCCATCCTCGTCGGCCACCTGGTCGGCGGCGTGCTGATGGCACTGCACTCGGCGCAGGGCCCGCAGATGGGCATCCCGCAAATGATCCAGAGCCGCGCCCAGTTCGGTTCCCTCGGCGCGCTGCTGGTGGTGCTGATCGCCGGCATCATGTACATCGGTTTCTTCGCCTCCAACATCGTCCTCGCCGGCAAGTCCCTGCATGGCGTGGTCGACAGCGTGCCGGTGCCGGTCGGCATCGTCATCGGCGCCCTCGGTTCCGGCATCATCGGCATCATTGGCTATCGCTTCATTCACGTACTCAATCGCATCGGCACCTGGGTGCTCGGCGCGGGTATCGTGCTCGGCTTCGGCTACATCTTCACCCACGTGCAGACCGCCGATTTCCTCACACGCGGCAGCTTCAACATTTCCGGCTGGCTCGCCACCGCGTCCCTTGCCGCGCTCTGGCAGATCGCTTTCGCGCCCTACGTCTCCGACTACTCGCGCTACCTGCCGGCCAACGTACCCGTCGCCGCAACCTTCTGGACGACGTATCTGGGCACCGTGCTCGGCTCCAGCCTCTCGTTCATTTTCGGCGCAGTCGCCGTCCTCGCCACGCCCGTCGGCATGGACACCATGGACGCCGTCAAACTCGCCACCGGCTCCATCGGCCCGTTGATGCTCGTGCTGTTCCTGCTCAGCGTCATCAGCCACAACGCCCTCAACCTCTACGGCGCGGTGCTGTCGCTGATCACCCTGGTGCAAACCTTCGCCTACCGCTGGATCCCCACCGCCAAAAGCCGCGCCATCCTTTCGATCATCCTCCTCGCCGCCTGCTGCTTCGCCGCCGTCGGCGCCTCCGCCAACTTCATCGGCCACTTCGTCGACATGGTGCTGGTGTTGCTCGTGGTGTTGGTGCCATGGACCGCGATCAACCTGATCGACTTCTACGCCATCCACAAAGGCCAGTACGACATCAACTCGATCTTCAAAGTCGATGGTGGCATCTACGGCCGGTACAACCCGCAGGCACTGTTGGCGTATGCGATCGGGATCGTGGTGCAGATTCCGTTCATGAACACGCCGCTGTACGTCGGGCCGATTTCGCAGCACATCAATGGCGCTGACCTGTCCTGGCTGGTGGGCCTGATCATCACCTCGCCGCTCTACTACTGGCTGGCCAATCGCGACACCGCGTACAAGCGCCGCCTCTCCACCGGGAAACTGGCCAATAGCCTCTAACTCCCCCACATTTCAACCGCAATAAAAAACCGCATTAATGCGGTTTTTTATTGCTTGATCATATTATGCAGCTCCAAGATATTGACTATCACGCATAATAAAAACGCCAATAAAACCGTTATTGAAAATTTGACATGTTTCAGCAACTTTACACTCTAATAAAAAATTGATCTGGCTGATTGCAAAATTGTAACGCTGGCGTTGCACCGCGCCAGTGCCGCTTCAAAAAAACGATATAGTCACCTGCCTGATATTGGTGCAAAAATACATATTCCACTCATATGACCAAACGAAATAAGTTAGATATCTATCTGTTTTTGTTGATATTTTTTATTCGCAATTCACATATTGTCTTTTGGCACTCTCCTTGTAACCCCCACTCTCTATATTGCTGGCGCGAACTGTTCGAAATTCCTGTTAAAAAAAATGACAGTGCCAGGAAGATGTTTGTCTACACTCTTGGTTCTGCGTTTGAGGACCCGAAAACAAGTTGAACCAAACTGCCGCTTAGTTAGCCAAATAGAGCAACTGTCGGCCTGTGTGGCATGCCGATGGCCATCCGAAATCCGGGTATATGGGGAACTTACCAATGCGTATCAGCATATTTGGTCTGGGGTATGTGGGCGCTGTATGCGCGGGCTGTCTCTCTGCTCGCGGTCATGACGTAATCGGGGTGGATGTCTCGCAAGTCAAGATTGACCTGATCAACCAGGGCAAATCGCCTATCGTCGAACCCGGCCTGGAACCGCTGCTCGAACAGGGGGTGAATTCGGGGCGGCTACGCGGCAGCAGTGATGTAAAGGCGGCCGTGATGGACACGCAGATGTCGTTCCTCTGCGTCGGTACACCCTGCAAGAAGAATGGCGATCTGGATCTGGTCTACATAGAGTCGGTCTGCCGCGAGATCGGCGAAGCCCTGCACACCAAGGACAGTTGGCATACGGTGGTGGTGCGCAGCACCGTGCTACCGGGCACCGTCAAGAATGTGGTGATCCCGATACTGGAAGACTGTTCCGGCAAGAAGGCCGGGGTCGACTTCGGTGTGGCGATCAACCCGGAGTTCCTGCGCGAAAGCACGGCGATCAAGGACTACAACTGTCCGCCCATGACAGTGATCGGTGAACTCGACCAACGCAGCGGTGACCTGCTCGCCTCGCTCTTTCAAGAGCTGGACGCGCCGCTCCTGCGCCGCAGTATCGAAGTGGCCGAGATGATCAAGTACACCTGCAATGTCTGGCACGCGACCAAAGTCACCTTCGCCAATGAGATCGGCAATATCGCGAAGGCTGCCGGCGTGGACGGTCGCGATGTGATGGACGTGGTCTGCCAGGACACCAAGCTCAATCTGTCGCGTTATTACATGCGCCCCGGATTCGCGTTCGGCGGTTCCTGCCTGCCCAAGGATGTGCGTGCGCTGAACTACCGCGCCGGGCAACTGGATGTCGAACACCCGCTGCTGGCGTCGATCATGCGCAGCAATGCGGCGCAGGTTCAGCGAGCCTTCGACATCATCACCAGCTACGGCAAGCGGCGTATCGCCCTGCTCGGCCTGAGCTTCAAGGCCGGCACCGATGACCTGCGCGAAAGCCCGCTGGTGGAGTTGGCCGAAATGTTGATCGGCAAGGGCTACGACCTGCATATCTTCGACCGCAACGTTGAATACGCGCGCATCTACGGGGCCAACAAGGACTACATCGAATCGAAGATTCCGCACCTGGCTTCGCTGCTACGCGCTGACCTTGTGAAGGTGATCGACGAGGCGGAGGTGATTGTGCTTGGCAACGGTGACGAGTCCTTCAGAGCCCTCGCGCTTGAGGTGCCCGAGGGCAAGCAGGTGGTTGACCTGGTGGGTTTCATGCCACACACCAGTGACGACCGGCTCGAAGGCATCTGCTGGTAAGAGAGTCACCGAACTGCAACCCGGGCAATACGGGTTTATCGAACAGGAGTCACAAGTATGGCTGGTGCCAGGGATTACTTGCGCGAAGCGGCGGGCTGGCTGTTTTACGTCACCGCGTTGCTGGGGCTTGCACTGCTGCTGCCGCGCTCAGTGTTCGATCCCCAATCCAGGGACTTTCTCCTGTTGCTGGGGGCGGTCGGCATCTGGCGCTACTCGATGGGGGCTGTCCATTACATACGAGGGTTACTGTTCCTTTATCTGGTGTTCCCCTACTACAGACGCAAAGTCACCCGGCTCGGCAGCATTGCCGACCCGTCGCACGTGTTTTTGCTGGTCACCAGTTTTCGGATCGAGGCGTTGACCACGGCGCAGGTTTACCGCTCGGTGATTGAAGAGGCCATCGGTTGTGGTTACCCGACCACGGTGGTCTGTTCCATCGTCGAGCTCGCCGATGAATTGCTGATCAAGGCACTCTGGGACAGCTATACCCCGCCAGAGCAGGTCAAGCTGAGCTTCGTGCGGATTCCCGGCACCGGCAAGCGCGACGGCCTGGCCCATGGTTTCCGGGCGATCTCCCGGCACGTGCCGGACGCCGATGCAGTGGTGGCCGTGGTCGATGGCGACACCGTGCTCTCCGCCGGGCTGGTACGTCAGACCGTGCCCTGGTTCAAGCTCTTTCCGAACGTTGGCGGGTTGACCACCAATGAGTTCTGCGAGGTGCGCGGCAGCTACCTGATGAGCGAATGGCACAAGCTGCGGTTCGCCCAGCGGCACATCAATATGTGCTCGATGGCACTGGGCAAGCGCGTGCTGACAATGACCGGGAGGATGTCGGTGTTCCGCGCCCAGGTGGTGACCGATCCCGGATTCATTCAAGACGTCGAGCGCGATTATCTGCAGCACTGGCGCCTGGGGCGTTTCCGCTTTTTGACCGGTGATGACAAGTCCAGTTGGTACAGCCTGATGCGGCTGGGCTACGACACCTTTTATGTGCCCGACGCGGCGATCAACACCGTCGAGCATCCACCGGAAAAGAACTTCATCAAGGCCAGCCGCAAGCTGATGTTCCGCTGGTATGGCAATAACCTGCGGCAGAACTCACGGGCCTTGCACCTGGGCGTGCGGCGGCTGGGCTGGTTCACCTCGCTGGTGCTGCTCGACCAACGCGTATCGATGTGGGCCAGCCTGCTCGGGCCGTCGGTGGCGATCATTGCCAGCCTCAAATACAGCATCGCCTACTTGCTGATTTATGTGCTCTGGATCGGCGTGACGCGCCTGATCCTGAGTCTTCTGTTGCTGGCGTCGGGGCACCCGGTCGGCCCGGCTTATCCACTGATTCTCTATTACAACCAGCTGGTCGGCGCCATGGTGAAGATCTATGTGTTCTTCCGTCTCGACCAGCAATCGTGGACGCGCCAGAAAACCAAACTCGACCGTGGGCTGGCGAGCTATCAGCGCTGGTTCAATACCTGGTCGTCGCGGGCCATGACGTTTTCGGCCGGCAGCGTGTTTTGCGCGCTGCTGATGTGGATTGTGTAGTGCAGGTGTCAGGGCCGTGGCAGGCCGTGCCGGATCGGACTCAATCGATGGGAAGGAACGCGTTATGAACACAGCTTTTGTTGCTGTTGATGACAATGTCGTGCACGAGTCGGAGGTGCAGCGTCAGCATGCGCGGCTGACTCTGCCGGCGAGGATCAAGTTTCACGGGCCGGACCGGGAGCCGTTCGATTGCGAGCTGATCGACTTGTCAGCCGGTGGATTCAGCCTGAGTCAGCCGGGTACAACGCTGATCGTTGGCCGGCAACACAAAGGCAAACTGGTGTTCCAGGTCGATGCGCTGGGGTTTGCCATCGACGTGGAGTTTGTCGTGCGCTCGATTAACGACGAGGGGCAGCGCATAGGTTGCGAGTTTCAAAACCTGCGCCCTCGTGCGATTTCCGCCTTGCGTTACGTGATCACCTCTTACCTCTCGGGCGGGGTGATCAGCCTGGGGGACATGCTCTCGACCCAGCAGCGCGACAACTTCACCAAGCCGCGAAAGCACGAAAGCGGCCACGGCATGGGCATTCTCGCTCGCGTGCGGGCCACCGCGGTAAGCCTGCTGATGTTCCTGGTGGGACTGTTTGCCTTTGGTTATGTGGTGCACCAGTTGTATGGCATTTATTTCGTCACCCATGCCGAATCGGCGCGGGTCAATGTACCCGGCCAGTTGATCGGCCTGCCGCGCGACGGCAGCGTCAACTCGTTAGTCAAAGTCGGGTCGGTGGTGGCCAAGGGCGCCCCGCTGGCGACCTTTTCCGCCTCGCTGCTGGATGTGATGAAAGGCAACCTGCCGCCCGGACAGGCGACCCCGGAAAACCTTGAGCGCCTGTTCAGCCGAACCCTGCAAGGTTCGCTGACCAGCCCTTGCGATTGCCGGGTAGTGTCGCAGTTGGTGCCGGACGGCCAGGTCGTCGGCAAGGGCACCACGGTGTACGAGTTGATGCCGATCGACGGTGTGGCGACCATCGAGGCGCGCTTCCCCTACAAGAATTTTGCCAAGATCCAGCCCGGCAAGGCGGTGAGCTTCCAGTTGATCGGCGAAGAACAGCCACGCGCGGGCAAAATCACTGCGGTGGCGCTGGACAACGGCGGCCTGGCTTCGGACCTGCGGGTCACCATTGAGCCTGACAGCCCGTTGCAAACCGATCAGGCCGGGCGGCCGGTGGAGGTCAGTATCGAAGACCTGCAAGGCAATGTCTGGGTGCAGAGTGCCTCGGCGGCCAATGCCTGGGTGAAAAACACCTGGGCGAATAAAGTCATGGCGGCCGGAAAATGAACGGCGCATGGCGATCGGGGCTGCGGTTTTCCGCGCTGGCCGCTGCCCTGACAATGATTCATGGGTGCGGCACCCTCCCCGATCAAGGCTTGGCGCGCGAGGCCATGGCGCGCGGCGATTATGAAACGGCTCGCAAGAACTTCGCGCCGCTGGCCGAGGACGGCTATGCCGACGCCCAGGCCGGAATGGGCGACTTGACGGCCTCGGCGGGCGACCCCGCGAGTCTGAAAGAGGCTGAGGGATTGTACCGGCAGGCCGCGCCGGAATCGGTCAAGGCGCAGTCACGTCTGGGCCGCGTGTTGCTGCGTCAGGGACCGACGGATCCCAAGCAAGTGCAAGAGGCCCGGCAATTGTTGGAAGGCGCACTGGACAAAGGCGAGTTCAGTGCAGTGGTGCCGCTGACCTTGTTGTACCTGGGTTACCCACAACTGACGCCGGGGGTGGATCCGCAGCAGAAGGTCAACAGTTGGCGCGCCCAGGGCATTGTCGAGGCCGACTTGGCGCAAATCCTGATTTACCGAAATCAGGGCACCTATAACGCTCACCTGCCGCAGATCGAGCAGATGTGCCGGGCGCGATTGGCATTACTCGATGCCTGTTATGTGGAGTTGGCCACCATCAACCGGATGCGCGCCCAGCCCAAGGCGCAAGCCGACTTGCTGGCGCAGTTGCGCCAGGGTTGGCGCGAGGGACGAGTCGCGCCCTTGCGGGTCGAGTCGGTGGCGCGCGTTCTGTCGACGCCGACACTCGAAGGCCCGGCCGATCCGCAAAGCGCCCAGCGCCTGCTCGAAGAACTGGCACCCGACTATCCACCGGCCTGGACCAGCCTGGCGCGGCTGATCGACGACTACCCCGCCCAAGGCGATGCGCCGCAATTGCTCTCGGCCTTGCAGCGCGGGCGCGAAGCGGGCGATCCACGGGCGGAACTGCTGACCGGGCGCCTGTATTACCTCGGCAAATGGCTGCCGCAGGACCCGCGCCTGGCGCAAGAGCACCTGCTCAAGGCGGCCGCCGCCGGTGAAGTCGGGGCGCATTACTACCTGGGCCAGTTGTACCGGCGCGGATATCTGGGCCAGGTCGAACCACAGAAAGCGCTGCAACACTTGCTGCTGGCAGCGCGCAACGGTTCGCCCAATGCCGACCTGGCGCTGGCGCACATGTTTTCCGACTCACGCGGGGTCAAGGTCAATCGAATCAATGCCTTTGTCTTTGCGCAACTCGCGCAACGCCAGGGCGTGGTAAATGCGGGGCCAGTGCTGTCGGCCGTGCAGTCGGGGATGACCCCGGCAGAGAGGAAAATCGCGCAGCCCTTACTTGAGGAAGAAGCTCAGGCCCGTCTGACGGGCGCGGCTCTCGCCAGGCTGCAAACTCCGGAAAATGGACAGGACTTACTATGAAACAAGCACTGTTGGCAGGTTATGGTCTGGGAGTTTCGCTGATGTGCAGTGCCGGTCTGGTGCTGGCGGCGGAAGTGGCGCCGAAGAATTTCGGCCTCGATGTGAAGATTACCGGCGAGTCGCAGGACGACCGGGACCTGGGCACTGCACCCGGTGGCACCCTCAACGATATTGGCCTCGACCTGCGCCCCTGGGCCTTTGGCCAATGGGGCAACTGGAGTGCCTATGTGATGGGCCAGGCGGTAGCGGCGACCGACACCATCGACACCGACACCGTGAACAACGGCGTCGACGACAGCAACACCCGTGAAGCGGATGACAGCTACCTGGCGCTTCGCGAATTCTGGGTCGACTATTCGGGCATCACGGCCTATCCGGGCGAGCATCTGCGCCTGGGGCGCCAGCGTCTGCGTGAGGACAGCGGCGAGTGGATGGACACCAACATCGAAGCGCTCAACTGGACCTTCGAAACCACGCTGCTGCGCAGCCACGTCGGCGCCGCTCAACGCTTTTCCGACTACCGCACCGACCTGGACGACCTGGCACCGGAAGACAAAGACCGCTCCCATGCCTTCGCCGACATCTCTACGCAATGGACGCCCAACAATTGGGTCGGCCTGCGCGTACATCACTCGGAAGACAGCGGCAATCTGCCGGACCCCGGTGACCGACTCGACACACTCGACAAGACCACCACCGGCAGCCTGACCTGGGTCGGCCTTGAAGCGAACGGTGACGGCTACAACTATCGCTCGACGATGCCGCTCAATTACTGGATCAACGCAACCTGGCTGACCGGCGATCGCGACAACCTCAACAGCGTGATCGTCCCTTCCGGCGATCGAATCGCGACAGGCCACACCAGCGGCGACGTCAATTCCTGGGCCGCGGACCTGGGCTTGCGCTGGAACATCGATGACGCCTGGCGCCTCGGTGCTGCCGCCGCCCGTGGCGATGGCGGCGGCAACGACCAGGAGAACCAGTTCCAGCAAACCGGCCTGCAAAGCAACCGCTCCAACTACACCGGCACGCGCTCACGGGTACACCGCTTCGGCGAAGCCTTTCGCGGTGAACTGAGCAACCTCCAGACAGCAACGCTGTTCGGCGCCTGGTCGTATCGCGAGGACTACGACGCCAGCCTCGTCTACCACCGCTTCTGGCGGGTCGACGACCAGACGGAAACCGGCGACGACGGGATCATCAATGCGGCGCTGGTGGACGGCGAGAAGGACCTCGGTCAGGAAGTCGATCTGGTCATGACCAAGTACTTCAAGCAAGGCCTGTTGCCCGCGAGCATGGTGGATTGGGTCGACGAACCCTCGGCACTGATCCGCCTGCGCCTGGGCGTGTTCTTCCCCGGTGACGCCTACGCCAACGACACCGATTCGAGCATGCACCGGGCGTTCATCGATTTCGTCTGGAAAATCTAGGACCCGGTGGCTGCCCGCGCTGAAGCCATCGCGGGCAACGGCGCATTGATCACAACCGGCTGCCTTTTGGATGAGTGAGACTTATGGACCGTGTCGTCAAGATAGGACTGTTGCTCGCCGCAATGCTGTTGATGCAGACGGCAGGTGCCACGGCGGGCGACGTCCTGATACCGCGCTACACCATCACCGAAGCTCCCGGAAAGCCTTTGCTTATCAAGGAACCGAAAATGCCCGACCTGTCCGGCTATACCGCCGAGGCAGTCGCCGCGAAGATTGCCTACAAGCCCGCCGGCCGTGCCTTGATCCAGCCGATGCTCAAGGAGAACGCGCTTGATGAGTTCATCGGCGGCCAGGACCGCTTCAAGGAATGGGTGGTGCGCCAGAAGCAAATGCCCGTGGCGATCTTCATCGACCGTGGCTACATGAGCCTGACGCAACTGGCACGCAGTCTGCCGCAGACAGCCCTGCGCGAGACCGCACCGGGGGTGTTTCTGGCGCGCTTGCCGATCGTCATTCGTCCCGGCGGGACGCTGCATATCGACAAATCGGTGAAGGAATTGCGCTTGTCCCAGGACGGCGGTTCCTTCTTGGTCAACGACGGCAAACTGTTCATTACCGATACCAAGGTCAGCGCCTGGAGCGAGAAAGATGACAGCCCGGCCTGGTTCAAAAAAGAGGAAACGTTTCGCCCGTTCCTGATTTCCTGGGGCGGCACCGAAACCTACATCGTCAACAGCACCATCACCAGCTTCGGCTACACCGAGAGCAAGAGTTATGGGGTGAGTATTTCCCAGTACAGCCCGAGCATGGCGCCGAAGATGAAGCGCAAAAAACCGACCGGCTGGCTGATCAATTCGCAGTTCATCGACAACTATTTCGGCTTCTATTGCTACGAGGCCGACGACGTGGTGATTCTGCGCAACACCTATCGCGCAAACATCGTATATGGCATCGACCCGCACGACCGTTCGCGCCGGCTGATCATTGCACATAACGATGTCTTCGATACCCACAAGAAGCACGGCATCATCCTCTCGCGCGAGGTCAACGACAGCTGGATCATCTACAACCGCACCTACAACAATCATCTGTCGGGCATCGTCCTGGACCGTTCCAGCGTCAATAACCTGCTGGCCTACAACGAAACCTACAAAAACCGCTCCGACGGCATCACCTTGTACGAGAGCGGCAATAACCTGATCTGGCGCAACCGCGCGGCGGACAATGATCGACACGGGATCCGTGTGCGCAACAGCACCGGCGTGCGCCTGTACGAAAACGAGCTGATGGCCAACGCCCTGACCGGGATCTATGGCCACACCAAGGATTTGCGTGGCACCGACCGCGATCTCAAGGAAGACCCTTACGAAGCCAAACTGTCGCTCACCGTGGTCGGCGGCAAGCTGATCGGCAACGGTTCCAGCCCCATCGCCGTGTTTTCACCCTCGCGCCTGGAACTCTATGACTTGACCTTTCTCGCGCCGCAGAAACAGGACGGCCTGGCCTTTACCGGTTTGCTGGGGGACGTCCAGGGCGACTTGATGGACATCCTCCTGCGCCGCCATGCCGCCGCATTGATTCTGCCCGAGACACTGTGAGGAGCCTGCCGATGAACACCTTTCATGGATTTGCCGCGCTTGGCCTGCTGTCCATGTCGATGGGGGCACAGGCGCAGCCGCAGTACACGGCCGAGGCCTGCTGCCAGCTGTGCCCGCAAGCGGCGCAGGCGACATATTACGAGCCACCGGAGCTGAAAAACTACGCGACGCTGGTGGAGGCCAAGGACCAATGGCTCTTCCGCACCCGTAGCGATTTGCGCACCGACTTCGGCCTCGATGAGAGCGGCTACAAAGCCCTCAAGCGCCTGCGCGACGGGCTCGCCCAGCGCGGGGTCGAACTGGTGTTGGTGATGCCACCCAGTCGCGGCCTGCTGCACGCCGACCGCCTGACGCCGCTGGAACTGGCCAGCTTCGATCAGGCCAAGGCCCGGCAAAACTACCTGCAAACCCTGGACCGGGTGCGCGGCCTGGGTATTCTGGCGCCCGACTTTGCCAACCTGCTGAGTTCGCCACAGCCCGCCGGGCAGCCCTTCTACTTCAAGGGCGATCACAACTGGACGCCCTATGGCGCCGACCGCAGCGCCCAATTGGTGGCCCAGACGCTCAAGGGCAACGATGTGCTCAAGGCGTTGCCGCATCAGGTCTTCGCCAGCCAACCGGCCGGCCTGTTGGGGCGCTCGGGCACGCTGCAAAAAGCTGCCGCACAGATCTGCGGCAACGGTTATGCGGCGCAGTATGTGACCCGATATCAAACCCGCGCCCAAGGCGATGCCAAGGGGCCGGCCAAGGTCGCACTGATCGGCACCAGCGCCAGCAGCGAGCTGTTCAACTTTCCCGGTTTCCTTGAACAATACCTGGAGACGCCGGTCCGCAACTTCAGCGTACCGGGCGGTGGCTACGATGATTCGTTGATCGCCTACCTGCTCGGCGACGACTTCCAGAACGCCCCGCCGGCGGTGCTGGTGTGGGAAACCGACAACCTCGACAGCCTTGGCAAACCCAGCTTCTACCGCCAGGCAATGGCGGCGCTGAGCGATGGCTGCGACAACCAGTCCCCGCTGCTCAAAAGCCAGGCGACCCTGCACAGCGGGCGCAATCAAGTGTTGTTCAACGGCAGTGGCGGCAACGTGTATCCGATCAAGGGCAATCGTTATCAGGTCGACCTCAAGTTCGCGGATCCTGGCGTGCGTCTGTTGAACGCGACCCTGACCTACCTGAACGGTCGCCAGGAAAACCTCAGCTTGAGCCGTTCGCCGACGGTCAATACCCAGGGCCGCTTCGCCTTCGAGCTGCGCGGCGACGGGGATTGGGGCGAACAGACGCTTCTTTCCATGGACGTGCAACCGCCGCCGGGTATGACCACCACAGGGCTTTCAACCCGACTGTGCGTCAAACCCGCCATTACGGCAGCACCGACCCTGCGCACCGCGCAGACGGAGGAAAACTGATGCGCCCGGCACACTGGGCCGCCATTGGCGTGGCCTTCATTCTGATGGGGCCGATCATGCAAGCGGCCGCACAACTTCGCCCACCACAGGGCTATTACGCACCGGCCACGGAGAAAAAGGGCGACGCGCAGAGCTGTCCGGCGACGCCCAAACCCTATACCGGCGACCTGTTGATCCCCAGCAAATACGAAGGTTCGGGCAAGGCTCGGGATCAGCTCAACGCAGAGTCCAACAAACGCTACAAAGAAATGTCCGGCGATATCAACGAACTGGAAAAAGGCGTCAACAAACAAGTCGCCGCCTATCTGCGGCTCGGCCGCCCCGGTCATGTGGACTGCACATTGAGCTGGCTGGGCGATTGGGCCAAGGCGCAGGCGCTGCTGAGCACCACCTACACCCACACCGGCAAGTCGATGCGCAAATGGGCGCTGGGCAGTATTTCTTCGGCGTACCTGCGGCTCAAGTTTTCGCAATCACAGCCATTGAAGGGCCGTGAAGCGCAGACCCGCCCAATCGAAGCCTGGATCGGCAAGCTCGCCGAACAGGTGGTGCGGGACTGGCGCGACCAACCGCTGGACCGCCTCAACAATCACCAGTATTGGGCGGCATGGTCCGTCATGGCGGCCTCGGTGGTGGTTGACCGGCGCGACCTGTTCGACTGGTCCGTCGCACAGTTTCGCATCGGCGCGTCCCAGGTCGATGCAGATGGATACCTGCCCAACGAATTGGGCCGCGACACCCGCGCACTGGCTTACCATAACTACGCGATGGGGCCGCTGATGATGATCGCCTCCTTCGCCCAAGCCAACGGCGTCGACCTGCGCGAAGAAAACCACGGCGCCATGCGGCGTCTGGCGACGCGCGTGGAAGAAGGCATCAAGAATCCAGGTTTGTTCGAACGCAAGACCGGCCACAAGCAAGCACTCGAAGACCTCAACGAGGATGGCAAGTTTGCCTGGCTGGAACCGTACTGCGCCCTATACGACTGCTCAGCGCAAACCAACCGCTGGCGCCAATCGGTCGAACCGATGAAAAACTACCGCCTGGGCGGCGACATCACCCAGCTGTTTGCAGACCAGAAAGACCAGGTGCAACAGCCGGCACGCCCCTGATTGCGGCCACTTTGAATTGAGCTTGTGTTTCAAATAATGGAAGGCAGTCCTTCGCTGTTCGAAGCGCCTTCATATCGAACGATGAAGGTGTGGGAGGAAAGAAAAATGATTCCAGTCATTCTGTCCGGGGGCAGTGGTTCCCGGTTGTGGCCATTGTCACGCAAGTTGTATCCCAAACAGTTCCTGAGCCTGGCCGGCGAAGGATCACTCTTTCAACAAACCCTGCAGCGCCTGGCGTTCAACGGTATCGGCAAACCGATCGTGGTGTGTAATCAGGAGCATCGCTTCCTGGTCAACGAACAACTTGCCGCCATCGGCTGCACGCCGCAGGCGATCCTGCTGGAACCCTTCGGCCGCAACACCGCACCGGCGGTGGCGCTGGCAGCCCTCAAGCTGATTGCCGAAGGCCGCGATGAGCTCATGTTGGTCCTTCCGGCCGACCATGTGATCAGCGACGTCCCCGCCTTGCGCGCCACACTGGAACACGCAGAGCAAGAGGCGCTCAAAGGCAATCTGGTGCTGTTCGGCATTCCGGCGACACGTCCGGAAACCGGCTTCGGCTACATCAAGGCCGACTGCAGCGATGCGGACGCCCATGCCTTCAAGGTCGAGCAATTTATCGAAAAACCGGACCAGCAAACTGCCGCCGAATTTGTCCGCTCCGGCGAATATTTCTGGAACAGCGGCATGTTCCTGTTCCGTGCCAGCCGCTACCTCGAAGAGCTGCGCACTCACGAACCGGACATGTACGACACCTGCGTGATGGCCCTGGAGCGCAGCCCCAGCAGCGAAGGCGTGACCAGCATCGATCGCGTCACCTTCGAATGCTGCCCGGACAACTCCATCGACTACGCGGTGATGGAACGCACCCACCGCGCCTGGGTCGTCCCGCTCAGCGCCGGCTGGAGTGACGTCGGTTGCTGGTCGTCGCTGTGGGATGTGCACGAAAAGGACACCGACGGCAATGTGCTCAAGGGCGATGTCGTCAGCTACAACAGCCGCAATTGCTTCGTCCATGGCAGCAGCAAACTGGTGACCCTGCTCGGGGTGGAAGACCTCGTCGTGATAGAAACCGAAGATGCACTGATGGTCGCGCACCGCGACACCGTGCAAGACGTGAAAAAACTGGTGAACGCACTCGACGCCCAAAATCGCTCGGAAACCCAGAACAACTGCGCGGTGTATCGCCCTTGGGGCAGCTACCACTCGGTGGACAACGGCATCCGTCACCAGGTCAAACACATCACCGTCAAACCGGGCGCGCAACTGTCCCTGCAAATGCACCACCACCGCGCCGAACACTGGATCGTGGTCTCCGGCACGGCCCAGGTGACGTGCAATGAAAAGGTCTTCCTGCTGACGGAAAACCAGTCCACCTACATTCCGATTGCTTCGGTGCATCGGCTGGCCAACCCCGGGAAAATTCCGCTGGAGGTGATTGAGGTGCAGTCCGGGAGTTATTTGGGTGAGGACGATATTGAGCGGTTGGAGGATGTTTATGGGAGGAATCAGCAGGTCAAGAATTGAGCCCATTCAGTAACCCCACCGAACACAACGAAGAGGTTACAAATAACATAGTAACTTGTCGAATGCATTTTGAGTGGTTACGCTAAACCTTATCAATCCAGGCTTTAGCGGACATCCTCATGAACAGCACTCCCCGTGGACCGGCCATTTTCGTCGCCGACGCCGCCGCTCTCGATTTTCTGAACTCGATAGCAACGCCGGTCGATGAACCCGTCGACTGGATCGACGACGGCAACAGCTGGCTTGAATGGCTGAAACAATCGGGCTGGGTGGAAGACGAGATACTGCAACGGCTTCAGGCACAAGCGATGCCTGGCGAGCTGGAAACCGTCGCAGCGCAGGCACGGTCATTGCGCGAATGGTTTCGCGGCTTTGTCCTGAAATACAAAGGAAAACCGCTTGAAGCCTCGGCCCTGACAGAGCTAGAGGCCTTGAATCGCCTGCTCGAACGGGACGAAAAATACACCCAGATCACGCTACAGCACGGCGAAACACCAAAGCTCGCCTGGGAACTGAAGCGCCGCTGGCGCAGCCCGGATTCCCTGCTGTTGCCACTGGGCGAAGTGCTCGCGCAGTTCGTCAGTGAGGAAGATTTCACCAACGTGAAATGTTGCGAAGGACCGAGCTGCACCCTGATGTTCGTCGATCACACCCGAGGCAGAAAACGCCGCTGGTGCAGCATGGCGGTCTGCGGCAACCGAGCGAAAGCAGCGGCCCACCGCGAGCGGCAAAAGAAAGTCATCGATGCTTGAGGGCGAAAAACAATAACCTATCAAAATCATTTTGACAGGTTACTTTGTTCGTGCCAGATTTAATCTCGAAAACCGGCTTGATCTCATCCATGCGGTTACGAGGCCAATCATCATGACCACCACCACTGCACCCATCCGCTACACATTTGCCGACGTCGACGGCGTTCGCGTCTTCTACCGGGAAGCAGGAGAACCGGCCAAGCCGACCCTCCTTCTGCTCCATGGGTTTCCCAGCTCGTCCCACCAGTTCCGCCAACTCATCCCGTTGCTTTCAGCCCACTTCCACATCATCGCCCCGGACCTGCCCGGCTTTGGATTCACCGAAGTGCCCGCCGAGCGCAAATACGCGTACACCTTCGACGCACTGGCAGAAACGCTGGGGCATTTCGTCGAGACACTGGGACTGAAACGCTACGCGATGTACGTCTTCGATTACGGCGCACCGACCGGCCTGAGACTGGCAGTCAAATATCCCGAAAGAATGACCGCACTGATCTCGCAAAACGGCAACGCGTATCTGGAAGGATTGGGCGATGCCTGGGCACCGATCAGAGCCTACTGGGCAGAACCGTCGGCCGAAAATCGCCAGGTCATCGCCGACGCAGTCCTGCACCTGGAAGGCACGCGCTGGCAATACGAACATGGCGTCAGCACGCCTGAACTCATCGCTCCCGAGTCCTACACCCTCGACGCGCTGCTATTGGAGCGGCCGGGCAACAAAGACATCCAGCTCGACCTGTTCCTGGACTACGCGAACAACCTCGAACGCTACCCGGACTTTCAGCGCTTCTTCCGCGAGACCCAACTGCCAACCCTGGCCATCTGGGGCCAGAACGACCCCTTCTTCATCCCGCCTGGCGCAGAGGCATTCAAACGCGACAACCCCAATGCCGTAGTCGAACTACTCGACACCGGACACTTCGCCCTGGAAACCCACGTCGACTACATCGCAAAGCGAATCATCGAAGTGATCGGTCACGCGGCATAAAGCAATCACAGGCGGACGCAACAATGCGCCCGCCTACCCCGCCCACCCTGTAGGAGTGAGCCTGCTCGCGATGAGGCCCTAACATTCAACACCAACATTCACTGTCACACCTTTCAGCCCACCCGATTTCACAAACCTGACATCCGAAAATCGTGTAGGAATTTACCTTTTGTAACGAGGGGAATTGTTCCCAGTAAGCAGCGAATCGACCCCAAAACCTGCCCCCGATTTCCCACGGCACTCCACCCCCCTCGGAATGCCGTGAAAACCCCGTAAACAGTGGCATTGAGCCTTGCTCCAAAGACCGCCAAAGCGTCCTACAGCCCGGTTGTGAGCGCCAAAATGGGCGCCTATAGTTTCGGCCAGTCGCAGATACAGGTCAGCGATGAGGGGTTTCGCAGCCTTTAAGATACGTGTAGAACGCAGCACCATAAATGGAATGACGGCCGCAACAGTGCCCGAAACCCGTTTTATGGTGGCTGTGTGTGGGAGGCCTTCGGGTCTGCCGGGCTCCTCGTATCCTTGGTCTGCGAACCCGCACACAGCTGCCACCCAATTCGTTTCGCAGCGAATGGCGGCAGCTCTTCTTTTAAATACGAGGAAGATTTACTTATGCCAATGAACAATCCGCCCCGCCGCTTCACCCCCATGTCCCAATTCGCCACCGACTACCCCGTACTAGTCATCGACAGCCACGCCCCAATCCGCGAACTGCACAACGTCGTCAGCGAACGCCTCAACGCGGTCCTCCCCTACCTCCAGCTCATGGGCTGCACCAGCCTCCCCGACTACGCCGAAAACGACATCAACACCGTCGCCAACATCGCCCGGATTTTGCTCCAGGATGTGAGTGATGTGTTTCGGGTGATTGAGCAGCGGGGGGTTGATACCTCCAATGGTCAGTGACTGAATTTCATCCCAAAAAACCCGCGTTGACGCGGGTTTTTGTTATCTCGTAACTCCTTATCTGCGGCTGTCCGGGACTTAACCCTGGCCTGTACTCAGTTAGCATCTACAAGGGGTAGCTAGTAAAAAAGGTGGCCGACCTATTCCTTTTTAGTCACCTTCTTACGCACGCTGTACAGCATGAATAGAGCACTTTCCTGGTTTTTTGACAGCCTCCTCAAATAGTTTTTCATCACGGAACTTTTGTGCAGAGTGATGTCGATATGATGGCGCGCAAATGAAAAAAAATTCGGGATCAATCAGCGTCAGGCTGCTTCCTGACAAATCATGGATGCCAATGATGAGAGCCATTCTTTTGATTTTGTTGATATTCAGTGGGTACACCTATGCCAACTGCGAAAACATCAAAGATAATGACGAGCGTGCCTATTGCAGGGCCCAGCAAAGTGGTAGTGGTTGCGACAACATCAAAAACGACGACATGAGAAATGCTTGCAAAGGAGAAACAACCGGTAGCGGGTGCAATAACATTCGCGATAGTGATAAACGTAATTTGTGCGAAGCCAAACAGAGCGGTAGTGGTTGCGACAACATCAAAAACGACGATATGCGCAATCAGTGCAGAACCCTTACGCAATGACATAGTGGCTTTAAACCCGAAAAAGGTGACAGATCTATTTAAAAAATAGATCTGTCACCTTTTTTTTCAGGCCTCACCCTCAGTGTTTCATAGCTTCGCATTGAACCCGCAGATCATTGCTGTTAATACCATAACAGCTGCCGCCCTTCCGAGCTTCACACATTACGCGCTGATCGTTATCGTTAATTCCATAGCAACTTCCATTACTGGTTTGCGCCTCACAACTTCTGCGAAGATCATTGTCATTAATACCGTAACAGCTCCCGCCACCCTTCTTGGCTTCACACAATATGCGCCGATCATTATCGTTAATACCATAACAACTCCCGCCACTGGTCTCTGCCTCACAACTTCTGCGAAGGTCATTGTCGTTGATACCGCCGCAACTGCCACCGCTATTCCTGGCTTCGCACAATATGCGCTGATCGTTGTTATCGATGCCGTAGCAACTGGCAAATGCCTGACCACCAAAACCAAGCATTAATAGCAACACTAAAACTCTCATCATTCATCCCCATGACTTATCAAGAAACAGCCTGATGCTGATTGATCCGAAGTTATCCGGTAACGGGTGTCAGTCCAAAAGCTCGACTTTCTTCAGCAGCTCGTATAGCCCATCAGGCACCAACGGCTGTTCGTCAGTAAAGCTCGCACAAGGAAGCCACTTCGCAACGAAGGCCGCACCATCGCTTTCTTGAGCATTCAAGTGCGACAACTCATAGACTCTGGCATCCACAAACTTCGCGTCGTACACCTGCACGATTTCGTGCCCTGGTGTGCCGTTATACGTAAATAGGCTTTCAAGCGTGCCGAGCAAGCGAACATCGGTGATGGGCAAACCGAGCTCTTCCTGTACTTCTCGTACAACGGCTTGGGCACTGGTTTCACCGAATTCGATTCCGCCACCGATTGGGCGGAAGAATGGCTTTTCAGTGATGGGGTCGCGGGCTTCGTTGACCAGTATCTTGCCATCGTGATGGAAGATGCAAAGTGCGAGGGGGCGGATGCGGGGTGTGGTCATGATGTGAAGTCCATTTACTTTGAAAATTCCTGAAGCAGCTGCTTCCATTCGGAATGGGTATTGATCGCGGACGCACCTCGGCACCTGCTAGAGGTTAGCGCCCGCTATTGATATCAGAAGTTCGCCGGAGTGTTGGCGCTGATGATTTCCGCCTCATCCTGGCCGATGTTGCGGAACTTGTGCGGCAAGGTTGTCGGGAAGTAATAGCCGTCCCCCGCGTTGAGCACACTGATTTGCCCATCCACCGTCAACTCAACAGTCCCACGAGTCACAAGCCCACACTCCTCACCTTCCGAATGCACAATCGGCTCTTCCCCTGAACTCGCCCCTGGCGCGTATTGCTCGCGCAGCAATCGCATCTGCCGGCTCGGCACCGAAGCGCCAATCAGCAGTAACCGCAGCCCATGACGCCCAAGATCCGGCTGTTCGTTAGCGCGGAACACGTATTGATGTTCACGCGGCGGCTGATCAAAGGTAAAGAAGTCCGCCAAAGACATGGGTATGCCTTCGAGCAGTTTTTTCAGGGAGCTGACGGAGGGACTGACGCGATTCTGTTCGATCAGGGAGATGGTGGCATTGGTGACGCCGCTACGCCGGGCCAGCTCGCGCTGGGACAGTTTGTAGCTTTCGCGTACTAATTTGAGTCGTGAGCCCGTGTCCATGACAGCCTTATGCAAGGAAAACTTAAGGGTTATGGGGGTGGATGGCGGGCGACTTTTGGCCGCGAAAGTACCGCTTCCCTGTCCCGTAATTTTGAAAGGCGGGTATTAAATCACGTTTGGGGGTGTTGCTGTAGGCGCATGGTTATTGGTGATGGTGGTGGGTCAGTTGGCATTGATGGGGAACCGGATGGCGTCATCGCGAGCAGGCTCGCTCCCACAGTTTTTGACCTCTGCTGCACGTACATTTTGTGCCTGCCATGGATCCAATGTAGGAGCAGAGCTTGCTCGCGAAGGCGGTGTGTCAGACAGCACCGATGTCGGATGTGCCGCCGTCTTCGCGAGCAAGCTCTGCTCCTACAGGGTTGTGTTGGGTTAGATGCCGAAACGGTCGCGCAGTGCGTAGTACGCGGCGCCCATGGCGGTGAGCGGGGCCTGGAAGGTGCGGCCGCCGATCATTGGCATGTGCGGCAAGGATGCGAAAGCATCGAAGCGTTCAGCGTCGCCGCGGATCATTTCCGAGATCAGTTTGCCGGCCAGGTGCGAGCAAGTGACGCCGTGGCCGCTGTAGCCCTGCATGTAGTAGGCGTTTTTCTCGATGCGGCCAAATTGTGGCATGCGCGACATGGTCAGCAGGAAGTTGCCGGTCCAGCGGTAGTCGATCTTCACGTCCTTCAGTTGCGGGAAGGTCTTGAGGATTTTTGGCTTGATCAGCTGTTCGATGTCATCCGGTTCGCGCGCGCCGTAGACCACGCCGCCGCCGTACAGCAGGCGGTTGTCGGCGGTGAGGCGGTAGTAGTCGAGCAGGTAGTTGCAGTCTTCGACGCAGTAGTTGTTTTTGATCAGGCTGCGCGCAACCTTCTCTGACAACGGTTCGGTGACGACGATTTGCGAACCGCACGGCATGCTTTTGGCGGTCACGCGATTGTCGAGGCCCTGCGGCAGGTAGGCGTTGCCGGCGATCAACAGGTATTTGGCGCGGACCACACCTTTGGCGGTGCGCACGGTGATCGGTTCGCCGTAGGTGATTTCCACCGCCGCCGATTGTTCGTAGATTTTGCCGCCCAGGCCGATGATGGCCGAGGCTTCGCCGAGGGCCAGGTTCAGCGGGTGGATGTGGCCGCCCTGCATGTCGAGCAGGCCGCCGACGTAGTTGTCGCTGCCGACTTCGCGCTTGATGTCCGCGGCGTCGAGCATTTTCAGGTTCTTGTTGCCGTAGCGCTCCCAGCTGCTTTTCTGCTCGGCCAGGCCTTTGAGCTGCTTTTTGTTCAGCGCAGCGAAGATGCCGCCCGGCTTGTAGTCGCACTGGATGTCGTAGTGTTGTATGCGCTGACGGATGATGTCGGCGCCTTCGAAGATCATGCTACCGAGGACTTCAGCGGTTCTGTCGCCGTAGCGCTCTTCGATGACATCGACGTCGCGGCTGTAGGAGTTGACCAGTTGGCCGCCGTTGCGACCGCTGGCGCCGAAACCGACTTTGGCGGCTTCGAGCACAGTCACGCTGTAGCCGGCTTCGGCGAGGAACAGCGCCGAGGACAAACCGGTGTAGCCGGCGCCGATGATGCAGACGTCGCAATCCACCGCTTGTTCCAGCACCGGGAAGTCGCCGGTGAAGTTGCGGGTTGCGGCGTAGTAGCTGTTTACATGAGTCTGTTTCATAGGTTTCTCCGATGGCCGCTGGCATGTGCCGGCGGCCGCCGTTGTAGAAGTATTAGAGCTTGATCCAGGTCGCTTTGAGTTCGGTGTATTTGTCGAACGCGTGCAGCGATTTGTCCCGACCGTTACCCGACTGCTTGTACCCGCCGAACGGCGCGGTCATGTCGCCGCCGTCGTACTGGTTGACCCAGACGCTGCCGGCGCGCAAGCCGCGAGCGAAGGTGTGAGCCTTGCTCAGGTTGCTGGTCCAGACACCGGCAGCCAGGCCGAAGATGCTGTCATTGGCTATGGCCAAGGCTTCTTCAGCGGTATCGAAGGTGATCAGCGACAGCACCGGGCCGAAGATTTCTTCCCGGGCGATGGTCATGGCATTGGTCACGCCGTCGAAAATCGCCGGTTCCACGTACAGGCCGCCGGTGGCTTCGAGGGTGCGGCTACCGCCCGCGATCAGTTGCGCGCCCTGGTCTTTGCCGACCTGGATGTAGCGCAGCACGTTGTCCAGTTGACGCTGATCGACGACCGCGCCGACGGTGGTTTGCGGGTCCAAAGCATGCCCCGGTTTCCAGGCTTGCAGCGCTTCCACCAGCAGCGGAATGAACTGCTCGCGGATCGAACGCTCGACCAGCAAACGCGAACCGGCGGTGCAGACTTCGCCCTGATTGAAAGCGATGCCGCTGGCCGCTGCCTGTGCTGCCGCGCGCAGATCCGGCGCATCGGCGAACACCACGTTCGGGCTCTTCCCCCCTGCTTCGAGCCAGACGCGTTTCATGTTGCTTTGACCGGCGTAGATCAGCAGTTGCTTGGCAATCGCAGTCGAGCCGGTAAAGGCCAGCACGTCGACGTCCATGTGCAACGCCAGCGCCTTGCCGACGGTGTGGCCGAAGCCCGGCAGGACGTTAAACACACCTTTCGGAATGCCTGCATCGAGTGCCAACTGCGCGATGCGGATCGCGGTCAGTGGCGACTTTTCCGAAGGCTTGAGGATGAACGAGTTACCCGCCGCGAGGGCCGGGGCGAACTTCCAGCTGGCCATGATCAACGGGAAGTTCCACGGCACGATGGCGGCAACGACACCGACAGGTTCGCGGGTGATGAGGCCGAGTTGGTCATGCGGTGTGGCGGCGACTTCGTCGTAGATCTTGTCGATGGCTTCGGCGCTCCAGCGGATCGCGTTGGCGGTCGCCGGGATGTCGATGTTCATCGAGTCGTTGATCGGTTTGCCCATGTCGAGGGTTTCGAGCAGGGCGAGCTCTTCCCGGTTGGCCAGGATCAGGTCGGCGAAGCGGATCAAAGTGCGCTTGCGCTCGGCCGGGGCGAGATTGGCCCAGACGCCGGATTCGAAGGTGCGGCGTGCGACGGCGACGGCTTCGTTCGCGTCGGCTTCGTCGGTGCTGGCGACGTTGGCCAGGAAGCGACCGTCGACCGGGCTGATGCATTCGAAGGTTTCACCGCTGAGTGCAGCGCGGTATTGGCCGTCGATGAAGGCGCGGCTTTCGATGGTTAGGGACTGGAAGCGTTGTTCCCAGTCGCTGCGAGTGTTTGTCATGGTTGTGACTCGACGCAGAGGAATGTTGGGTGGGCCGTGGACGTTGGTGGTGACTGAGCTGCCGCCATCGCCGGCAAGCCGGCTCCTACAGGGTTTTGTGACGTACACGAAAGCTGTGAACGACAGCGATCAACTGTAGGAGCCGGCTTGCTGGCGATGGCGGTGTGTCAGGCGGCATTTGTGTTGGATGTGCCGCCGCTATCGCCAGCAAGCCGGCTCCTACAAGGTTTGTGTCGTCGACGCAGATCTCGTCAAACCGTGTGCAGGTACCAGTTGTACTCAAGGTCCGAAATGGAGTTTTCGAACTCGGCCAGCTCGCTTTCCTTGCACGCCACGAACACGTCGATGTACAGCGGGTCGATGTATTTGGCCATGACTTCGCTGTCGTCCAGCTCGCGCAATGCATCGCGCAGGTTGTTCGGCAGGCTTTGCTCGTTTTGCTCGTAGCTGTTGCCTTCAACCGGGGCGCCCGGTTCGATCTCATTGGTCAGGCCATGGTGAATACCGGCCAGCACCGAAGCCATCAACAAGTACGGGTTGGCATCGGCACCGGCAACGCGGTGTTCGATGCGCACGGCATCGGAGGAACCGGTCGGCACACGTACCGCAACAGTACGGTTGTCGATGCCCCAGCTCGGCGAGTTCGGCACGTAGAACTGCGCGCCGAAACGACGGTACGAGTTGACGTTCGGGCAGAGGAAAGCCATCTGCGCCGGCAGGGTCTCGAGCACACCGCCGATCGCGTGTCGCAGCGCGGCGTTCTGCTCGGGATCCTCGCTGGCAAAGATGTTGTTGCCTTCTTTGTCGAGAATCGAAATGTGCACGTGCAAACCGTTGCCCGCCTGGCCCGGATATGGCTTGGCCATAAACGTGGTGTCCATCTCGTGGTCGTAGGCGATGTTCTTCACCAGACGCTTGAGCAACACCGCGTAGTCGCAGGCCTTGATCGGGTCGTTGACGTGATGCAGGTTCACTTCGAACTGCGCCGGGGCGCTTTCCTTGACGATGGCGTCGGCAGGAATGCCCTGCTCTTTCGCGCCTTCGAGGATGTCTTGCAGGCAATCGACGTATTCGTCGAGGTCGTCGATCAGGTACACCTGGGTCGACACCGGACGCTTGCCCGATACCGGCGAACGCGGCGACTGCGGACGACCGTTCACGTTGTCCTGGTCGATCAAATAGAACTCGAGTTCGAACGCGGCGCAGATGGTCAGGCCAAGTTCGTCGAACTTGCGCACCACATTGGCCAGCACTTCACGCGGGTCAGCGAAAAACGGCTCGCCTTCGAGTTCGTGCATGGTCATCAGCAACTGAGCGGTTGGGCGCTTCTGCCACGGCTCGATGCTCAGGGTGCCAGGGATGGGGAAGCAGATCCGGTCAGAGTCGCCGATGTCCAGACCCAGGCCGGTGCTTTCCACCGTGGAACCATTGATGTCCAGGGCAAACAGGGACGCCGGCAGGTTGATGCCTTTTTCGTAGACCTTATGAAGACTGGTGCGCTCGATGCGCTTGCCGCGCACCACACCGTTCATATCCGCAATCAGAAGGTCGACGTACAAAACCTCAGGATATTTCTTAAGGAATGCGTTTGCTTCGTTGAGTTGAACGGCACGCAGAGGGACCGACATGATGCACCTATTAGCTGTTAATTATTATGTTCACCGCACTTTCTGGAGCCCAGTCAACCCGAACGGCAAAGTGAAGTCAATAGCGAACACTTGGCCTTTCATCCTTTATTTTTGGGACTTTTCTGGGCACGAGAGTGCCATATAGGCCCTCAACACCGCGCAAAGACTAGGAATCGGACGTGCGGCGTTTAGAATTTTTTACATGAGAGTTGTTAATTAAAATCAACAAAGCTAAGCTCCTGAAAAACTCGTTCAAGGTCGAGGTGATAAAAATGGCATTCAAGCCATTGATCGGCGTTACAGCGTGCGTCAAACAGATTGGCCTGCACCCCTACCACATCAGCGGCGACAAGTACTTGCGTGCTGTCAGCGTCGCGGCTCTGGGGCTGCCCGTGGTCATTCCTTCCTTAGGCGAACTGACTGAAATCGAGGATGTGCTCGCGCATCTCGACGGTCTGTTGCTGACCGGTTCGCCATCGAATGTGGAACCCTTCCACTATCAAGGCCCGGCCAGCGCTCCCGGCACGGATCACGATCCGGCGCGGGACGCCACTACCCTTCCTTTATTGCGTGCAGCCATTGCGGCGGGCGTTCCGGTACTCGGCATCTGCCGTGGCTTCCAGGAAATGAACGTGGCGTTCGGCGGCAGCCTGCATCAGAAGGTGCATGAACTGCCGGGCATGCTCGATCACCGCGAAGCGGACAGCCCTGAACTGGCGGTGCAATACGCCCCGGCACATGCGGTGACAGTGCAACCGGGTGGCGTGTTCGAAGCGCTCGAGTTGCCGACCGAGTTCATGGTCAATTCGATTCACAGCCAGGGCATCGACCGCCTCGCTCCCGGCCTGCGCGCCGAGGCGATTGCGCCGGACGGTTTGATCGAAGCGATTTCGGTGGACCACAGCCCGACCTTCGCTGTCGGTGTGCAATGGCACCCGGAATGGCAGGTGCTTTCGAATCCTCCTTATTTGAGTATTTTCCAGGCGTTCGGCGATGCGTGCCGACGACGGGCCGCGCAGCGTAAAACCCGCTGACCCAAAACACCCATTTACTGCCCCCGCGAGTTTGGCGGGCGTGCCTTTGCGCGTCCGTGGCTCGCGAAAACAACACACTGCAATAACAACAAGTACGACCCAGGCAGCCAGGACGGCGGCGCCGAATAAGCCCGAGCGGTATGGATCAGGCGAGCGCAATCCTTTGTAGGAGCGAGGCTTGCCCGCGAAGGCGGTGTATCAGGCAACGATGATATCGACTGACATACCGTCTTCGCGGGCAAGCCTCGCTCCTACAGGGGGTTGCGCCAACCGAATGCCCCGGGCTTGCAATCCACTCTTAAGTCAGGCCGCGTTGGCCCGACGACTGAAACCTGTTGGGAGTTTCACATGGCAAACGCCTCCAGCATTTACAGGAAGGCTCTTGAAGGTCACCAGGCACCGAAAAAGGTCTTGGTGAAAGTCGACCGCGTCACCAAGAAATTCGACGAAACCACCGCAGTGGACGATGTTTCGCTTGAGATTCATCAAGGGGAAATCTTCGCCTTGCTCGGCGGTTCCGGTTCCGGCAAATCGACGCTGCTACGCATGCTCGCCGGCTTCGAGCGCCCGACCGAAGGGCGGATCCTGCTCGATGGCGTGGACATCACCGACATGCCGCCGTACGAACGGCCGATCAACATGATGTTCCAGTCGTACGCCCTGTTCCCGCACATGACCGTCGCACAGAACATTGCCTTCGGCCTCAAGCAGGACCGTTTGCCCGCCAGTGAAATCGACGCCCGCGTGGAAGAGATGCTGCGCCTGGTGCACATGACCCAATACGCCAAACGCAAGCCGCATCAACTCTCCGGCGGTCAGCGTCAACGTGTCGCCCTCGCCCGCTCCCTGGCGAAACGTCCGAAGCTGTTGTTGCTCGACGAACCGATGGGCGCGCTGGATAAAAAACTGCGTTCGCAGATGCAGCTTGAGTTGGTTGAAATCATCGAACGCGTCGGCGTGACCTGCGTAATGGTGACCCACGACCAGGAAGAGGCCATGACCATGGCCCAGCGCATCGCGATCATGCACCTGGGCTGGATCGCCCAGATCGGCAGCCCGGTGGACATTTACGAAGCCCCGGTCAGCCGCATGGTCTGCGAATTCATCGGCAACGTGAACGCCTTCGAAGGCACCGTTGTCGAGGACCTTGAAGGTCACGCGATCATTCACAGCAAGGATCTGGAGCAGAAGATCTACGTCGGCCACGGCGTCAGCACTTCGGTGGAGGACAAGTCCATCACCTACGCGATCCGTCCGGAAAAACTGCTGGTCAGCACCACCCAACCCGAGTCCCGCTACAACTGGTCCCAGGGCAAGGTGCATGACATCGCCTACCTCGGCGGTCACTCGGTGTTCTACGTTGAATTGCCTGGCGGCAAAGTCGTGCAGTCGTTCATGGCCAACGCCGAACGCCGTGGCGCGCGTCCGACCTGGGACGACAAAGTCTACGTGTGGTGGGAAGACGACAGCGGCGTGGTACTGCGCTCATGAAAACACTCAATCAGCGGTTCATGCGGCTGATGCCGAGTGGTCGAAAGCTCGTCATCGGGATTCCATTCCTGTGGCTGTGCCTGTTTTTCCTGTTGCCGTTCTTCCTGGTGATGAAGATCAGCTTCTCGGAAGCGGCGCTGGCCATTCCTCCTTACTCCGAGATCTACACCTTCGCCGAACAGAAACTCCAGCTGTTCCTCAACGTCGGCAACTACCTGATGCTGACCGAGGATGAGTTGTACATCTCGGCTTACTTCGGCTCGTTGAAGGTCGCGTTTTTCAGCACGCTGATGTGCCTGGTGATCGGTTTCCCGATGGCCTACGCGATCACCAAGGCAAGCAAGGAAGCGCAAAACGTCTTGCTTCTGTTGATCATGATGCCGACCTGGACTGCGATCCTGATCCGCGTGTATGCGTGGATGGGCATCCTCAGCAACAACGGTTTGCTCAACGCGTTTTTGATGTGGACCGGGCTCACCGATCACCCGATCGAGATCCTCAACACCAACACGGCCGTGTATATCGGCGTGGTCTACGCCTACCTGCCGTTCATGGTCTTGCCGCTGTACGCCAACCTGGTCAAGCACGATCAAAGCTTGCTGGAAGCGGGTTCGGACCTGGGGTCGAGCAACTTCAACAACTTCTGGAAAATCACCGTGCCACTGGCCAAGAACGGGATCATCGCCGGCTGCATGCTGGTGTTCATTCCGGTGGTCGGTGAGTTCGTGATTCCGGAACTGCTGGGCGGCCCGGAAACCCTGATGATCGGCCGTGTGCTGTGGCAAGAGTTCTTCAACAACCGCGACTGGCCGGTGGCGTCTGCCCTGGCGGTGGTGATGCTGTTGATCCTGATTGTGCCGATCCTGTTGTTCAACCGTAGCCAGGCCAAAGAGATGGAGGGTCGGGGATGAAACGCTTCGGATTTTCAAAGTTCATGTTGATTTTCGGCTTGTCGTTTATCTACCTGCCGATGCTGATCCTGGTGATCTACTCGTTCAACGCCTCCAAACTGGTGACGGTGTGGGGCGGCTGGTCGGTGAAGTGGTACGTCGGCTTGCTCGACAACTCGCAACTGATGGGCTCGGTGGTGCGCTCGCTGGAGATTGCCTGCTACACCGCGATTGCGGCGGTGGCGCTGGGGACTTTGGCGGCGTTCGTGCTGACTCGCGTCACGCGCTTCAAGGGTCGTACGCTGTTTGGTGGCCTGGTCACCGCGCCGTTGGTGATGCCTGAAGTGATCACCGGTCTGTCGCTGTTGCTGCTGTTCGTGGCCATGGCGCAGTTGATCGGCTGGCCGATGGAGCGTGGCATCGTGACCATCTGGATCGCCCACACCACGTTTTGTGCGGCCTATGTGGCGGTGGTCGTCTCCGCCCGCCTTCGTGAGCTGGACCTGTCCATCGAAGAAGCGGCCATGGACCTCGGGGCGAAGCCGTTCAAGGTGTTTTTCCTGATCACCATCCCGATGATCGCGCCGTCACTGGCGGCCGGCGGCATGATGTCGTTTGCCCTGTCGCTGGATGACCTGGTGTTGGCGAGTTTCGTGTCCGGCCCAGGCTCGACGACCTTGCCAATGGAAGTGTTCTCGGCGGTGCGTCTGGGCGTGAAGCCTGAGATCAACGCCGTGGCCAGCCTGATTCTGCTCGCCGTTTCGATTGTGACCTTCATGGTCTGGTACTTCAGCCGCCGCGCCGAAGCCAGCCGCAAACGGGCGATCCAGGAAGCGATGGACCAGACCGCCAGCGAATCCTGGCAGCAACCTGAAAAGCAAATGGCAGGAGCGACGGCCTGATACCCGTCCCTGTGGGAGCGAGCCTGCTCGCGATGGACTTCAACGATAACGCGGGCTGTCTGATTGAGCGCGGCGTCCTCAGGTTTTTCGCGAGCAAGCTCGCTCCTACAAGGAACGTGCAAGCTTTCTTGCTGTGTGATTTTGAATAAAAAGAGAAATGGAGTTGTACCGATGAAAATGTTTGGCAGGACTCTGCTGACACTGTCCTTATTGGGCGCGATGGCTACCGGCGCCCAGGCCAATGACAAGGTACTGCGCGTCTACAACTGGTCGGATTACATCGCCCCGGACACCGTCAAGAAGTTCGAAGACGAGACCGGTATCCGCGTGACCTACGATGTGTTCGACAGCAACGAAACCCTTGAGGCACGCCTGCTCGCAGGCAAATCCGGCTATGACATTGTCGTGCCGTCCAACAGCTTCCTGGCCAAGCAGATCAAGGCTGGCGTCTATCAGGAACTGGACAAGTCGAAGCTGCCGAACTGGAAAAACCTCAACCCGGTGTTGCTGAAAAACGCTTCGGCCAGCGACCCGGAAAACGGTCACGCCTTCCCGTATATGTGGGGCTCGATCGGCATCGGGTTCAACCCGGCCAAGGTCAAGGAAGTGCTTGGTGCCAATGCGCCAACCAACTCGTGGGACTTGCTGTTCAAACCGGAAAACGCCGAGAAGCTGAAAGCCTGCGGCATCAGTTTCCTCGACTCGCCGACCGAAATGCTGCCCGCCGCCCTGCACTACCTGGGTTACCCGGTGAACTCGCAGAACAAGGCGCAGATCGCCGAAGCTGAAGCGCTGTTCATGAAAATCCGGCCGTCGGTGGCGTACTTCCATTCGTCGAAGTACATCTCCGATCTGGCCAACGGCAACATCTGCGTCGCTGTCGGTTATTCCGGCGACGTGCTGCAAGCCAAGGCTCGCGCACAGGAAGCGGGCGACAAGGTGAAAATCGAATACAGCATTCCGAAAGAAGGCGCCGGCAGTTTCTACGACATGGTCGCAATCCCACGGGATGCGGCGAACGTCGACAACGCCTACCTGTTCATGAACTTCCTGATGCGCCCGGACATCATCGCCGAGATCACCAACAACATCGGCTACAGCAATGCCAACGCGGCGGCAACGCCGTTGGTGGATGAAGCGATTCGCGATGATCCGGGCTCGTATCCGCCCTTGGCCGTGATGGCGACGTTGTATGCGATTCCGGACATGCCGATCGGGGTTCAGCGGGTGATGACCCGGGGCTGGACGCGGGTGAAGCTCGGGAAATAATCGCGCCCCCTTGTAGGAGCGAGGCTTGCCCGCGAAGGGTCCGTCACATTCAACATTGATAGCGACTGACACACCGTCTTCGCGGGCAAGCCTCGCTCCTACAGGGGGGAGGCCAGACACAAACATGTGGTTTTTACTGTTTACCGTTCACGCAGCGCCTTACCACCGCCGCACTCCTCTCTGACGAACGGCCTCACCTGGCTTCCTCGGTTAAGGTGAGTTCGGCGCCCTCCTCGGGCGCCTTTTTTTATGCCGGCACCAGCGGCCATTCGGCCAGCGCCCGGTAACGACCCTTGTGGGATTCAAACAACACAAATCGATCCGCCCGCAGAAAAAATTCCGGCGGCGTCGTCGACTCAGGCACCGGCGCCCGATAGTCACGCATCAACGTCAGATGCGGCCTGAATTCCTTGTGTGCCTCTTCAAACCCGAACGGCAACATCGCCTGCTCCAGCGCATACACCAGCCGCAGCAACTCTGGCGGCGCCTGTTCCGGCGCGAGCACCAACACCCCGGCCCTGCGCCACACATCCAGACGATCCAGCGCCAACCGCAACGCCGCACCCGGCACGCGCACCTTTGCTGCCGCCGTGCAGATTTCGGTAATCTGCGCCACCTCCACAGCGCCCAAAAACAGCAACGTCAGATGGAAGTTTTCCACTGGCACCGGACGCCCGATGCGCAATTGCAGCGCGCTGCGCCATTGGGCAATCGCCTTGCGCTGTTCGGGTGGGCAATCCAATGCAAAAAACAGCCGTTTGACCGGCTCCGGGGTTTCGTCGCTCACGCCTGGCACCTCCTGACATGCACGTTATAGTTGAACCAACCGAATAAACGGGACGGGGCCATGCGAGAGATCATCAGCAAAGAGCCATGGTGGGCCGTGCCACCGAAACCGGGTCAGGATGAGTCAGAGCTGGAATGGGGCTGGCTGGTTCACTATAGCGAAGGTGAACCGCGTTTCGAGTTTGTCAAAGAACGACCGACGGACAGCGAGATCCGCAATCGAAAAAGTTGCAGGATCACCCCGACGCCGGAGTGATCCTGCCACACACTCAGACCTGCAAAAGGATGTTGAAGCCGCCGAAAATCATCCGCTGACCATCGAACGGCATCGGGTTGACGTCCTGCTGCATACGCGGGTCGGCCATCAATTTCTGCATGCCGGCATCGCGGGTGGGCTTGTCCGGCCAGACGATCCAGGAAAACACCACGGTTTCGTCGTCCTTGAGTTTCACCGCCAGCGGAAACGAAGTCACTTTGCCATCGGGTACGTCATCACCCCAGCATTCGACAACACTCAGGGCGCCGTTTTCCTTGAAAATCACAGCGGCGGATTCCGCGTGTTTCTTGAATTTTTCGCGGTTGGCACTGGGCACCGCAAAGACACAGCCATCGACGTAAGACATGGTCATTCTCCTGCCGGGGGTTAAGGGTCGATCTGCGGTTTAGTCGGTTCGGACGGGCTCCAATCGACAGCGCCGCTGCCCGAACTGACCGACGGTACGTCGGCACTCCCCGCCAGGTTGCCCTCGATCTGCCCTGCCATGTACAACGTCCCCGCCATCACACCGGAGGTCGGGTTCTGCACCATTTTTATCCAGGCCTTATCGAACGTGTTGCCCAGGCTGCTGCGAATCAGCGCCTCGCTGTCCGGTCGGTCGTTGGCCTGAATCAGTGCGCGAATTCCCGCCACGCCCAAGGTAATCAAGCCTCCGGCGATTTTTCCCGCCGCTGCGGACACCGCGCTGGCGGCACCGCGCGGGGCCATTTCGGCTTCCATCCGCTGGCTGGCGCGCTTGGCCACCGGCGCCATGGCTTGGTCGGTGGAATCAACGCCCTTGCTACCGCCGGCCTTGTGGATCTTGTCGATCAGCGCCGCGTACGCCGGCAGGGTGTTGAGCGGCTGGGTGTGCACGACCTGGTACAGCGAAGCGTCCCGCGCGGGCGGCGGTCCGAGGGCGATGGCCGGGATTTTCTGGATACGGCCATTGAGCTGGGCCATGGGCACGCCGTGACGCTGGGAGATTTTTTGCAGTTCTTCCTGAAGAATATCCACGTAGAACGCCGTGGCCAGAGCGAGGATCTGGTCGGGATCAATCTCGACCGCGACCGGGGCCAGCACGCGCTTCTGGTATTGCTCCAGCAGATAGGCCGCCAGGCGTTTCGACGAGGCGTCCTGCTCACCCTGGGCGCTGAGGCTGTACCAGCTGACTTTCATCGACAGCCATTCCTGGGTCCAGTAACTGCTGAACCAGGGAATGAATTTTTCTTCGGTCAGTTGATAGACCCGGGTTCGCCAGTAATCCATGGCGCCGCGCGAATAGATTTTTGCCTGCTCGGTGGCGGACTGGGATGCCACAACGATGTCCCGATCCACCTGCTGCCAGGTGCTCTGGGAAATGACCACGGGCGGCGCAGGCGCCGGGGCACGCACAGGCGTGACGCATCCCGCCAACACCAGCAGCACGGCGACGATCAGCGAACGCAGGTTCAAGATCGCGGTTCTCTAGGGTTGAAATCAGATTAAGGGTTTCTACCTGAGTATAGGTGTTTGCCCGCAAGAGCATCGCGAGCAGGCTCGCTCCCACAAGGGATCAGCGTCGTTCACAAAATAACATCTCAATACCGGCCCCTGTAGGAGCGAGGCTTGCCCGCGAAGGGTCCCTCAAGAACACCACAAAAACCCGACCATCACTGACATCGATATTCACCATCGCCGCGAATGCCTTCCGCTCATGAATCGTCAGCGTAGGATCAACTTCAACCCGACACACAACCCCGAACCGGAGGGGCAAATCATGTTGATCCATCTGCTGACCTGCCTGGCCCTGACAGCCTTCACGCTGACCGTTTTTTCGTGGTACGTCCTGACCGAGGAGCGCACATCATGATCCACACCGTCACCCTCGCCGTGAGCTTTCCGGTGTTCGGCAACAACTACTACTCGCAGCAGGCCGTCTCGCGCAAAGTGCTGTCGCTGGTGTTCGACAAGAACTTCGAAGCGCTGCTGATGCCGGCCGCCGGCAACCACTTCAGCAACGAAGTGGTCGGCCTCAACGATCAATTCCGCTTCTTGAATGATGTGCTGGCCGAGCATCTGCTGGATGCCGAGCTGGCCCAACACACCTCGCGGTCGTTCAGTTTTTGAGACTGACCGTCACTGGCTATTGCGCACAGACCTCACGAACACACCCGCGTAACCAGCGATGCACCGGATCGGCGTCCAGACGCGGATGCCAGAGCATCGCGACGGTGAATTCCGGCAAGCTAACCGGCAGCGCAAAACTGTGCATGCCCGCCCGCAGGTTTTCGGTGTGGCGCTCAGGAACGGCAGCGATCAAATCGGTGGCTCGGGCAAGCGCCAACGCGGTCGAGAAACCGGCAACGATGGTCGCGACCTGCCGTTCCAGTTGCAGCGCCGCCAGCGCCTCATCGACAGGCCCCTTGTCGAGCCCGCGTCGCGAGACGCTGATGTGACCACCCGCCGCATAACGTTCCGAAGTGATCTCGCCCTGACTCAACGGGTGACCCGTGCGCACTACGCCGATGAATCGGTCACGAAACAAACCCTGGGTCCTTAACTCAGGCCCGGCAGCCTTCCCCACCACACCGGTTTCCAGATCAACGGTCCCGTCCCGCAGCGACGTGCTGTCCTTGTCAGGTTTGTGCATGAAGCGCAGCAGCACGCCCGGCGCTTGCTCGGCGACCCGGGCGATGAGCGGCGCGCCAAAGGTCTCCACAAAGCCCTCGCTGGTACGCAACGTGAACATGCGGGCCAATTGTTTCAGGTCAGGCTGTTGCGCCGGGCGCAGCACCGCTTCGGCGTCCTGCACCAACTGGCTGACCCGCTCGCGCAATTCCAGCGCCCGAGGCGTGGCGACCAGTCCGCGCCCGGCCCGGACCAACAACGGGTCACCGGTGGTTTCGCGCAACCGCGCCAACGCCCGGCTCATCGCCGACGGACTCAGCCGCAAGCGTTTGGCGGCCCGCGCCACGCTGCCTTCGGCGAGCAGTACATCAAGGGTGATCAGCAAATTGAAATCGGGAGTCGACATGCGTTGCCCCACGGCCGGGTGAGATGGCGTTTGACGCACGAGTAGAGTGCAACCCATGCGCCTTCCGCCATGTTAGGCGCCAGCGTAGATTTCTGATAGCTCCACTTCGGGAGTGGCCAGATCCAGAGGGACAGCATGAAGCCGACTATCGCCATCGTGGACAACGCAACACAGACACCCGCCGTGCGCTGGGCGCTGGTCAGCCTTTCGCTGTCGATGCTGCTGTCGTCACTCGGCACCAGCGTCGCCAACGTCGGTTTGCCGACGCTGGCCCAGGTGTTCGGTGCAACCTTTCAGGACGTGCAATGGGTCGTCATCGCGTATCTGCTGGCGATCACCACGCTGATCGTCAGCGTCGGAAGGCTCGGTGACCTGATCGGCCGCCGCCGGTTGCTGCTCGGCGGCATTGGCCTGTTCACCCTCGCCTCGGCGCTGTGCGCATGGGCACCGACATTGGGCATGTTGATCGGCGCCCGAGCCCTGCAAGGCCTCGGTGCGGCGATCATGATGGCGCTGACCATGGCCTTCGTCGGTGAGACCGTGGCGAAAGCCAAAACCGGCAGCGCCATGGGGTTGCTCGGGACGATGTCGGCGATTGGCACTGCACTGGGGCCATCGCTGGGCGGCCTGTTGATCAGTGGGTTCGGTTGGCAGGCGATGTTCCTGGTCACCGTGCCATTGGGCCTGATGGCGCTGCTGCTTGCGCATCGCTACCTGCCGGCGGATCGGCAGAAGGCAACCACCGGGAGCGTCCGTTTCGACGCGTGGGGCACGCTGGTGTTGGCACTGACGCTGGCGGCGTATGCGCTGGCCATGACATTGGGCCGTGGCCATTTCGGGCTGCTTAATATCGGTTTGCTGTTGGCGGCGGGGTTCGGCGTGGGGCTCTTCGTTTTGGTTGAAATGAAAGTCGCTTCGCCGCTGATACGGCTGGCGATGTTTCGCAACCCGGTGCTGAGCGCGAGCCTGGCCATGAGCACACTGGTCGCGACGGTGATGATGGCAACGCTGGTGGTCGGGCCGTTTTATCTGGCCCACGGGCTTGGGCTGAAGGCGGTTGTGGTGGGCATAGTGCTCGCGGTCGGGCCCTGTGTCGCGGCCCTGACAGGTGTGCCCGCCGGCCGGATCGCCGACCGATTCGGCGCCCAACGGATGACTGTCGCCGGGCTGCTCGCCATGGCCGTCGGTTGCCTGGTGTTATCGGTGTTGCCGCTGACCGTTGGCATCGGCGGGTACGTTGCGCCGATGGTGGTGATCACGCTCGGCTATGCCGTGTTCCAGACGGCCAACAACACCACGGTCATGAGCGATATGCAGCCCGATCAGCGCGGCGTTGTCTCGGGCATGCTCAATCTGTCGCGAAATCTGGGATTGATCACCGGCGCCTCGGCATTGGGCGCTGTATTCGCCCTCGCCTCGCAGGCGGCCGACATCACCCTGACGCCCCCCGAAGCCGTGGCCCACGGCATGCGGATCACCTTCGCGGTAGCGTTGGGGCTGATCATTGTTGCACTAGGCGTCGTGCTAGCCCGCCGAACGCTGAAACCGTTGTAGGAGTGTTCCGGGAATGTCCGGTTGACATAAATCCTGTAGGAGCCGGCTTGCTGGCGATGGTGGGTCAGCTGAATCGATGTCGACTGACACTCCATCGCCAGCAAGCCGGCTCCTACAGGGATTTGCGGTGTATTAAAATTCGCGCATGACAGGGGAACCGTCGATAACCATATCGACGGTTCCCCCTAGGCCTTACTGTTTGATCACAACCAGCGGCTCGCCTTTCTTGACGATGTACGTCGCCAGTTCGGAGCCGGTTTTGGTTCCGATGTTCTTCGCGACGTGCGCAACGCCGGCCGGGATGTACAGCGAATCACCGGTTTTCAACGTGACCGGTGGCTGCCCTTCCAGTTGATATTCGAACGTGCCGTCGATGACATAAGCCACTTCCACGCCGGGATGGGAGTGGTTGGGCGACGAGATGCCCGGATCGATATCAACCCGTACCTGGATCACTTCACGACCATCGACATCGAGGTCCTTTTTCAGGAGATCGGTGCGATGAATCCCCGTCTGCCAGCTTTTTGCAGGGGCCTTCACTTCCTCGGCCTGAGACATCCCGGAGAACGCCGCGAGTGCGGCAGTGGTGACAACAGCGACGCCAAGCATTCTGGCGGTGTGACGAGCGTTGATACGGAACATGGCATTTCTCCGGGTGATACCGTTGTGGTGCCCCATTAAGCGGCCGTCGTGTATCGGGCACGTGTCGCGGATGCCATGGTTTTGTAAGCCAAGATAGCTGCGGCCCCGAGGGATACACGGGGATACAAACCGGCCGACTCATTTGGAGGTGTTGAGCGCCACCGCCGCCCGGATCAGCGCCTTCAATGCTTTTTCATCAAGCGTCTCGCCCTCATGCACATCAATCGCCCGGCGGGTATTGCCTTCCAGGCTGGCGTTGAAGAGATGGGCAGGATCGTCCAGCGCAGCGCCTTTGGCGAAGGTCATTTTCACCACCGTTTTGTACGTCTCGCCCGTGCAGATGATCCCGGCATGCGACCACACCGGCACGCCCCTCCACTTCCACTCCTCGACCACGTCGGGGTCGGCCTGTTGGATGATCGCCCTGACGCGCGCGAGCGTCTCGCCCCGCCAGTCATTCAATTCCCTGATTCGTGCGTCGATCAGCGCAGAGGCCGATTCGCCCCCACTGCTTTCCTTCGTAATGGTGCTCGCCCTCGGCCGATGGTGGTCGCTTGAGTATTGCCGACTCGGGGATTCTCTCCAGCAATCAGGTGACCGGCTGGTCGCACAAAGTTGCGAGAGGCGCATTCGCGGCCTATGGTCCAAACGATGCATTGCTGGCGACTGGCGTGCGATGGCTCGCCGCCGGTTGCTGTCCTTCCCGTGCGAATTTTCGCAAAGAGGTGACAACATGCCGAACGACTCCCGCCCTGCCGTGCTTGAACTGATCGGCAATACGCCGCTGGTGCGCGTCAGCCGCTTTGACACGGGCCCGTGCACCCTGTTTCTGAAGCTCGAATCACAGAACCCCGGCGGCTCGATCAAGGACCGCATCGGCCTGGCGATGATCGACGAAGCCGAGCGCGACGGCCGGCTGAAATCTGGCGGCACCATCGTCGAGGCCACCGCAGGCAACACCGGCCTCGGTCTGGCCCTGGTCGGTCGCGCCAAGGGCTATCGGGTGGTGCTGGTGGTGCCGGACAAAATGTCCACCGAGAAAGTCTTGCACCTCAAGGCCATGGGCGCCGAGGTGCACATCACCCGCTCCGACGTGGGCAAGGGCCATCCCGATTATTACCAGGACGTCGCGGCACGGCTGGCGCTGGAAATTCCCGACGCATTCTTCGCCGATCAGTTCAACAACCCGGCCAACCCGCTCGCCCATGAGTGCAGCACCGCACCGGAGATCTGGGCGCAAACCCAGCATGACGTGGATGCGATTGTCGTCGGCGTCGGCTCGGCCGGCACGCTGACCGGGCTGACCCGTTTCTTCAAGCGCGTACAGCCCAATCTGGAAATGGTGCTGGCCGACCCCATCGGTTCGGTGATGGCCGAATACAGCCGCAGCGGCACCATGCAGACACCCGGCTCATGGGCGGTGGAAGGCATCGGTGAAGACTTCATCCCCTCGATTGCCGACCTGTCCAGCGTGCGCCACGCCTATTCGATCAGCGACGAGGAAAGCTTCGATCACGCCCGCCAACTGCTGCGCGCCGAAGGCATTCTCGGCGGTTCTTCGACCGGCACCCTGCTGGCGGCGGCGCTGCGTTACTGCCGCGAACAAACCACGCCCAAACGCGTGGTCAGTTTCGTCTGCGACACCGGCACCCGTTACCTGTCGAAGGTCTACAACGACCAGTGGATGAACGATCAGGGCTTGCTCAAGCGCAAACCTTATGGCGACCTGCGCGATGTGATCGCACGGCGTTTCGAGGATGGCCGGGTGATCAGCGTCGGCCCGGACGACACGCTGCTGACGGCATTCCAGCGCATGCGCCTGGCGGATGTGTCGCAATTGCCGGTGCTGGCAGACGGCAAGCAACTGGTCGGCGTGATCGACGAATCCGACATTCTGCTGGGCATGCAGGAAGATCCTTCACACTTCCGCTTGACCGTGGCCAGCGCAATGACCGACAAAGTGGAAACCCTGCCGCCCAGCGCCAGCCTGGAAAAGCTGCAGGCAGAACTCGATCGCGGGTTGGTCGCGATCATCGCCGACGCCTCGGGCTTCCACGGCCTGATTACTCGCGTCGACCTGCTCAATCATTTGCGGAGATCCCTTGCATGAGTCAACACGATGAAAACGCCGCGGCACGCGCCTTTGCCACTCGGGTGATCCACGCCGGGCAAACGCCGGACCCGACCACCGGCGCATTGATGCCACCGATTTATGCCAACTCCACCTATTTGCAACAAAGCCCCGGCGTGCACAAAGGTTTCGATTACGGGCGCTCGCACAACCCGACGCGCTTCGCCCTGGAGCGTTGCGTCGCCGACCTGGAAAGCGGCACCCAGGCCTTCGCGTTCGCCTCCGGGCTGGCGGCGATTTCCACGGTGCTGGAACTGCTCGACGCCGGTTCGCACATCGTGTCCGGCAATGACCTCTACGGCGGGACGTTCCGACTGTTCGACAAGGTGCGTAAACGCAGCGCCGGGCATCGCTTCAGTTTCGTCGACCTGACGGACCTCGCGGCGTTCGAAGCGTCGTTGCAGGACGACACCAAAATGGTCTGGGTCGAGACGCCGAGCAATCCGTTGCTGAGCCTGACCGACCTCGCCGCCGTCGCACGTATCTGCCGTGACCGCGACATCATCTGCGTCGCCGACAACACCTTTGCCAGCCCGTGGATCCAGCGCCCGCTGGAGCTGGGTTTCGACATCGTGCTGCACTCGACCACCAAATACCTGAACGGCCACTCCGACGTGATCGGCGGCATCGCCGTGGTCGGGCAGAACCCGGAACTGGCACAACGCCTGGGTTTCCTGCAGAACTCGGTGGGCGCAATCGCCGGCCCGTTCGACGCGTTTCTGACCCTGCGCGGCGTGAAAACCCTGGCGCTGCGCATGGAGCGTCACTGCAGCAACGCGCTTGAGTTGGCGCAATGGCTGGAGCGCCAGCCGCAAGTGGCGCGCGTCTACTACCCGGGCCTGCCATCGCACCCGCAGCATGAATTGGCGAAGCGGCAGATGCGCGGTTTCGGCGGGATGATTTCTGTCGATCTGAAGAGCGATCTGGCGGGTGCCACGCGTTTCCTTGAGAGCGTACGGATATTCGCCCTGGCCGAGAGTCTGGGCGGCGTGGAAAGCCTGATCGAGCATCCGGCGATCATGACTCACGCCACCATCCCCGCAGAAACCCGCGCACAGCTGGGCATCGGCGACGGGCTGGTGCGGTTGTCCGTGGGGGTTGAGGATGTCGAGGATCTGCGTGCCGATTTGGCGCAGGCGCTGACGCGGATCTGAAAAAAAGGGCTGTGGCATGCCCCCTGTAGGAGCCGGCTTGCCGGCGATGGCGGTGTGTCAGCCAACATTAATGCTGATTGATCTACCGCTATCGCCGGCAAGCCGGCTCCTACAAGGGAATGCGTAAGGCCGGCCGATTGCGCTCCGCCCTGAGTGTTATTCGCCGGACTTGATGCTGGTCCAGACCCGTGTGCGCACCCGCTCAAGCTTTTGCGGCAGCGGTTGCACCACATACAGGGTTTTCAACGCTTCGCTGGTCGGCGTCAGGTTCGGGTTGCCGGTGATCTCTTTATTGATCAGCGCAAGCGAGTCCTTGTTGGCGTTGGGGTAGCCGAGGAAATCACTGATCGGCGCGATGACTTTCGGGTCCAGCAAGGTGTTGAGAAACTCGTGGGCTTCCTCCACGTTCTTCGCGCTTTTTGGAATCGCAAAGGTATCAAACCAGATCGGCGCGCCCTCCTTCGGCAAGCGCCAATCGACCACTACGCCGTTGCCCGCTTCCTTGGCGCGATTGCCGAACTGATAGAAGCTGCCGGAATAGCCGATGGCGACGCAGATATCGCCGTTGGCGATGTCGGTCATGTACTTGGCGGAGTTGAAGTAGGTGACGTAAGGGCGAATCTTCAACATCAATGCCTTGGCTTTTTCGTAGTCGTCCGGGTTCTGGCTGTTCGGGTCCAGCCCCAGATAGTGCAGCGCCAGCGGCAGGATTTCCGAAGGTGAGTCGAGCATGGCGACGCCACAGGATTTCAGCTTCTGCATGTTCTGCGGGTTGAACACCAGATCCCAACTGTCCACCGGCGCATTCTCGCCCAGCGCGGCCTTGACCTTGGCCGGGTTGAAACCGATCAGCACGGTGCCGTACATGTAGGGCACGCCGTACTGGTTGCCCGGATCGTTCTTGTCCAGCAATGCAAGCAGTGCCGGGGCCTGGTGTTTCCAGTTCGGCAGCTTGGACTTGTCGAGTTTCTGGAATACACCAGCCTTGATCTGGGTTTCGATGAACTGGTTCGACGGCACCACCAGGTCGTACCCCGAGTTACCGGTCAGCAGCTTGGCTTCCAGCGATTCGTTGGTGTCGAAGGTATCCCAGGTCACTTTGATTCCGCTTTTCTGGGCGAAGTCCTTGGGCACGGACGGCAGGATGTAGTCCGCCCAGTTGTACACCCGCAATTCCCGCTGTTCGGCGTGCACGGCACTGGCCAACAGCGTCAGCCCACAAACAGTGACGCCCAGTATGCGTTTCATCATGACCATGAATGAATTCCCCAAATATGTCGCTCGTTGGTTTTTATGTTCTGTACACGGCAGGCCTTAAAAATTGCCCAGGGCAAGGAAAACAGGATTTCAGTTGTGGATTCGCAAGCGTGCTGAAACAGCAATGCTGCTTCGATTCTTGCTGACGAACGAGTGAGTTCATAGTGCGAGGTCGGCCAAAAGGAGATCGAAATGGCCAATATCGGTGTCCCGGTGGATCCGGTGGATCCGGTGGAGGATGGCGAAAACGACATCGCCATGTTGTACGCAATCCCCTGTAGGAGCTGGCTTGCCAGCGATAGCGGTGGATCAATCAGCATTAGTGTTGGCTGATACACCGCCATCGCCGGCAAGCCGGCTCCTACAAAGGTGTCGGGAGATGGCGAAAACGACAAAGCCCGCACAAGGCGGGCTTCGGGATTCGAGTAGGTGGCCGGCGCTGGTCTCCGGCTTACAAGGTTTATCAGGACTCTCACAGAAGAGTTTTGTGCTCTTCTGCTTCACACGGCATAAGGGCTGGATCTCAGCGCGGAGATCTTTCTAACCGTGTACCCTTCGGAACGCGCCCCACGTGTCCTTGCCATCCGCTTGCGCATCAGTCTGCGTCTTCACCTACAAGTTCTAGACTAGTACACCCTCCCGAACCGCGCCCCGGAATTTTTAGAACGATTTTGCCCATGGCGACGGGCGTCAGGACGGAAAAATACTAACCAGTGCTCGAGGGTTTTGCCGCCGGAGGGTTTCCCTTCAAGCCCTTTGATGTACAGTCTTCGCCGACGTTTGCAGAACAACAAAAAATACAGGAGTTGAAAATGTCGGAACTGAAACTGCATCCAAACGCCGCACAATCCTTGATCCAGTGGCACGCGATGATCAAAAAGGCTGACTTGAAGGCCTTGCCCGAATTATTGGACCCGCAAGTGGTTTTCCGCTCGCCGATGGCGCACACGCCTTATCCAGGGGCGCCGGTGGTCAACATGATTCTCAACACGGTGTCCGGCGTGTTCGAGGATTTCCAGTACCACCGCGAACTGTCGACTGCGGACGGCTTGAACGTCATCCTCGAGTTCAGCGCCAAGGTCGGTGAAAAACAGCTCAAGGGCATCGACATGATCCGCTTCAACGAACAAGGAAAAATCGTTGAATTCGAGGTGATGGTCCGCCCCCTGAGTGGCTTGCAAGCCTTGGGTGAAGAGATGGGGCGCCGACTGGGCGCTTACCTGGCTGCCAGCAAAGCCTGACCACCCCGCAGCGCTTCATCGGCGGGCACACTCACCGGTGAAGCGCGTCATCAGGCCAGGCTCGAAAGATACGGCCACGGGTAGATGCCACGTTCGTGGCCATCGCTGAAAATTAGTTGCAGGCCATAGCCCTGCGCGTTCAATTCGATGACTTGCACTCGGTCATCGACCCTCGGCGTAAACCCTTTCAAGCGAAACGCCCGGCACTGCGAACACGGGCATTGCCGGCGCAACTCGGCATGATCCAGCAGCTGCTCACGGCCATCCGGCCAGTTCAGCCGCAGCTGCTGTTTGCTCCGGGAATTGCCGATCGCCAGCGGGTTCATTGCAACTGACTCAAGGCAATGCGCACCGCTTTACGCACTTCCGGGTCGCCGTCGTTCTGCGCGGCCTGCAACGGTGCGATAGCACCTTTATCGTTCAATTCGCCAAGGGCCAATGCGGCCTCCTTGCGCAGGTTGCTGATGCGATGACCGAGGGTTTCGATCAATGCGTCCAGCGCCGGGGCATAACGCAAGCGACCGAGACTGCGGGTGGCGCGCAGGCGCACTTGCCAATAATCATCGCTCAACGCTTCGACCAATGCCGGGCCTGCGTCGGTGTGACCGACCTTGCCGAGGGTGGTCGCGGCTTCTTCGCGCACTTGCCAGGCGCCGTCCTGTAACGCCTGGCGCAGGGCCGGCAGGACGTGCGCATCGGAGGCCAGGCCAAGGGCTCCCGTGGCGGCGCGACGGACTTCGGTGTCCGGGTCGTGACTGGCCAACGTCGCCAGGGCCGGCAATGCATCGAGCTGTTTGAGCCAGCCGAGCACGCCAACAGCTTCGCGGCGAACGCTGGCGTCTGCATCGCTCAGCGCCGCCAAGGCAGCGGTCGCGGCATCGGGAAAACGCAATTCGCGCAACGCCCGGAACGCGGCGATACGCACATTGATGTCGGCATGCCCGGTCCACGGCAGAATCACCCTGCCCGCGGCTTCACTCTTGAGCAGGCTCAGGCTCTGCGCGGCGGCGGCCTGCACGGCCGGCGACGGATCGGTCAACGCCTGGCACAGCGCCTTGACGACCGGCGCATCCTCCCAGGCTTCAAGCAGGCGCGCGGCTTCGGCGCGGACCTCTGCGGTCGGGTCTTCGGCCAGTCGATCGACCAGCCACAGCAAACCGTCCGGCTCTTCCAGGTCTGCCAGCTCGATCAGGGCGATCCGGCGCACGCCGGCGTCGGCATCGATCAGGCGCGGTTGCAGGGCGAGAATGTCATCGTTGTCGGTTACATCGAATAGAGAGGTCATAGGGCAAATCGCGGCAGTTTGTTTTCAGGGGGAAGTCCGAGAGGGTTCAGGCGCGGTAGCTGCCGACCGTCTTCGTGACGCAGTAATTCGAGGCAATGGCGCTTCAAGCGGGAAAACTCATGGCTTGTCACCAGTTCGCTGGTGCGTGGCCGAGGGAAGTCGAGGCGCAGGTCTTCGATGATCCGCCCGGGACGCGTGCTCATGACCAGCAGCCGGTCGGCGAGGAACAGTGCTTCGTCGATGTCGTGGGTGACGAACACCACGGTGGTGCGAATCCGCGTCCAGATGTCCAGCAGCAGTTCTTGCATGTTCAATCGGGTCAGCGCGTCGAGGGCACCGAACGGTTCGTCCATCAGCAACAGGCGCGGACGGTTGATCAGCACACGGGCGATTTCCACCCGCTGCTGCATGCCACCGGACAACTGATCCGGCCATCGCTCGGCGAACCCTTCGAGGCCCACCAGCGCGAGGATTTCATCGGCGGCTTCGTGCCGTTCGGCCTTGCCGATGCCGCGCATTTTCAGGCCGAACGCGACGTTGTCGCGCACCGTGCGCCAAGGGAACAGCGTGTGGTGCTGGAACACCATGCCGCGCTGGGGCGAAGGACTCGACACGTCTTCGCCATCGACTTTAAGGCTTCCGGCGCGAGGTTGCAGGTGTCCGGCCAGCGCGCCGAGCAAGGTCGATTTGCCGCAACCGGAGGGGCCGAGAATGCACACGAACTGCCCCGGTTCGATCTGGCAATCGAGGCCTTGCACGGCTTCGAACGCGGCACGGCCCTCGCCGAGGCTGATCGACAATCCGCGAATGTCGATGCGCCCTTCAAGGTGTTGAAATACGCTCATCAGGCTTTTCCTCGTGGTCGATGCCAGGGCGTCAACAACCCGCCCAACCGTTTGATCAGCAGGCTGCTGCCCATGCCGAGCAAGCCGATCAGCAACATGCCGACGACGATGTCGGCGTAGTTCTGGATGGTGTAGGACTCCCAGGTGTAATAGCCGATGCCGTATTGGCCGGAGATCATTTCGGCGGTCACCAGGCAAAACCACGAGGTGCCCATGCCGATGGCGAGGCCAGTGATGATGCTCGGCGCGGCGCCCGGCAGAATCACCTCCAGCAGAATCGCCCGACGCCCTGCCCCGAGGCTTTTCGCCGAGGCAATCAGGCGCGGGTCAACGCCTTCGACGCCGTGCACGGTGTTGAGCAGGATCGGGAACAGCGCGCCAGTGAAGGTGATGAAGACCATCGACAGTTCCGACGACGGGAACATCAGGATCGCCAGGGGAATCCAGGCCACGGCGGGGATCGGGCGCAGGACTTCCAGCGGTGGCAGCAGCAAATCTTCGGCCCATTTCGAACGGCCGATGGCCAGGCCCAACACGATGCCGATGATCAGCGCCGCGAGGTAACCGGCGAAGACCCGGCTGAGGCTGCTGCTCAGGTGCTGGGCGAGTTTGCCGGAATCGCCCAGGCCGAGGGCGGCTTCGATCACCGCCAGCGGTGTCGGGACATTGGCGAAGGTGACCAGGCCGAGGTTCCAGTGGTGGCTGGCGGCGAGTTGCCAGAACAAAAGGCAGAGCAGTAATGACGCTGCCCTCGGGATCCAGCGGATAAATGATCGGTACACAATTCTTCCTCTCAACCGAGCCCCCTGTAGGAGCGAAGCTTGCTCGCGAAGGTGTGTCAGTCGACATTGACTTAGCTGACACTCCTTCGCGAGCAAGCTTCGCTCCTACAGGGGATTGCGGGGTTCTGGCGGTTAGCGGGCGGCAACCGCCTGGGTGGTGGCGTCGGTGAAGTCGAGGACTTTGCCGCCCTGGGCCGTGGCGAATTGCTGGGCCTGGCCCTTGAGCAGGAACGCGCTGAGGCGCCCTTTCGCGTCACTGGCAAACCACGCCTGATCCGCCAGCAACTTGATCCCGCTGTCACTCGCCTGGGCATACACCGCGCGGATGTTTTTGCCTTCGGACTTCAAACCGGCCAACGCGGTAAACGCCGATTCCGCCGAGGCGTACTGACGCACTGTCGGCTCGCCGCGCACCCAGATCTCGGCCACATGACTGAAGTCAGTGATGGCTTTGCCGCTCAACGCATCCACTGCCTTGAGCGGTGTCTGGCCGTAGTTGGCCAGTTGCGCGGTGTAGTCCAGGTGCGAGGCCTTGAACGCGGCGCGGATGTACTGGTCGTCGATGAAGGTGTTGAGGTCGAGACCGCGATCAGCCTTCTTCAGCAGTTTGAGGGTGTCGATGGCGGTGCCGACCGCCTGGCGATATTCCGGCTTCCAGCTCAGGTCGCGGGTCTGCACGCCGAGCGGGCCGTGGAACAGGTAATTGACCTCGGCATCGACGCCGGTGACCTTGGCGATCAACTCGCTGTACTTCTCGGGTTCTGCCGCCAATAACTGGTTGGCTTCGAGGCTGGCGCGCAGGTACGCGACGACGATTTCCGGGTACTTTTTCGCGTAGGCCTGATCGACCAGCGCACCGTGGAACGTCGGTGTATTCGCCTGGGAGCCGTCATAGATCTTGCGAGCGAAGCCACGACTCGGGAACAGTTCGGCGAACGGCACAAAGTCGGCGTGGGCGTCGATCTTCCCGGCCTGCAACGCGGAACCGGCGACTTCCGGCGGCTGGGCGATGATGTTCACGTCTTTGAGCGGGTCCCAACCCTGAGCCGCCACGGCGCGCAGCAACATGCCATGGGCGGTCGAGGCGAACGGGACGGAGATGGTCTTGCCCTTCAACTCCGCCAGTGATTGCACGCCCGAAGCGCTCGGCACGACGATGCCGTTGCCGCTGCCCTTGATGCTGCCCGACAGCACGCTGATAAACAGACTGTGCTTGCCGGCGGTTTCAAACGCGACGCCGTTGAACGAACCGGGGAAATCAGCCATCGCGCCGAAGTCCAGTTTGCCGGCGACCATCTCGTTGGTCAGGGGCGCGCCGCTGGTGAAGTTCTTCCACTCGACCTCGTATTTGGCGTCCTTGTATTGGCCATCGTGGGGCAAGTATTTGTCCAGCAGGCCGAGCTCGCGAATCAACAGGCCGCCGGCGGCGCAGTTTATCGTGGTGTCCTGGGTGCCGATGGCAATGCGGATGGTTTCGGCGGAGGCCGACAAGGTGAATGAAGCCAGTACCAGACCGGCCAATGCTGCACGCAATAACATGGGTGTGTCCCCTCGAATCATTTATAGGATATTCGTCTCCGCCACGATCAGGGCGTGGTGGGAAACGAGGGGTGTTTGAAGCAGGCGTCCGGTGTTGCCGGGTAGCTTTTGGGGGTTGTCACAAAACCAATGTAGGAGTGAGCCTGCTCGCGATGGCGATGGCACATCCAACATCTCATTACCTGATCCACTGCTATCGCGAGCAGGCTCACTCCTACAGAGATTGTGTTTCAACGTAAGAGGTATGGGATTTCGACTTTCACCGCCCCGGTCGGGCAGTCCTTTTCGCACGGCATGCAGTACCAGCATTCGTCGAAAGCCATGTAGGCCTTTTGCGTGGCCGGGTTGATCGCCAGCAAGTCCATCGGGCAGACGTCGACGCACACGGTGCAGCCTTTGTGGGCGATGCACAGGTCCTCGTCGACCGTGACGGGCGCGTTGGAGCGGAAGAAAATTTCCTGGGGTTGATAGGCCATTGGTCGGTCTCTCTTATAGTCAGGCTCAGGCCGCAAAGGCACCGACGCGCAGCCGGTCGTAGGCCTGCATTTCTTCGGCATCCAGCGGGATGATGTAGGGCTCGACGGCTTTCTTGAAACTGCTCATCTGGCCGTTTTCATCCTTCTTCAAATGGCAATGGCAGAACCAGTCGCTGTCGTTGCGTTGCGGGTGATCGACCCGATAGTGGTAAAGCCCCCAACGACTTTCGGCGCGGAACAACGAAGCGCGGGCGGCCATTTCAGCGCAGTCGCGGATCATGCTGACTTCCATGGCGCGCATCAGCTCGTGGGCGTTGTGGGCCTTGATCTGATCAAGATCGCGCTGGATATCGCTGAAGCGTTGCAGGCCGATCTGCATCTTCTTGGTCACTTTCGGCGGTTGCAGGTAATCGTTCACGAAGCGTCGCAACTTGTACTCGACCTGGGCCGGCGGCAGTCCGTGTTCGCGGTCCAGTGGTGCATAGACCCGTGCTTTCTCTGTTTCGATTTGTTTGGCATCGACCGCTGAAAATTCGCGACCGGCGACAAAATCCGCCGCATTGGTGCCGGCAAACCAGCCGTAGGTGAATGCGCCAAGCATGTAGTTGTGCGGCACGGCGGCCATGTCACCCGCCGAGTACAAACCCTTGACCGAGGTTTCGGCCTTCTCGTTGACCCACACACCCGACGCCGAATGCCCGCTGCAAAAACCGATTTCGGAGATGTGCATCTCGACCATCTGCGTGCGGTAATCGGTGCCGCGATTGGCGTGAAACTGACCGCGACTCGGGCGCTCGTTGCTGTGCAGGATCTCTTCGATGTTCTGGATGGTTTCCTCGGCCAGGTGATCGAGCTTGAGGAACACCGGGCCGTTGCCACTTTCGAGTTCCTGGTGGAACTCCCACATCATCTGGCCGCTCCAGTAGTCGCACTCGATGAAGCGCTCGCCCTTGTTGTTGGCGGTGTAGCCGCCCAACGGGCCCGTAACGTAGGCGCAGGCCGGTCCGTTGTAATCCTTGATCAGCGGGTTGATCTGGAAGCATTCGAGGTTCGCCAGTTCGGCCCCGGCGTGATAAGCCATGGCATAACCGTCGCCGGCATTGGTCGGGTTTTCGTAGGTGCCCATCAGGTAACCCGAGGACGGCAAACCGAGGCGCCCGGCAGCACCGCACGCGAGGATCACTGCCTTGGCCTTGATCACATGAAAATCGGCGGTGCGGCAGTCGAAGCCCATCAGGCCGTTGACCGCGCCCTCTTCGTCCGTCAGCAAGCGCGTGCAAACCACACGGTTGGTGATGCTGACCCGGGCGCGTTTCAACTGGCGGTACAGGACTTTCTTGATGTCATGCCCTTCCGGCATCGGCAGCACGTAAGCGCCCATGTGGTGGACCTTTTTCACCGCGTAGTCACCGGTTTCGTCCTTCTCGAATTTCACACCCCAGCGGTCCAGTTGCTCGATGGTTTCGAAGCTGTGGGTGGCGTAGGCGTAGACCGCTGCCTGATTGACGATGCCGTCGTTGGCGATGGTGATTTCCTTGGTGTACTGCTCCGGCGTGGAATGGCCGGGAATGATCGCGTTGTTCAGCCCGTCCATGCCCATGCTGATCGCGCCGCTGCGCTTGACGTTGGCCTTGTCGATCAGCAACACGCGCAGGTCGCGGTTGCGTTCCTTGGCCTTGATTGCCGCCATGGGACCTGCCGTGCCGCCGCCGATCACGACGATGTCGTATTCCTGTTCGAGGGTACTTCTTGTCATGCCTGCGCCCCTTTGTGCCGGTCGATCCGCAGGCGGTACTGGAACGCATCGCCGCGGTAGTAAAGGTGTTCGAAGTCCACGGGTTGCCCGCTGGCATCGTGGGTCAGACGCTCGATGCGCATGATCGGCGAGCCCGCTTCGACACTCAGTGCCTGGGTCAGGTCGCTGTCGGCGAGGACGGCGTCGATGGCCAGATCGGCATGACCGAGGGCCAGGCCGCAGTCGTTTTCGAGGATCAGGAAGATGTCGCGGGTGACCAGATCGGCCTTTTCCAGCCGTTCACCGATGGTTTTGGGCAGGTAGGTGATTTCCAGTGAGATCGGCTCGCGGTTGATCAGGCGCACCCGCTTGATCTGCGCCACGATCTCACCTTCGGCCACCTGCAAACGTTCGGCGACGAGTTTGTCAGCGGGGATGAATTTGAAACTGCGCAGGCGGTTGATCACCTCGTAGCCGCGCCCGGTCATGGACTCGGCGAGGCCTTGCAGGGTGCTGACGTTCTGGAAGGTTTTCGGCTTGGCGACGAACGTGCCCTTGCCGTGAATCTTGAAGATCAGCCCTTCCTTTTGCAGATCGCCGAGGGCCTGGCGCACGGTGATGCGGCTGACTTTGAACAACGCGCCAAGCTCGCTTTCCGAAGGCATCTGGCTGTCTTGCGGGTATTCGCCGTCGAGAATGCGGGCACGCAGGACGTCGCGCAGCTGAGTGTGCAAAGGAACGCTGCTGAGGGAGAGAACGTTATCGGTCATGGCAGATCACTTGTTATAACGAGTTATGACGTGATCTTAGAATTCTAATGTGGGGGTTGAGAAATACTGTTTGAGAATAAGGTTAGATTCGCGGGATGGCGCGTTACCTGATGCACCGCGTTGCATGGATCGCCGGCAAGCCGGCTCCTACAGGATTGGTGTCAACCAAACACTCCCGGCACGCATACGCACTTGTAGGAGCCGGCTTGCTGGCGATGGCGCCCGTAAAATCGCCATCGCCAGCAAGCCGGGCTCCTACAGGACTTGCGTCAACCGAACATTCCCGGCAAACGGAACGCCGCCCGGTTTACACGGGGTAGTTGGCCCGCAGGGCTTCGAGGCCGCCCTGGTAAATCCCGGCAAACAACGCCGCCACTTCTTCCTCGGTCACACCGACCGGCGCAAACCGCCCCGACCAGGTCACCCGGGCGCCCTCGCCTTGCGCTTCAACGCGGATCGTCGCCAGGTAATCAGTCGCCGGAAACGGTGCCTGCAAAATCGAGTAGCTATACGTCTTCCCCGCGTTATCAAATGACTCAAGCCGTTCCACCACTACCGCGCCATCGGCGGTTTGCAGACTGCGCACCCGCCCGCCTTCGCTCAGTTCGCTTTTGGGAATGAACGGCAGCCAGTCCGGCAGCGAGTTGAAACCGCCGATCAATTGCCAAACCTTGTCGGCCGAAGCCGGGATGTCGATAAACGCTGATGCAGTTGCCATGCAGTCCTCTCTCCTCAATCAAAAAATTCAAATCGCCAGGCTGTCGACGACACCGCCGTCGACTCGAAGGGCGGCGCCGGTCGTGGCCGATGACAGCGGTGAAGCGATGTAAGCCACCAGGTTGGCGACTTCCTCGACGTCCGCCACGCGCTGGATGATCGACGTTGGCCGGGCCTTGCGCACGAACACATCGGCTTCTTCGCGCACACTGCGCCCCGATTCAGCCGTTGCATCCTTGAGCATCTGCTCCAGACCGTCGGTCAAGGTCGGGCCTGGCAGGATCGCATTAACCGTCACGCCCGTGCCCGCCAGCCGTTTGGCCAGGCCATGAGACACCGCAAGGTTGGCGCTTTTGGTCACGCCGTAGTTGAGCATGTCGGCCGGAATCGCAATCCCGGATTCCGAGGACAGGAAAATCACCCGGCCCCAGCCCTGCTTGACCATGTCCGGCACGTAATGCCGTGACAGGCGCACACCGGAGATCACGTTGACCTCATAGAACCGCGTCCACTCGCTGTCCGGCGTGTCGAAGAAATCCACCTCGTTAAAGATCCCGAGGTTGTTCACCAGAATGTCTGCTCGTGGCTCGGCGGCGAACAACTGCTCGGCGCCTTCGGCGGTGCCGAGGTCCGCGGTCAGGCCGCGCAGTTGCGCGCCCGGCACGCTCTGGCGGATGCTCGCCAGTGCCTGCTCGACCTTGGCCGTCTCGCGGCCGATCACCACCACCGTCGCACCGGACTCGGCCAGTGCCTTGCTGATGCCCAGGCCAATACCGGCGGTGCTGCCGCTGACGATGGCGAGTTTTCCAGTCAGATCGATCTTCATGCTCAAACTCCTGCGAGGGGTAATGGAGCGCGTTCGGACACCAGTTTCGCGTCGCGCATGGCTTGCCAGAACGCAGCGGGAATGACGGCTGACAACGCAGCCACATCTTCAGCAATCCGGTCCGGACGGCTGGAACCTGGAATCACGGCGGCAACGGCCGGGTTAGCGAGGGAGAACTGCAATGCAGCGGCCTTGATGTCGACGTCGTGAGCCGCCGCGATGCGTTTGATCTGCTCGACTTTATGGATGATCGCCGGGCTGGCCTTCTGGTATTCGAAATGCGCACCGCCGGCCAGAATCCCCGAGCTGTAGGGACCACCGACCACGATCTCGACGTTCTGCGCCAGCGCGGCATCCATCAGGCGTTGCAGGGCACGGTCGTGATCAAGCAGCGTGTAGCGGCCCGCCAGCAAAAAACCGTCCGGCTGGGCTTCGGTCAGGTCGAGGGTCAGTTCACACGGCTCGACCTTGTTCACGCCCAGGCCCCAACCCTTGATCACGCCTTCTTCGCGCAAACGGGTCAACACTTTGAACGCGCCGGTGCGGGCCTGGTTGAAGTATTCCAGCCATTGATCACCGTAGAAGTCCTGCGCGATGTCGTGGACCCAAATAATGTCCAGACGATCGGTTTGCAGACGCTTGAGGCTGTCTTCGATGGAACGCATCGTCGCGTCGGCGCTGTAGTCGTTGACGATCTTGTTCGGTCGGCCGTGTTCGAACACGCCGCTCTTCTCACCCAGATCACGGGCGGCTGCGTCTTCGACTTCATCCAGAATCACCCGCCCGACCTTGCTGCTCAGCACATAATCGTCGCGGTTGTATTGGGACAGCGCGGCGCCCAAGCGAATTTCCGACAGGCCCGAACCGTAAAACGGTGCGGTATCGAAGTAACGCACGCCGGCATCCCAGGCGGCGTGCACGGTGGCCAGCGCTTCTTCTTCAGGGATGGCGCGGAACATGTTGCCCAATGGGGCGGTACCGAAACCCAGCGCGCCGGGCAGTTTGTCTTTCAAACTCATGAAAAAATCCTCTCGAATGTCTCGTAAACCTGTAGGAGCCGGCTTGCTGGCGATGGATGTCAACGATAACGCGGGCTGTCTGAATGAACGCGTCGCCTAGACGTTTTTCGCCGGCAAGCCGGCTCCTACAGAGAGCGGTGTTTGCTTTACCGTTGAGCCAATCCTAGATTGCGAGGATCGGACCGTCCAAGACATAATGCGCAGCACTTGAGTCCCTATAGGTCTGACATGATCGACATCCGCCAATTGCGCTACTTCGTCGCCGTCGCCGAAGAAGAACACGTCGGTCGCGCCGCCGAACGCCTGCACATTTCCCAATCGCCCCTGAGCCGGCAGATCGCCCAGCTTGAGGAACGCCTGGGCCTGACCCTGTTCGAGCGCAGCCAACAACGCATCCGCCTGACCCGCGACGGCCAGACCTTTCTCGCCGAAACCCGCGCCCTGCTGACCCACGCCAATCGCCTGGAATCCCTCGGCAAACGCCTGGGTCGCGGTGAAGAAGGCGGCCTGTGCATCGGCTACATCGAGAACGCCATGCACGCCGGCGTCTTGCCCAATGCCCTGCGCGTGCTGCGGGTCGACCGGCCGAACGTGCACGTCGCGCTGTACAACCTCAGCTCCGCCGAACAACTCGAAGGCCTGCGTCAGCGTAGTCTCGATATCGCACTGGTCAGCGAACCACCCGTCGCCGACGATCCAGACCTGCTGGGTTTTCAGGTGCTGGACGACCCGATGCTTCTGGCCTTGCCCGAGCATCATCCGCTGGCCTTGCAAGCGGAACTGACCCCGGCAGATCTGGCCGATCAGGAATGGATCGGCGTGCAACACCGCCAGAACTGCGCGAGCCGCGACGACTTCATCAGCGCCTGCATCCGCGCCGGCTTCACCCCGGACATCCGCATGGAGGCGACTGAGCCGTTCACCGCGCTTGGGCTGGTGGCGTCGGGGCTGGGGATCGCGATGATTCAGAAAGGTTTGAGCCGCAATGCACCACCGGGCGTGGTGCTGCGGGAGGTGCCGTGGATTTCATTTACCACGCCGCTGTGGGCAGCGTGGCATCGGGTGAATTTGCGGCCGTTGGTGGAGACGTTCAGGAAGGTGCTGACTGAGCCATAAGCAAGGGGGGATGATCAGATTACCCGTCCGCCAAACGCGACCCATGTGGGAGCGAGACAGGCTTGTCGGCAAAGGCGATCTCATGGACGCCTTCGCCGGCAAGCCTGGCTCCTACAGAATCGCGGGATGTTCAGATATGGGGGCTCACTCAAACCTGTAGGAGCCGGCTTGCCGGCGATAGCGATTTCACTGACACCATCGCTGGCAAGCCAGCTCCTACAGGGATCATCGCAGGCCAAGGTTTGGTGCTTTACTGGAAAGACCCCGCCCCCTGCGAGTCCCCCCACCATGAACCGCAACGACCTGCGCCGCGTGGACATGAACCTCTTGGTGATTTTCGAAACCCTGATGTTCGAAAAGAACCTGACCCGGGCCGGGGAGAAGCTGTTTCTCGGTCAGCCCGCCGTCAGCGCTTCGCTGGCAAAGCTGCGCGATCTGTTCGACGACCCGTTGCTGGTGCGCAACGGTCGTGTGCTGGAGCCGACCCTGCGCGCGCTGCAGATTCTTAAGGAGTTGCAGCCGGCGATGGACACCATTTCCGGCGCGGTCAGCCGGGCCAAGGATTTCGACCCGGCCACCAGCCGCGACGTGTTTCGCATAGGTCTGTCCGACGACGCCGAGTTCGGTCTGTTTCCGCCGCTGCTCAAGCAGATCCGCGAAGAAGCACAGAACGTCGTGGTAGTCGTGCGACGGGTGAATTTCATGCTGATGTCATCGATGCTCGCCAGCGGTGAGATTTCCGTCGGGATCAGCTACACCACCGAACTGCCGGCCAACGCCAAGCGCAAGAAATTGCGCGACCTGAGCGTGAAGATCCTGCGCGGCGACAATCGACCCGGCGCCCTGACGCTGGATGATTACTGCGAGCGGCCGCACGCGCTGGTGTCATTTTCCGGTGACCTGACCGGGGCCATCGACAATGACCTGGCACGCATTGGCCGATCACGCCGCGTGGTGCTTGCGGTGCCGCAGTTCGCCGGGTTGCGCGCCTTGCTGGCCGGTACCGACATGCTCGCCACGGTACCGGATTACGCGGCGTGCGCGCTGATCGAAGGCAGCAGCCAGTTGCGCGCCGACGACCCGCCGTTTGACATCAACCTGTCCGAACTGTCGATGGTCTGGAACGGAGTCAACGATAACGATCCGGCAGAACGTTGGTTGCGCGCGCGAATTGCCCAACACATGTCGGCGCCACTGCCGGGGTGTTGAGCGAATTGAAATCCGGATCGGTCTCGCGCAGGAAAATCGGCAGGTCCGTCATTGGCGGCATGGCCGGAATGTCGAAGTACATCTGAATCACCCAGCCACGGTGATAACTGGCGTGATTGACCACATGCAGCAACATCGCGCCGGCGCTCATGGTGCCGCTTTCGCCCGAGACGAACGTGAATTCAAGGGGTTTATCCAGCGAGGCATCGGTCTGGCGTTCGCTCCAGTCGCAGTACCAGTGATCAATGTCTTTTTGCGCCATGCGCAGATCGGCGAGGTCGGGATGCAGCAGATCGTGCGAGGTCTTGAAGCCGTGCCCCCGGCCTTCGAGGTGAGCCTGCCAGATGCAATCCACCACGTAGATGTGGTTCAGCGTGCCGATCATGTTCTTGAACACCGAGACCCGCTCTTTGTTGACCTCGCCCGGCGGCAAATCGGCCAGGCTGTCAAAGAGTCGTTGATCGGCCCAGCGTTTGTAATCGGCCAGCATGCGGGCTGTGCGTACGTTGATCATCGGAGGTCTCCCATTGCGATGGGCGCACTGCAAAGCATAGTCCTCATGACGCGAGGCAGCGCAGACGCTGATCATCGGTCAATCAAAACGTACCGGGGTAACTGCCGCCGTCCAGCAACAGATTTTGCCCTGTCAGGAAACCCGCGTGGGCGCTGCAGATGAATGCGCAATAGGCGCCGAACTCATCGGGCTGGCCAAAGCGCTGCGCAGGAACGTTTTTGCGCCGCTGTGCGCTGATGCTCTCGACGCTGGCACCATTGGCCTCGGCGGCGGCGCTCAGGGTCTTGTGCAGACGCTCGGTCTCGAACGGGCCGGGCAACAGATTGTTGATCGTGACGTTATGCCCGGCCAACCGCGACTGCCGCGCGAGCCCGGCGATAAAACCGGTCAGGCCGCTGCGGGCGCCGTTGGACAGGCCCAGCACATCGATCGGCGCCTTCACTGCACCGGAGGTGATATTGACGACGCGTCCAAAACCACGCTCGGCCATGCCATCGACACAGGCCTTGATCAGCTCGATGGGCGTCAGCATATTGGCATCCAGCGCCTTCAACCAGTCTTCGCGTTGCCAGTCGCGGAAGTCACCCGGCGGCGGGCCACCGGCGTTATTGATCAGGATGTCCACCTGCGGGCAGGCAGCCAATACTTGTTCGCGGACGGTCGGCTCGCTGATGTCGCCAGCCACCGTGCGCACTTCGATGCTCGGCGCCAGGCCACGCAATTCTGCGGCGGCGACTTGCAACGTTTCGTCGCCACGGGCGTTGATCACCAGGTTGACGCCCTCCTTCGCCAAGGCTCTCGCACAGGCCAGCCCCAAGCCCTTGCTGGCGGCGCAGACAATTGCCCAGCGACCCGATATGCCCAATTCCATGACGATGCTCCCGACGACTCGAAAGCCCTACGTTACCACCGTGCGCCGTCGGGATACCCCAGGGAATCAGGCTTGTTCGGCAATTCAATTGTTCCGGATTATCACGAGTGAAAACGACTGACAGAAGTAACAGGTCAATCCATACCGATAGTGCTGCCAGACGCCATCAGCGAAGCGGATCCAAACCCACGCATTGAAGTGATTGTGTGTGCGGCAAGGAACTCCTGACGGCCGCCGCGCATCCTAAATTATGTGGTACTTCCATTACGCTTTCAGAGGACACCGTCATGCGCCGTCTGATCATCATTTCTTCCCTTGTGTTGTGTTTACCCTTTGGCTCGGTTTTCGCGGATGTGGATGCGGGCGATGTGGCCACCTCGGCCGGGGTTTCCGCTTCGCTTTACTCGACGTTCAAGGACGACAAACTCATGATCCCCGCCCGGGATGATGCCTCCAGTTTCGTAGCCAGTGGCGGTGCGATTCGTGGGGTGTATCTGGAGTCGTTCATGCAGCAGATCCGCCAGGACAATCCCGGACTGAACGCCAGCGATGAAGATCTGGCCAGAGCGATTCTGATCCAGGACGGTGCCGCTGCCGGGCAATGAAGGCTGAAACATTCGCGGTGGGGCTTGTGACACCTGACCAGGCGTTTACGGCCCTGCTTCGCTTGCCGGCTACTTTGCGCTTTCAGCGGATGAACGCGCCCATCCGGCAACGAGTTGTGCGTTGATGCTGACGCCACCGCACACCACGATCACCACGATCACCACGTCATGGGCATCGGCAATTGCCGGGTGGTTCAGATAGCCGATTGCCAACGAAACACCGCACGCTGGTTCAACCAGCTGACGTAAATCGTTGGCATACCGCACCACGCCCATGATCGCTTCGTCATCGCCGAGCACCACGCATTGATGAGGAAAATCGAGGATGTGTTGCACCGGCCAGGCGGCCACTTGAGCCGCGCCGAGCGAGGTGGCAACGGTGTCGATGCGCGAAAGCCTGACCGGATGCCCGGCCTTGATCGCGGCCGAAAAAGACGCCGCGCCCATGGTTTCGCAGGCGATGATGCGGCAATCCATACGGCCATGCCGAATCAATCCCGTAAGAATGCCTGCCAGCAAACCACCGCCCCCCACCGATGTCACCAGCGTGTCGACTTGAGGGCAGTCCTCGATAATCTCATCGATCATCGTGCTGTGCCCTTCCCACAACACCGGATGATCGAAGGCCGGCACGTATTCGGTGTCTGCCCCTTTTGAAAGCTCCTTCGCCCGCTGATTGGCGTCGTCCCAGACCTTGCCGTGAACGATCACTTCGGCACCGGTTTTACGAATCCTCGCGCGCGTGCTTTCCGGGGTGGTGTGTGGCACCACGATGCAGGCTTGCAACCCCAGACTGGCCGCCGCGACAGCGGTGGCGAAACCGGCGTTGCCACCGGAAGGACAGACCACCTTGCGCTTGCCCTCGGCCTTTGCCTGGCTGCACAACAGCCCCATGCCACGCAGTTTGAACGAGCCGCTGGGTTGCAGGTTTTCCAGCTTGAGCCAGATCCGCCGAGTGGGGGTCGACAAACCCGGGTGCAGGATCAGGGGGGTTCTGATGTGAAGCATGTTGGGTTCCTCGGGCGTACACCGACGGGTCGAGTTCTTCAACCAGCCGGTGTTGCACGGTCCTTATCCAAGCTTAGATCACCCTGGCCCGAGCTTGCTGTTTCAACGATAACGCGGTGCCGCCGTGGAGTTGCCGAACAAGCCCGACAGGGTTTTGCGCTGGGCTTCGTAACGATCCCACTGCTCGCCATCGTGCAGGCCCGGAATGGTCACCACTTCCCCGCTCGCAAGCCCCACCAGTGCGGCGTCGACCATGTCTTCAGCGGACATCACGATCTCCTGTGGCAGGTTTTCCACCGGGTTACCGGCCTCGCTCCAGAAGTCAGTCGCAGTGGCGCCGGGCAGCACGGCCTGAATACGGATGCCTTTATCCGCCAATTCGTGGTGCAGCGATTGGCTCAGACCCAACACAAACGCCTTGGTCCCGCCGTACACGCCGTTGAGGATTTCCGGCGCAATCGCGACGATCGAGGAGATGTTGATCACGGTTCCGGTGCCACGGGCGACGAAGCCTGGCACAACCGCGTAGGCCAGGCGCATCAGCGCGGTGATGTTGAGGGTGATCATGTCTTCCATGTCATCCACCGGGCTGCCCAGCAGCGGCATCACGGCGCCGACCCCGGCGTTGTTGACCAGCAATGTAATGCTGGCGTCGTTACGCAGAATGCCTTCAACCCGGCGCAGATCGGCCCGGTTTTTCAGGTCGGCGGCGACCACTTCCACGGCGCGCCCGGTTTCGTTGCTCAGGTGATTGGCCAGGGCGTTCAGTTTGGCCTGGCTGCGGGCGACCAGAATCAAGTCATACCCCTGACGGGCGAGACGGTCGGCGTAGACCGCACCGATGCCGGATGAGGCGCCCGTGATCAGGGCGGTGCCTTTGGACGAGAGAGCCATGTTCTGTTTCCTTCACAGTGAGGCGAGGTGTTCGCCGGGTGTGAACAGTTATAAATTGACTGACGCTTGTCTCAAATGACGTTTAAAGTACGTTTTCAGGACATTTCTCTTTGAGGAGCCGGCAATGACTTCCGTAGCGTTTGTGGTGTTTGAAGGCTTCCAGTCCATGGCGCTGGCGGCGATGCCAGTGTTCGAATACGCAAACTTCAGCGCTGGCGAGACGCTTTATACGGTGAGTGTGGTGTCCGAAGACGGCCGCACCCTGCGCGCCTCCGGTGGTTTGAGCGTTGGCACCGAGGCGTTTGGTGAACGGGTGTTCGACACGGTGATCGTGGTCGGCGGCGATGCCATTCTCGAGCAGGCGCCCGAGGGGGTATTGAATTACCTGCGCGCCAGCATCAAGACCGCACGGCGTACGGCGTCGATCTGTTCCGGCGCCTTTGTGTTGGCCCAGGCGGGTTTGCTGGAAGGACGGCGGGCGACCACGCATTGGGCGTACGCACGGGAACTGCAGGCGCGGTTTCCGTCGATCAAAGTGGAAGAGGATCGCATCTACGTGGTCGACGGTTCGATCTGGACGTCCGCCGGGATGACCGCCGGTATCGACCTGGCTCTGGCCATGGTTGAAAAGGATCACGGCGCCGAACTCGCCCGCGCCGTGGCGCAGAAACTGGTGATGTACCACCGGCGCGCGGGCGGCCAGTCCCAGCACTCGGCGCTGCTGGAGCTGGAGCCGAAATCCGACCGCATCCAGACCGTGCTCGGTTATGCCCGCGAACACCTCGCCGAAACGTTGTCGGTGGAACACCTGGCGGACGTGGCGAGCCTCAGCCCGCGCCAGTTCAGCCGGGCGTTTCGCGCCGAAACCGGGCAGTCGCCAGCCAAAGCCATCGAAAACCTGCGCCTGGAAGCGGCTCGGCAGATGCTGGAACGCGGTCGGTTGACCCTCGATCAGATCGCCATCGAAACCGGTTTTAGCGACCGCCGGCGCATGCGTGAAGCCTTCCTCAGAGCCTTCGGCCAACCGCCACAAGTAATTCGCCGCAACGCCCGAGCCGAGGTTCTGTAGGAGCCAGCTTGCTGGCGATTGACCCTTGAGGCAGGTGGTGACTTTGAAAATGCCATCGCCAGCAAGCCGGCTCCTACAGGGTCCGGGGCATCTCTCGCGATCCTCGGTCACACACACCATTTGTAGGAGCCAGCTTGCTGGCGATTGGCCCTTGAGGCAGGCGGTGATTTTGTAAACGTCATCGCCGGCAAGCCGGCTCCTACAGGGTCCGGGGCAATCCCCGTGTCCCCCGTCCTATGCACCATTTGTAGGAGCCAGCTTGCTGGCGATTGGCCCTTGAGGCTGGTGGTGATTTTGAGAACGCCATCGCCGGCAAGCCGGCTCCTACAGGATTCGGGACAACTCTCGCGATCCTCAGTCACACACAAATTTTGTAGGAGCCAGCTTGCTGGCGATTGGCCCTTGAGGCAGGCGGTGATTTTGAGAGCGCCATCGCCGGCAAGCCGGCTCCTACAATGAATGGTGTATTCGTTGAATGTGCGGGGTGACTATGAAAATCTCGGCCAGACTGGCGTTCTTCGCCATTGTCAGCACCCTCGCCTACCTCGGGCTCGCTGTCTGGGGCTTGGGC
>NZ_JAHBDB010000045.1:0-41926 GCF_019956105.1 Pseudomonas sp. BF-RE-25
GAGCGCCCCCTCGAGAGGCCGAGTGGAGGTTCTGCGCAGTGGGCAACCCGGCATGGATGCCGGGTTAGCCGCCCCCGGCCATGGATGGCCGATGGCGGCGGGCCCACGGAGCAGGACCGGAGCGAGGGTATGCCGAGCCACAGCGAGGCACCGAACGAAAGGGGCAAGAGCGCTTTGGTTACTTTCGCGCTTTTCGAAAGTGACTCGCTGTAAAAGCGAAACCATTAGCAGCCGTTACCACAACAACGGATATGTACTCCCTCAAAAAACCGACCGCCTGACACACAGCCTTCGCGAGCAAGCTTCGCTCCTACAAAAAGCAGATAGGTTATTAGACGATTGTCGACAATACCTATTTATCCTTTGACTAATATCCCCGTATTCGCTAGTTTTTGCCGCATCAGCTTTCAAGGTGTCGACAATATGCTGGATCAACTCGATCCCCCAGTCATAGCCCAAGACGATTCGGAAACACTTTCCGAGAACGTCTTCCGGCGCATTCAGGCGGCCATCGTCAAAGGCGAGATCGCCCCGGGCAGCAAGATCTCCGAGCCGGAACTGGCGCGCACCTACGGCATCAGCCGCGGCCCGCTGCGCGAAGCGATCCACCGCCTGGAAGGCCAGCGCCTGCTGGTTCGCGTGCCGCACGTCGGTGCACGAGTGGTTTCCCTGAGCCATGCCGAGCTGCTGGAACTCTACGAAATCCGCGAATCCCTCGAAGGCATGGCCTGTCGCCTGGCCGCCGAACGCATGACGGTCGAAGAAATCGACGAACTGCGCCGGGTCCTCGAAACCCACGAGCGTGACGCCGCGTTTCAGGCCGGTGTCGGCTACTACCAGCAGGAAGGCGATTTCGACTTCCACTACCGAATCATCCAGGGCAGCGGCAACCGCACCCTGACGCAGATGCTTTGCGGCGAGCTTTATCAACTGGTGCGCATGTACCGCATCCAGTTTTCCACCACGCCCAATCGCCCGCGCCAGGCCTTTGCCGAGCACCACCGGATTCTCGATGCCATCGCCGACCGTGACGGTGAACTGGCCGAGTTGTTGATGCGCCGTCACATCGGCGCCTCCAAACGCAATATCGCCCGTCACTACCAGGACGGCGCTAACCCGACAGCCACTGAACGAGGTGAGTCATGAGTTCCAACAAGAGCACTCCAGGCCAGCGTTTCCGCGATGCGGTCGCCAGCGAACATCCGCTGCAAGTGGTCGGCGCGATCAACGCCAACCACGCGTTGCTGGCCAAGCGCGCCGGTTTCAAGGCTATTTACCTGTCGGGCGGCGGTGTCGCTGCCGGCTCCCTCGGCGTGCCGGACCTGGGCATCACCGGCCTGGACGACGTGCTGACCGACGTACGCCGCATCACCGACGTCTGCGACCTGCCGTTGCTGGTGGACGTGGACACCGGTTTCGGTTCCTCGGCGTTCAACGTCGCCCGTACCGTCAAGTCGATGATCAAGTTCGGCGCGGCAGCGATTCACATCGAAGACCAGGTCGGCGCCAAGCGTTGCGGTCACCGTCCTAACAAAGAAATCGTTTCGCAGCAGGAAATGGTCGACCGCATCAAGGCGGCGGTTGATGCGCGCACTGATGACAGCTTCGTGATCATGGCCCGCACCGATGCCCTGGCCGTTGAAGGCCTGGAATCCGCACTGGATCGCGCTGCAGCGTGCATCGAGGCCGGCGCCGACATGATCTTCCCGGAAGCCATCACCGAGCTGGAGATGTACAAGCTGTTCGCCAGCCGTGTGAAAGCACCGATCCTGGCCAACATCACCGAATTCGGCGCGACGCCGCTGTACACCACCGAGCAGTTGGCCGGTGCCGATGTGTCGCTGGTGCTATACCCATTGTCCGCGTTCCGCGCCATGAACAAGGCCGCAGAAAACGTCTACACCGCGATCCGCCGCGACGGTACGCAACAGAACGTGATCGACACCATGCAGACGCGCATGGAGCTTTACGATCGCATCGACTACCACACGTTCGAGCAGAAACTCGATGCGTTGTTCGCCGCGAAGAAGTAATGAACACCCTGTACCTGTAAATGTGGGAGCGAGCCTGCTCGCGATGAGCGCCAACGATAACGCGGGGCTCCTGACACACCGTGGTGTCAGAACTTGCATCGCGAGCAAGCTCGCTCCTACAGGTTTCCCTAATAAATTCAAGATTGGAGACAGCAATGGCCGAAGCAAAAGTACTCAGTGGCGCCGGGCTCCGTGGCCAGGTTGCCGGGCAAACCGCACTGTCCACCGTGGGCCAGTCGGGCGCAGGCCTGACCTATCGCGGCTACGACGTTCGCGAACTGGCGGCTGACGCCCAATTCGAAGAAGTGGCCTACCTGCTGCTGTACGGCGAACTGCCGACCCAGGCGCAACTCGCCGCTTACGTGAGCAAACTCGGCAAGCTGCGCGACCTGCCGCAAGCGCTGAAAGAAGTGCTGGAACGCATCCCCGCCGACGCCCACCCGATGGACGTGATGCGCACCGGTTGCTCGTTCCTGGGCAATATCGAGCCGGAGAAAGACTTCTCCGAGCAGCATGACAAAACCGACCGCCTGCTGGCCGCGTTCCCGGCGATCATGTGCTACTGGTATCGCTTCAGCCACGACGGCAAACGCATCAGTTGCGTGAGCGACGAGCCCTCCATCGGTGGCCACTTCCTGCACCTGCTGCACGACAAGAAACCGAGCGAGCTGCACGTCAAAGTGATGAACGTTTCGCTGATCCTCTACGCGGAACACGAATTCAACGCCTCGACCTTCACCGCACGGGTGTGTGCATCGACTTTGTCCGACCTGTTCTCCTGCATCACCGCCGCCATCGGCTCCCTGCGCGGTCCGCTGCACGGCGGCGCCAACGAAGCGGCGATGGAAATGATCGAGCGCTTCAAATCGCCGGAGGAAGCGATCAAAGGCACCCTCGGCATGCTTGAGCGCAAGGACAAGATCATGGGCTTCGGCCACGCGATCTATAAGGACAACGATCCGCGCAACGAGGTGATCAAGGGTTGGTCGAAAAAACTCGCTGAAGAGGTGGGTGACACTGTCTTGTTCCCGGTTTCCGAAGCCATCGACAAGACCATGTGGGAGCAGAAAAAACTGTTCCCCAACGCCGATTTCTACCATGCGTCGACGTACCACTTCATGGGTATCCCGACCAAGTTGTTCACGCCGATTTTCGTCTGCTCGCGCCTGACCGGCTGGGCGGCGCATGTGTTCGAACAACGTGCCAACAACCGCATCATCCGCCCGAGCGCCGAATACACCGGCGTCGAACAGCGCAAGTTCGTGCCAATCGAACAACGCTGAATGGTGGGGGCCTGAACCGGGATCTGAAATCAACGCAGATCCCTGTGGGAGTGAGCCTGCTCGCGATAGCGGTGGGTCAATCGGCATCAATGTCGGATATGACTCAGTCATCGCGAGCAGGCTCGCTCCCACAGTGGATTGTGTTGGATTCAAGCCCGGTGCCAGACCCCACCCTTTGTTATTACCGTGACCGAGTCCTGACGATGAACACTGAATTCCGTAAACCGCTGCCCGGCAGCCATCTGGATTATTTCGACGTCCGTGCGGCAGTCGAAGCCATCCAGCCCGGCGCCTACGACACTCTGCCGTACACCTCCCGCGTGCTGGCGGAAAACCTGGTGCGTCGCTGCGACCCGGCCACGCTCACCGAATCCCTGAAGCAATTCATCGAGCGCAAACGCGACCTCGATTTCCCATGGTTCCCGGCCCGCGTGGTGTGCCACGACATCCTTGGCCAGACCGCATTGGTCGACCTCGCCGGCCTGCGTGACGCCATCGCTTTGCAAGGTGGCGACCCGGCGCAAGTGAACCCGGTGGTGCCGACGCAACTGATCGTCGATCACTCGCTGGCCGTTGAGCGCGGTGGCTTCGATCCACAGGCGTTCGAGAAGAACCGCGCTATCGAAGACCGTCGCAACGAAGACCGTTTCCACTTCATCAATTGGACCAAGAAGGCCTTCAAGAACGTTGACGTGATCCCGCCGGGCAACGGGATCATGCACCAGATCAACCTGGAGAAAATGTCTCCGGTGATCCAGGTGCGCGACGGCGTGGCGTTCCCTGACACCTGCGTCGGCACCGACAGCCACACCCCGCACGTCGATGCGCTGGGCGTGATCGCCATCGGCGTCGGTGGCCTCGAAGCAGAAAGCGTAATGCTCGGCCGCGCATCGTGGATGCGCCTGCCGGAAAGCGTCGGCGTTGAACTGACCGGCAAGCTGCAACCGGGCATCACCGCCACCGACATGGTGCTGGCGCTGACCGAGTTCCTGCGCAAGCAAAAAGTCGTCGGCGCATGGCTGGAATTCTTCGGCGAAGGCGCTTCCGCGCTGACCCTCGGCGACCGCGCAACCATCTCCAACATGGCCCCGGAATACGGCGCCACCGCGGCGATGTTCTACATCGACCAGCAGACCATCGACTACCTGAAACTCACCGGCCGCGAAGACGAGCAGGTGCAGTTGGTCGAGAACTACGCCAAGACCACGGGCCTGTGGGCCGACAGCCTGAAGGGCGCGCAATATGAGCGCGGCTTGACCTTCAACCTGTCCTCGGTGGTGCGCAACATGGCCGGCCCGAGCAACCCGCACGCCCGCGTCGCCACCTCCGATCTGGCCGCGCAAGGCATTTCCGGCCAGTGGGAAGATGTGCCCGGCCAGATGCCGGACGGCGCGGTGATCATCGCCGCCATCACCAGCTGCACCAACACCAGCAACCCGCGCAACGTGATCGCTGCCGGCCTGCTGGCGCGCAACGCCAACAAGCTCGGGTTGACCCGCAAGCCGTGGGTCAAATCGTCCCTGGCACCGGGCTCGAAAACCGTGGCTTTGTACCTTGATGAGGCAGGCCTGACTGACGAACTGGAACAGCTCGGTTTCGGCGTCGTGGCTTTCGCTTGCACCACCTGCAACGGCATGTCCGGCGCGCTCGATCCGGTGATCCAGCAAGAGATCATCGACCGCGACCTGTACGCCACGGCCGTGCTCTCCGGCAACCGCAACTTCGATGGCCGGATTCACCCGTACGCCAAGCAAGCGTTCCTCGCTTCGCCGCCGTTGGTGGTCGCGTACGCCATCGCCGGCACCATCCGTTTCGACATCGAAAAAGATGTGCTGGGCCTGGATGCGAACGGCAAGGAAATCCGCCTGAAAGACATCTGGCCGAGCGATGAAGAAATCGATGCGGTGGTGAAAGCCTCGGTGAAGCCGGAGCAGTTCCGTCAGGTCTACATTCCGATGTTCGCCATCCACGAAGACACCGGCCCGAAAGTCGCGCCGCTGTACGACTGGCGCGAGATGAGCACCTACATCCGCCGTCCGCCGTACTGGGAAGGTGCACTGGCCGGTGCGCGCCCGCTCAAGGGCATGCGCCCGCTGGCGGTGCTGCCGGACAACATCACCACCGATCACCTGTCGCCGTCGAACGCGATCATGCTCGACAGCGCCGCCGGCGAATACCTGGCGAAAATGGGCTTGCCGGAAGAGGACTTCAACTCCTACGCCACGCACCGCGGTGACCACCTGACCGCGCAACGCGCCACCTTTGCCAACCCGAAACTGTTCAATGAAATGGTCCAGGAAAACGGCAAGGTCAAGCAGGGTTCGCTGGCCCGCGTCGAGCCGGAAGGCAAGGTCATGCGCATGTGGGAAGCCATCGAAACCTACATGGAGCGCAAGCAGCCGCTGATCATCATTGCCGGCGCCGACTACGGTCAGGGTTCGTCCCGCGACTGGGCGGCCAAAGGCGTGCGTCTGGCCGGTGTGGAAGCGATTGCCGCCGAAGGTTTCGAGCGCATCCACCGCACCAACCTGGTGGGCATGGGCGTGTTGCCGCTGGAGTTCAAGCCGGGCACCAACCGTCACACCCTGGCCATCGACGGCAGCGAAACCTACGACGTGATCGGTGAGCGTACGCCGCGCGCCGAGCTGACGCTGGTGATCAATCGCAAGAATGGCGAGCGCGTCGAGGTGCTGGTCACCTGCCGTCTCGACACCGCCGAAGAGGTGTCGATCTACGAGGCCGGTGGCGTGCTGCAACGCTTCGCCCAGGACTTCCTCGAAGAATCGGCGGTTGCCGTCTAAAACACGTTTGGCAGGCAGGGGATTTTAAGTCCCCTGCTTGCTTTGAAGGAGCACCAATGGCTCACGCACCTCAAATCAAAATCCCCGCCACCTACATGCGTGGCGGCACCAGCAAAGGCGTGTTTTTCAGCCTGAAAGACTTGCCCGAAGCGGCGCAGGTTCCAGGCTCGGCGCGCGATGCCTTGTTGTTGCGGGTGATCGGCAGTCCCGACCCGTACGACAAGCAAATCGACGGCATGGGCGGCGCGACCTCCAGCACCAGCAAAACCGTGATCCTGTCGAAAAGCATCAAGGCTGATCACGACGTCGATTACCTGTTCGGTCAGGTATCCATCGACAAACCTTTCGTCGACTGGAGCGGCAACTGCGGCAACCTGTCCGCAGCGGTCGGTTCGTTCGCCATCAGCAACGGTCTGGTCGATGCCAGCCGCATTCCGCACAACGGTGTGGCGGTGGTGCGCGTGTGGCAGGCCAATATTGGCAAGACCATCATCGCCCACGTGCCGATCACCAACGGTGAAGTGCAGGAAACCGGTGATTTCGAACTCGACGGCGTGACCTTTCCGGCGGCCGAAGTGCAGGTCGAATTCATGGACCCGGCGGCAGAAGAAGAGGGCGGCGGTGGTTCGATGTTTCCGACTGGCAACCTGGTGGATGACCTCGAAGTGCCCGGCGTCGGGACCTTTAAGGCGACCATGATCAATGCGGGTATTCCGACCATCTTCGTCAATGCCGAAGACATCGGTTACACCGGCACCGAGTTGCAGGGCGCCATCAACGGTGATCCGAAAGCGCTGGCGATGTTCGAGACCATTCGTGCGTATGGCGCGTTGCGCATGGGGCTGATTTCGAATCTGGATGAAGCGGCCAAACGTCAACACACGCCGAAAGTGGCCTTCGTTGCAAAGCCTGCGGACTACGTGTCTTCCAGCGGTAAAGCGATTTGTGCGGGGGATGTTGACCTGTTGGTGCGCGCGTTATCGATGGGCAAGTTGCACCACGCCATGATGGGCACCGCAGCGGTGGCCATCGGCACTGCGGCGGCGATTTCCGGCACCCTGGTAAACCTTGCTGCGGGCGGCATCGAACGCAACGCCGTACGCTTCGGTCATCCGTCCGGCACTTTGCGTGTGGGTGCTGAAGCCAGCCAGGTGAACGGCGAGTGGACCGTCAAGAAAGCCATCATGAGCCGCAGTGCGCGGGTGTTGATGGAAGGCTTCGTGCGCATACCTGGCGACGCCTTCTAACCCACACAGCCCCTGTAGGAGCCGGCTTGCCGGCGATGGCGTCCTTTCAGGCGATACATGTATCGCTGACCCACCGCTATCGCCGGCAAGCCGGCTCCTACAGTTGATTGCATTTCAGAATAAGAGAGCAGTTACCGGCTGAGATTTACCTGAACCGAGGTCCCATCAACGAACCACTTTACGAGTGAATCGAACATGAGCACCAACGTCGACCCGAACAACCGCCCCGACTACGACACGGTCCTGCAGAACATTGCCGACTACGTCCTCAACTTCAAAATCGAATCCAGAGAAGCCCTCGACACCGCCCGCAATTGCCTGATGGACACTTTGGGCTGCGGCCTCCTGGCCCTGCGCTTCCCCGGATGCACTAAGCACCTTGGCCCGATCGTCGAAGACACCGTCGTCCCGTTCGGCGCTCGCGTGCCGGGCACCCGCTACCGTCTCGATCCGGTCAAGGCAGCTTGGGACATCGGCTGCATCGTGCGCTGGCTCGACTACAACGACACCTGGCTCGCCGCCGAATGGGGGCATCCCTCCGATAACCTCGGGGGCATTCTCGCGGTGGCCGATCACCTGTCGCAGAAGCGTCTGGCCAATGGCGATGCGCCGCTGACCGTTCGCGCCGTACTCGAAGCGATGATCATGGCCCACGAGATTCAAGGCGTGATTGCGCTGGAAAACTCCTTCAATCGTGTAGGCCTCGATCACGTCATCCTGGTGAAAGTCGCCTCGACCGCCGTCACCGCCAAACTTATGGGCGCCAATCGCGAGCAGATGCTGTCTGCGTTGTCCCATGCTTTTGCCGATGGTCAGGCGTTGCGCATGTATCGGCATGCACCGAATGCCGGATCGCGCAAATCCTGGGCGGCGGGCGATGCCTCCAGCCGGGGCGTGCGTCTGGCCGACATCGCGATGCGTGGCGAGATGGGCATCCCCGGCGTATTGACTGCCAAACAGTGGGGCTTCTACGACGTATTGTTCAGTCACAGCAACAACGACCTGGCGCTCAAGCCTGAAGGCAAACGTGTCTTCAGTTTCTCCCGCCCGTACGGCAGTTATGTGATGGAAAACGTGCTGTTCAAGATCAGCTTCCCGGCCGAATTCCACGCACAAACCGCCTGCGAAGCCGCCGTCACCTTGCACCCGCAAGTCAGGAATCGCCTGCACGAAATCGACAAAATCGTCATCACCACCCACGAGTCGGCGATCCGCATCATCTCCAAGGTCGGCCCGCTGGCCAATGCGGCGGACCGCGATCATTGCCTCCAATACATGGCCGCCGTGCCGCTGGCGTTCGGCAATCTGGTGGCCGAGCAATACGAAGACGAGTTCCACGCGGCGCACCCGATCATCGATGTGCTGCGCGAGAAAATGGTCATCGTCGAAGACCCGCGCTTCACCCGCGAATACCTGGAGGCTGACAAACGCTCGATCGCCAATGCGATTCAGGTGTTTTTCAAGGACGGCTCCAGCACTGAGAACGTGGTGGTGGAATACCCGATCGGCCATCGCCGTCGCCGCACCGACGGCATTCCGTTGCTGGAAGACAAGTTCAAAGCCAACCTGGCGACACGCTTCACCGGCCAGCGCAGTGCCGAGATTTTTGCCTTGTGTAAGGACCAGGCAGCGCTTGAAGCCACACCGGTGAACCGCTTCATGGACCTGTTCGTGATCTGACGGAACCCCTTGTAGGAGCCGGCTTGCTGGCGATAGCCGTTACGCGGTCTACCTGAAACACCGCAGCGTCTGTGATCGCCAGCAAGCCGGCTCCTACAAGGCCCGTGTCAGCCATTTCTCTAGCGGCAATTTGGTGATCGCAAACCCTGTCAGCAGAATCGCCGAATAGATCATCAACTCTCGCGAAAGGCTTTGCCCCTCATACCAAGCGCCGATCACCACTGCGAACACCGGAAAAATGATGAACACAAACGACAAAATGATCGGGCTCAGTCGTTTGAGCAGCAAAAAATAAACGATAAACCCGCCCACCGACGCCACCAGTCCCAAGTAAAGCAGGGCGCCCCAGGAACGCAGGCTGATCCCATCGAACACCGGCGCTTCGACATTCAACCCCGCGACAAACAGCATCAAGCCCGCAATGCCGATCGGTAGCGTGTTGTAGGTAATCACGCTGATCGCCGAGCCGTGTTTCTTGGTCACCACGTAACACAACGCATGCATCACCGCCGCACAGAGAATCGCCAGCACGCCGAACAGTTCAGCGTGATCCAGGTGCAATCCCTGGCTGTGAACAATCATGAACAGACTGCCGAAGCCGATGGCAATGCCGAGCACTTGTGACGGGTAGATTTTTTCCCGCAGAAACAGCGCGGAAAACAGCAGGATGAACACCGGCATGCAACTGAACAGCAGTGCTGTCAGGCCTGATGAAACGTGCATCTCGCCGTAATTGAGCAAGTAATACGGCAGGCTGAAATACGACAGCGTCACGAACAGGAAAAACCAGCGGCTTTCCCTGGGGAACATCAACGGTTCACGACGGATGAGGGCGAAAACAAGGAACAACGGAAAGGCGATCAGGAACCGCAGCCCGGCGGCCGTCAGCGGTGGCACCGTTTCAACCGCAATCTTGATCCCGAGCCATGTCGTTCCCCAGCTCAGGCACACGATCAGAAACAGGACGCTGGTGATCAGCGCGGCTAGCCAGGGTTTTCCAGTGCTTGAATTCGCGCTGAGAGCGATGGACATGATCGAGTTCCTTTTTTGTTGTCGGAATTGACCTGCATCTGCAAAAGGTCTATCCCTGATTGAACCTGTTTAAAGCACGCTATTCGGGACTTAAATGAGTGTCAAAGTAAGTATTGCGATGGTGTCAATCCTGCGCGACGGGCTCGTCAACGGACTGGGCGTGAAGTACAAGCGCCTGGCGGACGCTGTGGAAAAAGCGATTGTGGAAGGCGTGATCGAGCCCGGCTGCAAACTGCCGCCGCATCGGCTGTTGGCCGACAGCCTCGGCGTGACCATCGGCACCGTCAGCCGTGCTTACGGCGAACTCGAACGCGTAGGACGGGTGGTCGCTCGCGTAGGAGATGGCACTTACGTGCGTCAGCGCGGGATGGAACGTCAGCGCGATGCTGGCTTTCGCAATGTCAGCGACGAGCCGCAGGCGTTTTTCGACATGAGCCGTAATCAACCGATTCCGGGGCAGAAAGCACTGTTTTTAAGCCAGAGCTTGCAGGCGTTGGCGCTCGATCCCGATGCCTTGCAGAGCATCGGCGGCTACACCGCCGATGCCGGTTCGCTACGCCATCGTGCGGCGGGTGCGCACTGGTTGCGGCACCTGCAATTTGTGCCGGACGCTGAACAGGTCGTGTGCGTGAACGGCGGCCAGCACGGTCTGTTGTGTGCCTTGATGGGGTTGCTCAAGGCGGGCGATACCGTGGTCACGGAACACCTGACTTACCCGGGGTTGATCAGCGTTGCACGCATGCTTGGGATCAAACTGATCGGCGTCGCGATGGATGACGAAGGGCTGATGCCGGATGCGCTGGAAGACGTTTGCCGCAACCATCGTGTGTCGGCGCTGTACTGCACGCCGACGGTCCAGAATCCTACGGCGGCGGTGATGTCCGTCCCACGGCGTGAGGCGATTGCCGAGGTCTGTCGGCAGCACAATCTGCTGATCCTTGAGGATGAAGCCCACGCGTTGTTGGCTCTGCAGCGACCGTTACCCTTGAGTTATTTCGCCCCGGAGCGCTCGGTGTTGATCGGCAGCCTGAGCAAAGCGGTTTCGGCAGGCTTGCGCGTCGGTTATCTGCATGCGCCGCAACCGTTGATCGGGCGCTTGAGCGCAGCGGTACGCGGAACGTGCTGGATGGCCAGTCCATTGGCGCTGGAGGTGGCGAGCCTTTGGATCGAAAACGGTAGTGCGGCGCAGTTGCTGGCTCAGCAGATTATCGAGATCGGTCGGCGCAAGGCGTTGGTCTGTGGGGTGTTGGAGGGCGTGGCGTACAAAACCCATCCCGACAGCCCGCACTTCTGGATCGAAGTGCCCGAGCCGTGGCGGGCGTCGCAGATTGCGGCGGAACTCAAGGAGAACAATTACCTGGTCGCCACCGCCGAGGCGTTTGCGGTCGGGCATGGGGCGGTGCCGCAGTTCATTCGGGCGAGTGTGTGTAATTCGGCGGGGGATGATGGATTGTTGATTCGAGGGTTTGAAGCGTTGATCGGAGCAATAACAGAGACCGTGTAATCGTTCTTCGCGGGCAAGCCTCGCTCCTACAGGGTTCGCGGACATCCTGTAGGAGCGAGGCTTGCCCGCGAAGGCGGCCTGAAGGGCGCTAAAGAGCTACTTGAACCGCCGCTCCACACCTTTCTCCACCAGAATCTTCGCCGAAATCTCTTCCACCGAAAAATGCGTGGAGTTGATGTGCGCAATGTTCTCGCGGCGGAACAGGTTCTCCACTTCTCGCACTTCAAACTCGCACTGCGCGTAGCTCGAATAGCGGCTGTTGGGCTTGCGCTCGTTGCGGATCGCGGTCAGGCGGTCCGGGTCGATGGTCAGTCCGAACAACTTGTGCTGGTGGGCGCGCAGGGCGTTTGGCAGCGTCAGGCGCTCCATGTCGTCTTCGGTCAGCGGATAGTTGGCCGCGCGGATGCCGAATTGCATCGCCATGTACAGGCACGTCGGTGTCTTACCACAACGCGACACCCCCACTAGGATCAGGTCGGCCTTGTCGTAATAATGCGTGCGCGCACCGTCGTCGTTGTCGAGGGCGAAGTTCACCGCCTCGATGCGTTCCATGTAATTGGAGTTGCCACCGATAGAGTGAGACTTGCCGACAGTGTAGGAAGAATGCTCGGTCAGTTCCTGTTCAAGCGGTGCCAGGAAAGTCGAGAAAATGTCGATCATGAAACCATTGGACGTCGCGAGAATCTCACGAATGTCCTGGTTGACGATGGTGTCGAATATGATCGGCCGGAAGCCGTCGGTTTCGGCGGCCTTGTTGATTTGTTGTACCATGGCCCGCGCTTTATCCACGTTGTCGATGTACGGCCGCGTGAATTTGCTGAAGGTAATGTTTTCGAACTGCGCCAGGAGGCTTTGACCCAGGGTTTCGGCGGTAATGCCGGTGCCATCGGAGATAAAGAAAGCAGATCGTTTCATTTGCACCTTGGGCCTTAAGCTAGTGACGAATCTTGGATATGATAGGCGCGGTTTGCCGGCCTCGAGTGGCCCGCATTCTCACTTATTTTCCAGGTCCAGGCCATACAGCCGGCAAATGCTCCTTTCGAGCGCCGGCTTCTGAGCTTTTCCAACACAGTTAGTGGAGAGATCACCTTGGTAGAGTACGTAGTTTCCCTCGATAAGCTCGGCAAACACGATGTTGAGCATGTGGGGGGCAAGAACGCATCCCTGGGCGAGATGATCAGTAACCTTGCAGGTGCCGGTGTATCGGTGCCCGGTGGCTTCGCCACGACAGCTCAGGCTTATCGTGATTTTCTGGAACTGAGCGGCCTGAACGATCAGATCCACGCCGCCCTCGACGCCCTGGACGTCGATGATGTCAACGCCCTGGCCAAGACCGGCGCCCAGATCCGTCAATGGATCATGGAAGCCGAGTTCCCCGAGAAGCTCAACACCGAGATCCGCACCGCGTTCGCCACGCTGTCGGCCGGCAACCCTGACATGGCCGTGGCCGTGCGCTCTTCCGCTACCGCCGAAGACCTGCCGGACGCTTCCTTCGCCGGTCAGCAGGAAACCTTCCTGAACATCCGTGGTGTCGAAAACGTCATTCGCGCCGCCAAAGAGGTGTTCGCTTCGCTGTTCAACGACCGTGCGATCTCCTACCGCGTGCACCAGGGCTTCGACCACAAACTGGTCGCTCTGTCGGCTGGCGTGCAGCGCATGGTCCGCTCCGAAACCGGCACCGCCGGCGTGATGTTCACCCTCGATACCGAATCGGGCTTCCGTGACGTGGTGTTCATCACCGGCGCCTACGGCCTGGGTGAAACCGTCGTACAAGGCGCGGTGAACCCGGATGAGTTCTACGTCCACAAAGGCACGCTGGCCGCCGGTCGTCCGGCCATCCTGCGTCGCAACCTGGGCAGCAAAGCCATCAAGATGATCTACGGCGAAGTCGCCACGGCCGGCAAGTCGGTCAAGACCATCGATGTCGACAAGGCCGATCGCGCACGTTTCTGCCTGAGCGACGCCGAAGTCAGCGAACTGGCCAAACAAGCGATGATCATCGAGAAGCACTACCAGTGCCCGATGGACATCGAATGGGCCAAAGACGGCGACGACGGCAAGCTCTACATCGTTCAGGCCCGTCCTGAAACCGTGAAGAGCCGCACCCAGGCCAACGTCATGGAACGTTACCTGTTGAAAGAAACCGGCACCGTGCTGGTTGAAGGTCGCGCCATCGGCCAGCGCATCGGCGCCGGTAAAGTGCGGATCATCAAGGACGTGTCCGAGATGGACAAAGTCCAGCCAGGCGACGTACTGGTTTCCGACATGACCGACCCGGACTGGGAACCGGTCATGAAGCGCGCCAGCGCCATCGTCACCAACCGTGGCGGTCGTACCTGCCACGCGGCGATCATCGCTCGCGAACTGGGCATTCCGGCCGTGGTCGGTTGCGGCAACGCCACCCAGCTGTTGAAAGACGGCCAGGGCGTGACCGTTTCCTGCGCGGAAGGCGACACCGGTTACATCTTCGAAGGTGAGCTGGGCTTCGACATCAAGAAGAACTCCGTGGATGCCATGCCGGATCTGCCGTTCAAGATCATGATGAACGTCGGCAACCCGGACCGCGCCTTCGACTTCGCGCAACTGCCGAACGCCGGTGTGGGCCTGGCCCGTCTGGAATTCATCATCAACCGCATGATCGGTGTGCACCCTAAAGCGCTGTTGAACTACGACGGCCTGCCGCAGGAAATTAAGGACAGCGTCGACAAGCGCATCGCCGGTTACAACGATCCGGTCGGCTTCTACGTCGAGAAACTGGTCGAAGGCATCAGCACGCTGGCGGCTGCGTTTTATCCGAAAAAGGTCATCGTGCGTCTGTCGGACTTCAAGTCCAACGAATACGCGAACCTGATCGGCGGCAAGCTTTACGAGCCGGAAGAAGAAAACCCGATGTTGGGCTTCCGTGGCGCCTCGCGTTACATCAGCGAATCGTTCCGTGACTGCTTCGAACTCGAGTGCCGCGCCCTCAAGCGTGTGCGCAACGAGATGGGCCTGACCAACGTTGAAATCATGGTGCCGTTCGTCCGTACCCTGGGCGAAGCGAGCCAGGTCGTCGACCTGCTGGCCGAAAACGGTCTGGCCCGTGGCGACAACGGTCTGCGCGTGATCATGATGTGCGAACTGCCGTCCAACGCGATTCTGGCGGAAGAATTCCTTGAGTTCTTCGACGGTTTCTCCATCGGCTCCAACGACCTGACTCAGCTGACGCTGGGCCTGGACCGTGACTCCGGGATCATCGCTCACCTGTTCGACGAGCGTAACCCTGCGGTCAAGAAGCTGCTGGCGAACGCCATTGCTGCGTGCAACAAGGCGGGCAAGTACATCGGTATCTGCGGTCAGGGTCCTTCGGACCACCCTGATCTGGCCAAGTGGCTGATGGAGCAGGGCATCGAAAGCGTTTCGTTGAACCCCGATTCCGTACTGGAAACCTGGTTCTTCCTGGCTGAAGGTCAAGCTTCGGCGTGATGCAGTTGTTGTAGGAGCGAGCTTGCTCGCGATGGACGCTAACGGTGACGCGTTTATCCTGGATAAACGCGGTGTTCTGAAGTCCATCGCGAGCAAGCTCGCTCCTACAGTTGATTACGTAGGGCGGGCTCCTCTGGATGCCGCCCTTTTTTGTGCAAGAGACTATGCAAAGCAGCAGCAACCTATTTCCTGTCGCCCTGATCAGCGCCGAGCGGCGCGGTGATCTGAGCGAAGACGTCTATCGTTTGAAACCCGGCAACAGCCCTGACGGCACCGTGGAACTGGCCGTGACCCGTCTGGGCATGGCGGACGCGCCCGCGCACGGTGGTGTGCCGGTGATTCTGTTGCACGGCAGTTTTTCCAATCGGCGCTTCTGGTTCTCCCCTAAAGGCCTGGGGCTGGGCGCTTATCTGGCGCGTCTGGGATTTGATGTGTGGATCGCGGAAATGCGCGGTCATGGCCTGTCCCAGCGCAACCAGAACTATCGCAAGAACCGCGTCGCCGACTACGCTCGTTACGATCTGCCGGCCATTGGCGCGTTCGTGCGCGAGCAGAGCGGCCAGGTTCCGCACTGGATCGGTCACTCGCTGGGTGGCATTACCCTGGCGGCAGCCTTGGGTGGCGGATACATCGGCGAACCGGTCGTCGCGTCTGCGGCATTCTTCGGTACGCAAGTCAGCCGCACCTATTGGCCGTTGAAAATTCCGCCGGTGGAGTGGAGCGGGCGCTTCATTCTCAAGCGTTTTGCGCAACTTTCGGGGTCAAGACTCAAGCGCGGCCCGGAGGACGAGCCGATTGGCCTGGCCCTGGAAAGCATGCGTTGGTATGGCCTGTTCGGGCGTTTTGGCGATGCCGACAAGGATTGGTGGGCCGGTTTGGCTGACGTTCAGAGCCCTGTGTTGGCCGTGAGCGCCGTCAGCGATCATCAGGATCCAGCGTGGGCGTGCCGCAAGTTGTTTGATCAGATCGGTTCAGAGCACAAGCAATTCATCAACCTTGGCCGCGAGCAGGGCTTTGGCGACAATTTCGGTCACGTGGAAATGTTGGTCAGCAAAGCGGCTCAAGCCGAAGTCTGGCCGTTGGTGGCGCGTTGGCTGTCGGACCAGCACACGCCTTTGCTCGGTGAAAAAGCGGATTTGGCCTCGGCAGTCTGAGCCCGATGCTCTATCAAGGGCATTCCGCTCTGATCGGCTTGCGGCTAAGATATGACGCATTGAGCTTTTCTGGTCACTTTGCGACATCCTCGATTGTCTTCCTCTTTACAGGAGTTTCTCGATGAACCATTACATCACGCCTGACCTGTGCGACGCCTATCCGGAACTGGTGCAGGTGCTGGAACCGATGTTCAGCAATTTCGGCGGCCGTGATTCCTTCGGCGGCGAAATCGTGACCATCAAGTGCTTCGAAGACAACTCGCGGGTCAAGGAGCAGGTCGAGCTCAAGGGGAATGGCAAGGTGCTGGTCGTCGATGGTGGCGGTTCCCTGCGTCATGCGTTGCTGGGTGACATGCTGGCGGAGAAAGCCGCGAAAAACGGTTGGGAAGGGCTGGTGATCTACGGGTGCATCCGCGATGTCGATATCATCGCTCAGACCGATCTGGGCGTTCAGGCTCTCGCCAGCCACCCGAGGAAATCCGACAGGCGCGGGCTCGGCGATCTCAACGTTGTGGTGACGTTTGCCGGTGTGACGTTCCGTCCAGGCGAATACATTTATGCGGACAATAATGGCGTGATCATCTCGCCAAGCCCGCTGAAGATGCCTGAATAAGCGTTGCACCAACCGAAGGGGTGAGGATGTTCGAGGAAGAAAACGCGCAGTGGGGGCTGGTGCATGCCCTGGTGCTGGATGGTAAAGGCGGCGCGCGTTCGATAGCCCGGACTGAACTCGATGACTTGCAGCTTCAGGCCCATGAAAGCCTGTGGCTGCACTGGGATCGCAGTCACCCGCAAACCCAGACCTGGCTGCGCAAATCCAGCGGTCTGAGCGAATTCAGCTGTGATCTGCTGCTTGAAGAGAACACTCGTCCGCGTCTCTTACAGCTTTCCGACAGCGAACTGCTGCTATTTTTGCGTGGGGTCAACCTCAACCCCGGGGCCGAGCCGGAAGACATGGTCTCGGTGCGGATCTTCGCCTCGGCACAGCGGGTTATTTCCCTGCGCCTGCGTCCATTGCGCGCCACCGACGAGTTGCTGGTGCAGCTCGCAGAAGGCAAGGGGCCGAAGACCGCTTCCGAACTCATCCTTTATATGGCCCAGTATCTCACCAATAAGGTGCAGGATCTGGTCAGTTGCCTCTCGGAAGTGGTCGATGAGGAAGAAGAAAAACTGGATGCCGACGAACGGTATTCACCCGAGCATGACTCCATTTTGCAGATCCGTCGCAGGGCTGCTGCGCTGAAACGTTTCCTGGCACCGCAGCGCGATATTTTCGGGCAACTGACCCGGATAAAACTGCCCTGGTTTGTCGAAGATGACGGCGACTACTGGAACGAATTGAACAACAGCCTGACCCGCTATCTCGAGGAGCTGGAATTGACCCGGGAGCGTGTGGGACTGGTCCTCGAGGCTGAGGACAGGCGTTTGAGCGTGCGCATGAATCGCACGATGTACCGCTTCGGGATCATCACCGGAATCTTTTTGCCGATGAGTTTTCTGACCGGTCTTTTGGGTATCAACGTCGGCGGTATTCCGTTCTCTGCCAGCCCGTATGGCTTCCTGATTGCCTGCCTGATGATGATCTCGGTGGCACTGGGGCAGTGGTGGTTATTCCGACGTTTGCGCTGGGTATGACGATGCGCCATGTGACCCGGGTAAATTTGACCGCGTCTTTCACAGACATCACGAGAGGTGCGTATGCACGATCCGTTTGAACAGTCTTTGCGTGACATGCTGAACGCTTCGCCGTCTACCCGCGACGACGATGCGTGTCTTGGGCGCGTCCTGAAAACCGCCAACCGCCAGGTCGGCGCCGGCGATCTGTTCAGCCTGCTGGGCCGCTGGTTGCCCGCGCTGATGATCGCCTTGAACAACGGATCGGCTCACGTCTCGCCGGTTTCCCGTCACCGTAAACCTACCGTTCGCACTGCTGATAAGGCTGATTGAATATGGAACTTGATCTCTGGACTCAGAGCCTCGTCACTGCAATGACTGCGTTATGGACCAAGGTTGCGAATTTCATTCCGAACCTGTTCGGCGCACTGGTCGTGCTGCTGTTGGGTTTCGTCGTGGCGAAACTTTTGGATACTTTGCTGTCCAAGTTGCTCGCCAAGCTCGGTCTCGACCGCTTGATGGGCGGCACCGGTCTGACAAAATTGCTGTCCCGGGCCGGCCTTCAAGTGCCGATTTCGACGCTGATAGGCAAAATTGTCTATTGGTTCGTTCTGCTTATTTTTCTGGTTTCTGCAGCAGAATCGCTTGGACTTGAGCGAGTTTCGGCTACGCTGGACATGCTTGCGCTGTATTTGCCGAAAGTGTTTGGCGCCGCGCTGGTGCTGCTGGTAGGTGTTTTGCTGGCACAACTGGCCAATGGGCTGGTGCGAGGTGCGGCAGAGGGCGTAGGGCTGGATTACGCCGCCGGGCTGGGGCGAATTGCCCAGGGCCTGGTGATTATCATCAGTATTTCGGTCGCAATCAGCCAGTTGGAGGTCAAGACTGACCTGCTCAACCATGTGATTGTGATTGTTTTGATTACCGTTGGTCTGGCGGTAGCGCTGGCCATGGGGTTGGGAAGCCGGGAAATTGCCGGTCAGATTCTTGCGGGAATCTATGTGCGTGAGTTGTATCAGGTTGGGCAACAAGTGCGTGTTGGCGAGGTCGAAGGTCAGATCGAAGAGATCGGCACGGTTAAGACCACATTGCTGACCGATGAGGGTGAGCTAGTCTCTCTCTCTAATCGGATTCTCCTGGAGCAGCATGTGAGTAGCCGCTAACCCGGCAAACCCTGCTAATGTATGCCGCCGCAAAATGCCCTGAAGGGCTGCGGCGGACATTGACCTGACTGTCGGCCAGACTTGTTTTGAATAAAGCTCAATCGCTCTCCACGCGCTACGACCCCCGCGAGCTCTCTGATGAGGAGTTGGTCGCGCGCTCGCATACCGAGCTGTTTCACGTAACACGCGCCTATGAAGAATTGATGCGCCGTTACCAACGAACATTATTTAACGTTTGTGCGCGGTATCTTGGGAACGATCGCGATGCAGACGATGTCTGTCAGGAAGTGATGTTGAAGGTGTTGTATGGCTTGAAGAACTTCGAAGGTAAATCGAAGTTCAAGACATGGCTATATAGCATCACGTACAACGAGTGCATCACACAGTATCGGAAAGAACGGCGAAAGCGTCGCTTGATGGACGCGTTGAGTCTGGACCCCCTTGAGGAAGCGTCTGAAGAAAAGGCGCCGAAACCCGAGGAGAAGGGCGGGCTTGATCGCTGGCTAGTGTATGTGAACCCGATTGACCGTGAAATTCTGGTGCTACGATTTGTCGCAGAGCTAGAGTTTCAGGAGATCGCAGACATCATGCACATGGGTTTGAGTGCGACAAAAATGCGTTACAAACGCGCTCTAGACAAATTGCGTGAGAAATTTGCAGGCATTGCTGAAACTTAGTTCGGCGCAAATATCTCTTACGTGTAGGCAAGTTCTGATAGACTTGCCGCCGAGTTGTCCCCCGGTTTGCGGGACTGCTTCACAATCACCAGATGGGGATTTAACGGATGAAACTGAAAAACACCTTGGGCTTGGCCATTGGTTCTCTTATTGCGGCCACTTCGTTCGGCGCATTGGCACAAGGCCAAGGCGCAGTTGAAATCGAAGGCTTTGCAAAGAAAGAGTATTACGATAGCCAGCGCGATTTCAAAAACGACGGCAACCTGTTCGGTGGTTCGGTTGGTTACTTCCTGACCGACGACGTTGAACTGCGTCTGGGCTACGACGAAGTGCACAACGTTCGTAGCGAGTCGGGCAAGAACATCAAGGGCTCCAACACTGCCCTGGACGCTCTGTACCACTTCAACAACCCAGGCGACATGCTGCGTCCGTACGTTTCGGCCGGCTTCTCCGATCAGAGCATCGGTCAGAACGATCGCGGTGGTCGTAACGGTTCCACCTTCGCCAACGTTGGCGGCGGTGCCAAGCTGTACTTCACTGACAATTTCTACGCCCGTGCCGGCGTTGAAGCTCAGTACAACATCGACCAAGGTGACACCGAGTGGGCTCCAAGCGTCGGTATCGGTGTGAACTTCGGTGGCGGCTCCAAGCCTGCAGCTGCTCCAGTTCCAGCACCAGCTGAAGTCTGCTCCGACAGCGACAACGATGGCGTTTGCGACAACGTTGACAAGTGCCCGGACACCCCAGCCAACGTAACTGTTGACGCTGATGGCTGCCCAGCAGTTGCCGAAGTCGTTCGTGTTGAGCTGGACGTTAAGTTCGATTTCGACAAATCTGTTGTTAAAACCAACAGCTACGGCGACATCAAGAACCTGGCTGACTTCATGAAGCAGTACCCATCCACCACCACTACTGTTGAAGGTCACACTGACAACGTCGGTCCTGACGCTTACAACCAGAAACTGTCCGAGCGTCGTGCAAACGCCGTTAAGCAAGTTCTGACCAACCAGTACGGTGTTGAATCGTCCCGCGTTCAGTCTGTTGGCTACGGCGAATCCCGCCCAGTTGCTGACAACAAAACTGACGCTGGCCGCGCTGTAAACCGTCGCGTAGAAGCGCAGGTTGAAGCTCAAGCTAAGTAATTAGCCCGCAGCTCTGAGAAAAGCCCGGCTTAGGCCGGGCTTTTCTTTGTCTGCGATTTGGGTTTTCGAATCACCGGCCCCCCTGTAGGAGCCGGCTTGCCGGCGATGGTCGTCAACGATGACGCTTTAAGCCTGACACGCTGCGGTGATCTCAGGTTCTTCGCCAGCGAGCTGGCTCCTACAGGTTTCGGGGTGTGCCGCCACCGTACCGATCACCAGAATCGCCGGGCTTTTCAACTCAAAGGCGTAGGCATCTTCCTCCATCGCTGTCAGATCGCTCCGACATTCCCGTTGATGCGGCAGGGAGGCGTTTTCAATCATCGCCACCGGCGTATCCGCCGCCATCCCTCCGGCCAGCAGTTGCTCGCGAATTTCACTGAGCTTCGCCACGCCCATGTACACCACCAGCGTTGTGCCACTTTGCGCCAGGGCTTGCCAATTCAGGCTGCTGCCATCCTGAGTGTGGGCGGTGACCAGCGTCACGCCGCGCGCCACGCCCCGCAGGGTCAATGGAATATCGCATTGCGTCGCACCGGCCAGCCCGGCGGTGATGCCATTGACCAGCTCCACGTCGACCCCGCGTTCGCGCAGCCACTGCGCTTCTTCACCGCCCCGCCCAAAAATGCACGGATCGCCACCCTTGAGCCGCACCACGCATTTACCGTGGCGGGCATAACGCAGCATCAATCGATGAATGAACGCCTGAGGCGTCGAGCGACAGCCACCTCGCTTGCCCACCGGAATGATCCGCGCCTGCGGGCAATGTTCCAGCACGGCGCCATTCACCAGATCGTCGATCAGCACCACATCCGCTTCGCTCAACGCCCTGACGGCTTTGAGGGTCAGCAATTCCGGGTCACCAGGACCCGCACCCACCAGCCAGACTTTTGCGTTCATAGTGTTTTCCTCACGAGATGACGGCGATCGGCTGTGCCGTGGTGGCCAGCAAACGCTTGATTTCCGGGACGCACGAGCCGCATTGCGTGCCGCAGCCCAATTCCTGTTTCAACCCCTGCAAATCCAGGCCTCGACGGATACCGGCACAGACCGCGCCTTGGCTGACGTTTTTGCAGTTGCACAAGGTTTTAGTGCCGGCAACCGATGTGGTGGCGTTGCCCGGTGGTGCGCTCAGCGGTGCAAGCAGCCAGCGCCGCAGTTGTTCATCGGCGCGACCTTCTTGCCAAAGGTCCTGCAGCCAGTGCTGTGCGAGGGTTTCGCCGGCCAGGCGAATCGCGGTGATCCGGCCGTGCTCGATCCGCACCCGTTTGCCGATGGCGCGCCGTGGGTCGTCGTACGCCAGGACCGGCCCTTCATTGAGCCCAAGGCCGCGGTCGATATCGCATAACAATTGCGGATCTGGCGCTGTGGCGCTGGCAGCGCGTATGAGCAGCGCAGGGCGCTCACGACCAGCGAGACTGAGGCTAACGTAGGAAAACGCCTCACAGAGTGGTCGTAGCGTCTCAAAATGCTGTTGAACATCGCCCTCAATCAGTACGAAAAGGTTCCAGGGCAAATGCACGGGGTCGATTCGTACGCCGCTGTGTTTGAGTTCCGGTTGTTTCGACAACGGATCGAATGCCGGTTGGGTGAGCGCATTGACCCCGCCCTTCAGGAACCGGTCGCCCCAGTGCATCGGCAGAAACGCCTGGCCCGGACGCACGCTGTCATCGCTGCCGACGGCGACAATCACCGCGCCGCGACGGCTTTTCAAACTGACCAGTTCTCCCGGTTGCAGCCCATGGCGATGCAATTCATCCGGGTGCAGGCTCAGCACGGCTTCGCTGACATGACCGAACAACTGCGCGGCAGTGCCGGTGCGGCTCATGCCGTGCCATTGATCGCGCAGGCGGCCGGTGATCAGGGTCAGCGGGAATTGCCCATCGCGTTGTTCCTTGGCGGCAAGGTACGGATCGGCCACGAACCGGGCACGCCCGTTGGCGGTCGGGAAAATTCCGTCCCGATACAGTCGGGCCGTACCTTCACGGGCGCCGGCGGGAAACGGCCATTGCTGTGGACCGAGACGATCAATCAGCTCATGACTGATACCGGACAAATCCAGGTCCCGGTCGCGCGTCAGGAGTTTGTACTCATCGAAGACCTGCGCCGGGGTGTCGAACGCAAACAGACTGGGTTGTCCGGGACGCAGGTATTTTTCCAGGCGCTGTGCGAAATCCACTGTAATTGCCCAGTCGGAACGCGTTTCTCCGGGGGCGACAATCGCCCGGCGAACGTGGGAAATCCGCCGTTCGGAGTTGGTCACCGTGCCGTCTTTTTCACCCCAACTGGCAGCAGGCAGCAGCAAGTCGGCGAACGCGGCGGTTTCGGTGGTGCGAAAGGCTTCCTGCAACACCACAAACGGGCAGGCTTGCAGCGCCTCGCGCACGGCGCTCTGGTCCGGCATCGATTGCGCGGGGTTGGTGCAGGCGATCCATAGGGCTTTGATGGTTCCGTTACGAACCTGCTCGAACAATTCGATCGCGGTGAGCCCCGTGTTTGCCGGCAGTTGATCCACGCCCCAATAGGCTGCGACTTCTGCGCGATGCTCGGCATTGGCCGCTTCGCGATGGCCTGGCAGCAGGTTCGACAGGCTGCCGGTTTCGCGGCCACCCATGGCATTCGGCTGACCGGTCAGGGAGAAAGGTCCTGCGCCGGGACGGCCGATCTGCCCGGTGGCGAGGTGCAGGTTGATCAAGGCACTGTTTTTCGCACTGCCGGCGGTGGACTGGTTCAGCCCCATGCACCACAGCGACAGAAAACTCGGCGAGGTCCCGACCCACTCGGCGCATTGCTGCAGTTGCTCGACGCTGATCCCGCACAGCTGCGAGACCATTGGCGGCGTGTAATCGCGCACCAGGTTTTTCAGTTCGGCCAGGCCTTCGGTGTGGGCCTCGATGAAGTCGCGGTCGATCCAGTCTTCCCACAGCAGCAGGTACAAAATCCCATGGAACAAGGCGACATCGGTGCCCGGAAGAATCGCCAGATGCAGGTCAGCCAAGTCGCAGGTATCCGTACGACGTGGGTCGATGACGATGACTTTCATCTGTGGTCGGCGGGATTTGGCCTCTTCCAGGCGGCGAAACAAGACCGGGTGGGCGTAGGCCATGTTACTGCCGACGATCATCACGCAGTCGCTTGTCTCAAGGTCTTCGTAGCTGCATGGCGGTGCATCGGCACCGAGGCTGCGCTTGTAGCCGACCACTGCCGATGACATGCACAGGCGCGAATTGCTGTCGATGTTGTTGGTACCGACCAACGCTCGCGCCAGTTTGTTGAAACTGTAGTAGTCCTCGGTCAGCAACTGCCCGGAGATGTAGAACGCCACGCTGTCCGGGCCATGTTCGGCGATGGTTTCGGCGAATACGCTGGCGGCGTGATCGAGGGCGGTGTCCCAGTCGGTGCGGCTGCGGGCCAGGCCTTTGCCCAGGCGCAGTTCCGGGTACAGCGCTCGGGCTGCGAGGTCGCCGGTCAAGTGCAGGGTTGAGCCCTTGCTGCACAGCTTACCGAAGTTGGCCGGGTGGGCCGGATCGCCGCTGACGCCGAGGATGCGCTCGCCGTCATGCTCGATCAGCACGCCGCAGCCGACCCCGCAGTAGCAACAGGTGGAGGCGGTGATCTGGCGGTTCATCAGCTGGCTTCCCGCATGGTTTCACCAAACATCAGGTGATTGCGGATTTCGTCGATATTCCGGTTCTCGCGAATCTGCCGGAAATACCAACCGCCATCGGCCGTGTCGCCGTACAGGCAGGCCCCGACCAGCACGTCGTCCTTGATCACCAGTTTTTTGTAGATCCCGCCGATCGGGTCGGAAAGGGTGATGGTTTCGGTGCCTTCGCCGCCCATGAAATCGCCGGCGGAGAACAGGTCGATGCCGGTGACTTTCAATTTGGTCGAGGTCACCGAGCCTTTGTAGCTGGCGAAGCCAAGCTGTGCGAGATGATTGGCGCAGACCTTGGCCTGTTCGAACAGCGGCGCCACCAGGCCGTAGGCGATGCCACGATGGCTGGCGCATTCGCCGATGGCGTAAACCCGTGGGTCGTAGGTTTGCAGGGTGTCGTTGACCAGAATCCCACGGTTGCACGGGAGCCCGGAGCGTTCCGCGAGTTCGGTCGCAGGGCGGATGCCGGCGGCCATCACCACCAGGTCGGCGGGGATGCGGTCGCCGTTCTTGAACTCGACCGAGCCGACCCGGCTATTGCCGGCATCGTGCAGGGCCTGGGTTTGCTCGTGCAGGCGAAAGTGCAGGCCACGGTCTTCTAGCGCGGTTTGCAGCAAGCGGCCGCTGACGCTGTCCAGTTGCCGCTCCAGCAACCATTCGCCGTTGTGCACCACGGTGACGTGCATGCCGCGCAGCATCAGGCCATTGGCCGCTTCCAGGCCGAGCAGGCCGCCACCGATGACCACCGCGTGCTTGTGGGTTTTTGCGGTGTTGATCATGGCTTGGGTGTCGGCGATGTCGCGGTAGCCGATCACGCCGTGCAACGTGTTGCCCGGGATCGGCAGGATGAACGGGGTCGAGCCGGTGGCAATCAGCAGGCGGTCGTATTCGGCCTCGGTGCCGTCGTCGGCGATGACCCGACGTTTGATCCGGTCGATTTCTACGACTCTGCGGTTGAGCAGCAACTTGATGTTGTTGTCCAGGTACCAGTCCAGGTCGTTGAGCGCGATCTCTTCGAAGGTTTGCTCGCCGGCCAGTACCGGCGACAGCAGGATGCGGTTGTAGTTGGTATGGGGTTCGGCACCGAAGACCGTGATGTCGTACAGCTCGTTGCTCAGCTTGAGCAGCTCTTCCAGGGTGCGAACCCCGGCCATGCCGTTGCCGATCATCACCAGTTTTAGTTTTTTCATCAGGTTCTCCGGGGAGCTCGGACCCGCCTCGACAGGGCGTTCAGGTCGTGCTCGACAAATTTTGCGCAAACAAAAAAAGGCGTCCCGCTAGTTGCCTAGCGAGGACGCCTTTGTCCTGGTCCCGTTCTCTCGGGAAGCGCATCCTTCGTCGTTGAAGGCTGGGCTTTATGTCTGTTGAGAGAGGTAATGCAGTGGTTGTGCCAAGTTGACCTGCACCCGGTTTTGTTGGCTCAGAGTGCTTAATCAAAGGGGGCTTCTGCACCGAATCGAAGCGTGGTGCCCGCTAATGGAGCGGGTTGCTGATGGATTTGTGTTGGCTGGTCGTCAGCTATCGCGAGCAGGCTCGCTCCTACAGGGGAATGCGATCAACTGTGGGAGCGAGCCTGCTCGCGATGGACGCGACGCGGTATCAACGATGAAACAGCAAAACCAGCAGCACCATATTCACCAGCAGCGCCACCAACGCCAACGTCCGCCAGACCTTCACTGGCTCGCGCTCCAGCAGTGGCCGGGGCCGTACGCTCAAACTGCGTCGTTCACCCTGTTCCAGCACCAATAACCATTCTTCCGCGGTTTCGAATCGCTCCGTCGGGTCCGCCGCCACCGCGCGCTCCAGGCTTTGTGCGATCCATTCGGGCAGGTCCGGTCGGTAGCGACTGGCGCTGACCGGTACACCAAACCGTGGACGCTGGAACGCTTCGATTTCGCCGTAGGGATAATGCCCGGTGAGCAGGAAATACAAGGTCACGCCTGCCGCATACAGATCCTGTTGCGGGCTCGGCGCGTCACCGCGAAAAGCTTCCGGCGCAATGTAACTGGGTGTTCCGGGCAGGGTCGAGGCCTGATCTTCAGACAGGCCAGGGCAGTAGGCCAGGCCGAAATCCAGCAGCCGCAGCTCGCCGTCATCCCCCAGCAGCAGATTCTCCGGTTTGATGTCGCGATGCAGAATCTGCCGTCGATGCAACATACCGACCGCCCGCAGCAAACGTTCCGCCAGATCCTGCCATTGGGCCAGCGGCAGCGTTGTGGTTCGCTCAGCCAGTTGCGCCAAAGTCGAGCCGGAATATTCACGCATCACGTAGTACAAATGCTGACGCTGACTGGCGGCATGGACTTCAGGGAAATGCCGGCCAGCCACGCGCTTGAGAAACCATTCCTCCGACAGCAAGGCTTGCCCGGCCAGGTGATCGTCGCGCAACGCGCCGGGCAGGGTTTTCAGCAGCCAGGGTTGTTGCTGAGCGTCGCGCACCCGATAGAGCAGCGACTGCTGGCTTTGGCCGAGTATTCCTTCGACGTGCCAGCCCTCAAACGTCTGGCCCGGTTTCAGCGCTGGCGGCAGTGGCCATTGCTGCACATGAATCAACGCATCGCCGATGCTCGTTTCACCGAGGGCATCGACCCGCACCAATAACGCGCTGGCGTTGTCCTGACTGCCCGCCAGATGCGCCGCATTCACCAGGGTTTGCGCGGCGCTGTGCAGATCCGGTTGATCGCGCAGAATCGCCGCAATCGCGGTGTCGCCCAGCACAGCCCAGATGCCGTCGCTGAGCAGCACGAAATGCTCATTCAGCCGCAGTTCGCCATCGAGAAAATCCAGCACCAGATGCTGATCGAGGCCGAGCGCCCGTTTGAGCACATGCTGCATGCCCGGTTGATCCCAGACGTGGTCCTCCGTGACCCGCTGCAATTGATCGGCGTGCCAGCGATAAACCCTGCAGTCCCCGACATGCGCCAGGGTAAAACGCCTGCCGCGCACGACCAAGGCACTGACCGTGGTCAACAGCGGTTGCCCACCGCCATTGGCCTGCAACCAGCGATTTTGCGCCAGCAGCAAACGATCCAGTGCCTGGGCGACACCCCAGGTTTCCGGGGTGGCGTAGTAGTCCAGTGCCAGCGCCTGCAAGGTCGAACGTGCCGCGAGGCCGCCATCGGCGCACTGGCTGACGCCGTCGGCGATGGCGAACAGGTAACCCTTGCTCGCCGCCAGCGCCGGGGCCGGCGTCACCAGGCGCAGGGCGTCCTGGTTCTCCTCGCGCGGACCGATGGCGCTGGCTTCGGCAAAACTCAGTTGCAGGCTCATTCAGCCCTCACACCCGCGCAGCGGTGACGGCCGCCGAACCCCAAGTGGTTCTCCAGCGACGCTTCACACCGTGCAGACCGAACCAGGCGAGGACGCCGAGGCTGGCGAACAACCACAGCGCCAGTTGATAACTGCCGGTGCTTTGCTTGATCGCGCCCATGCCCGCCGCGAGGGCGAAGCCGCCGATGCCACCGGCCATGCCGATCAAACCGGTCATCACACCGATTTCGCGACGAAAACGTTGCGGGACCAATTGGAAAACCGCGCCGTTACCGGCACCCAGGCCGAGCATCGTGCAGACGAAAAGTGCCAGCGCCGCGTAGGAACTCGGCAAGTTGAAACCCACCGCCGCAATGCAGATCGCCGCCACCGTGTACATCGCCAGCAATGTGCGAATCCCGCCGAAGCGGTCGGCCAGTGCGCCGCCCAGAGGACGCATCAAACTGCCGCCAAACACGCAGGCCGCCGTGTAGTAACCGGCAGTCACCGGGCTCAGGCCGTATTGGTCGTTGAAGTAGCCGGGCAGGGCGCTGGCCAGGCCGATGAAGCCGCCAAAGGTCACGCTGTAGAAAAACATGAACCACCAGCTGTCGCGGTCGCCCAGGGCTTTGAAGTAGTCGGACACCGACTTGGCTTTCGGCCGCTCAGGGGCGTTTTTGGCCAGCCAGGCGAAGACGATGATGGTCAGGATCAGCGGGATCAGCGCGAAGCCGAACACGTTGCTCCAACCGAACGCGGCGGCCAGCACCGGAGCGATCAGCGCGGCCAGCACCGTGCCCGAGTTACCGGCCCCGGCGATGCCCATGGCCTTGCCTTGATGCTGCGGCGGATACCACTGCGACGCCAGCGGCAGGGCCACGGCGAACGACGCGCCCGCCATGCCGAGGAACAGGCCCAGCAGCAGCGCTTGTTCGTAACTTTGGATGCCGTGCTTCCAGGCGACGAACAGGGCGCAGATGACGATCACCTGGCCGATCAGCCCGGCGGTTTTTGGCGACAGGCGATCGGCCAGCATGCCCATGATAAAGCGCAGTACGGCCCCGGCCAGAATCGGCGTGGCCACCACCAGCCCGCGTTGTTGGGTGGTCAGGTGCAGGTCGGCGGCAATCTGCACCGCCAGAGGGCCGAGCAGGTACCAGACCATGAAACTCAGGTCGAAATAGAGGAAGGCCGCGAACAGGGTCGGGGTATGGCCGGATTTCCAGAAGCTTGAATTCATCGCGCACCTCAGCTGTGAGTCGTCTCGAGAAGGAGTCATGAGCTTGCAGGTGGGGGGCCGCAACGGCCGCACCACCGGCCCCGGTCTGTGGGGCCAAAACAAAAAAACGCCGCCACCCGATTCGCCATGGGCAAATGAGGTGAGCGACGTCTTTGTCGTAGGTGGGGCAACCGCCGTTGGTTACCTGTAGTGATTGCTTAGCGAGATTTGTGCCAACAGTCGGAGACCGGGTCGACCCTTTCGCGGGCAAGCCTCGCTCCTACAGGTTTTGTGTCGTTCACACCATGCGAGTTCGACGCGGAACCTGTAGGAGCGAGGCTTGCCCGCGAAGGCGTCCTTCAGCCGAGCAATTCACTCATCGCAATGATCTGCTCCGCCACCTGAATCAGCTTCTGCTGCCGGCTCATGGCCTGGCGGCGCATCAGCGTGTAGGCCTCTTCTTCGTTGCAGTCCTTCATCTTCATCAGCAGCCCCTTGGCCAGCTCGATGCGCTTGCGCTCGGCCAGTTGCTGGTCGCGGGCGTGCAGTTGCGCGCGCAGGGCCTGGTCGCTTTCGAAGCGTGCCATGGCCACGTCGAGAATCGGCTGCAAGCGTTGTGCGTGGATGCCTTCGACGATGTAGGCGCTGACCCCGGACTTGATCGCCTGACGCATCACGTCGGGGTCATGTTCGTCGGTAAACATCACAATCGGCCGTGGCTGGTCTCGACTCACCAGCACCACTTGCTCCATCACATCGCGGCTCGGTGACTCGGTATCGATCAAAATCACATCGGGACGCACCGTTTCGACGCGCGCGGGCAGGTCGATGGTCAGGCCGGACTCGTCGATGACCTCGAATCCGGCTTCGGTCAGGGCAGCCTTCAAGCGGCCGACTTTCTTCGCGGTGTCGTTGATCAGCAGGATACGCAGCATGTTCGTAGTCTCCTGTCAGCGGCTGGCGAGTAGGGGCGAGCTGTCGCTCATGGCGTGCAGTTTGAAGCTGCGGGCATACCCGGCCGGGTCCGAGCCGTCCCAGATTTTGCCGTCGATCAACTGGCTGCTGCGCATTTCCCTGGCCGAAGAATCGACATCGACCGCGCTGGCGGCCTCTCGATACAAGTCTAGTTGCTGGACCTGACGGGCCACGGCGAGGTAGTCCGGGTCGTCGCGCAGCAAACCCCAGCGACGGAACTGGGTCATGAACCACATGCCGTCGGACAGATAAGGCTGATTGACCTCGCCAGCGCCATGGAAGCGCAGCGCGTGCAGGTCTTGCCAGCGGTTGCCGAGGCCGTCGGCGTAGTCGCCGAGCAGGCGCGGTTCGATGCAGTCGAGCGGCGCGTCCAGGTATTGGGGGGCGCTCAGCAACTGCGCGGTGCTGCGGCGATTCTCGACGCTTTCTTCAATGAAGCGGCTGGCCTCCAGAATCGCCTTCACCAGTGCCCGGGCGGTGTTGGGGTATTGCTCGACGAAGGCGCGGGTGCAGCCGAGGACTTTTTCCGGATGATCGGGCCAGATGGTCTGGGTCGTTGCCATGGTGAAGCCGAGATTGTGTTTCACGGCGCTGGCGGACCACGGTTCACCGACGCAGAAACCGTCGATTCGCCCGGCTTGCAGGTGCGCGACCATTTGCGGCGGCGGCACCACCACACTGTCGACGTCATGCAGCGGGTGAATGCCCTGGCTCGCCAGCCAGTAATACAGCCACATGGCGTGGGTGCCGGTCGGAAAAGTCTGGGCGAAGGTGAGTTTTGGGCGAGTTTGGTGCACGTGGCGGTCCAGTGCTTCAGGACCGGTCACGCCCAACGCCTGCAAGCCGTGGGAAAGGTTGATGCTCTGGCCGTTCTGGTTCAGGCCCATGAGCACCGCCATCTCGGTCGGCGCCACGCCGCCGATGCCCAGGTGCACGGCGTAGATCAAACCGTACAGGCTGTGGGCGGCATCGAGTTCGCCGCTGACCAGTTTGTCCCGCAGGTTGGCCCAGGAAGACTGGCGCTTGAGGTTCAAGGTCAGGCCGTAGGGCTGGGCGAAGCCCTGAGTGGCGGCGACCACCACCGAGGCGCAATCGCTCAGGGCCATGAAACCGAGGTTGATGTCGGTCTTTTCCGGGGCATCGCTGCCGTTGACCCAGGCCAGAGGGCCCGCTGTGGTTTCATTCATGGCAAAACACCTTCCAAAAAAAACGTCGTCCCAGGCCTTCGCTCAAGCAAAGCCGGGTGACGACGCCATTGTCCTTCCACTCATCCCGTCGTTGGCATGAGTGCTGATGCCTGTGTTGGTGCAAGGCATATGCCATCGCTTGCTGATTTTGTCGCGCGCCTCGCTTGCGACCCCGATGCCCGGCTATAATCGCCGCCTCATTTCGCCGCCATTCGAGTCAACGCCGCCCATGTACACCCTGGCCCGTCAGCTGTTGTTCAAACTTTCCCCGGAAACCTCCCACGATCTGTCCCTGGACCTGATCGGCGCGGGCGGGCGTTTGGGCCTCAACGGCTTGCTGTGCAAGGCGCCGGCAAAAATGCCGGTGAGCGTCATGGGCCTGGACTTCCCGAACCCGGTGGGTCTGGCGGCCGGTCTGGACAAGAACGGTGCGGCCATCGACGGTTTTGCCCAGTTGGGTTTTGGTTTTGTCGAAATCGGCACCATCACGCCGCGTCCACAGCCGGGCAATCCGAAACCACGGATTTTCCGTTTGCCGGAAGCCGAGGCGATCATCAACCGCATGGGCTTCAACAACCTCGGCGTCGATCACCTGCTGGCCCGCGTGGCTGCGGCCAAGTACAAGGGCGTGCTGGGCATCAACATCGGCAAGAACTTCGATACCCCGGTCGAGCGTGCGGTCGACGATTACCTGATCTGCCTGGACAAGGTCTACGCCCACGCCAGCTATGTGACGGTCAACGTCAGCTCGCCGAACACCCCGGGCCTGCGCAGCCTGCAGTTCGGTGATTCGCTCAAGCAATTGCTGGCTGACCTGGCGACTCGTCGTGCCGAGCTGGCGTTGCGTCACGGCAAACATGTTCCGTTGGCGATCAAGATCGCACCGGACATGACCGACGAAGAAACCGCACAAGTCGCTCAAGCGCTGATCGAAACCGGGATGGACGCGGTGATCGCCACCAACACCACCCTGAGCCGCGTTGGCGTCGAAGGCATGGAATACGGTGACGAGGCGGGCGGTCTGTCCGGGGCGCCGGTTCGTGACAAGAGCAACCACACCGTGAAGGTGCTGGCGGCCGAGTTGGCGGGTCGTTTGCCGATCATCGCCGTGGGCGGCATCACCGAAGGCAAGCATGCCGCCGAGAAAATCGCGGCGGGTGCGAGCCTGGTGCAGCTCTATTCCGGCTTCATCTACAAGGGCCCGGCGCTGATTCGCGAGTCCGTGGACGCCATCGCCGCCCTGCGCTAAACCCCGTACTTGTAGGAGCGGCCGGGCGGCGTTCCGTTTGCCGGCGAAGGCGTCCTGACGATCGCTTTCGCCGGCAAGCCGTGCTCCTACAGGGACTTTGGCGTCCTCGAGATCGCTTTCGCAGCATTGCATAACCCTTGTAGGAGCCGGCTTGCCGGCGATAGCGGTGGGTCAGCGACACATGTATCGCCTGATAGGACGCCATCGCCAGCAAGCCGGCTCCTACAAGGGGAATGTGTTTTGTCAGAATGCAGGCATAAAAAAGGGCCCCTCGAAGGAGCCCCTGGGCCGAAGCCCGCCGCCCGGATGGGGCGTGCGTGGTAAGTCGTTACGTAATCAGTTTGTCGTGTCGGAGTGTGTGCCCTGTGTTAGCCGACGGCGTGAAGTTCGTTGAGTCTATGGATTCCCGCAGTGCCGGTCATACCGTCCCAGTTGTCGCCGCGTCCTTCTCGCCAGCCGTTAATCCAGGCTTGGCGTACTGACGGTAGAGTAAATGGGCAAAGCTCACGGGATTTGCCACCAACGCCATATTGATATCCGCGTAAAAATGCTCTTTCCAACGGATCACGCTTAAGTCTTCTCATAGGGTGTTGCCCTCACTTGTTGACTGTATGTATCGCGTTGACCTCAATCGAGGTCTGGCAGAAATGTCTGCCGTTGGGGGGCTCGCTGCCGGCGTGGCGAGCCAAGGTGTTGACGTCCGTTGTGGCGCCAACCTGTATTGAGTTCTAACCAATGCGTCACATCGAGGGAATGATCGTTTTGTCATAAGGACGTAACCATAAAGATGCTATGGCCATAAGTAACACGATGTTTGTCCCGTGTTTATTAGCCAAAGCCCTGTATGATCGGCCCCCCGCAGGATGATGGGGTTAATCCTTTAGTGAGAATGCCTCGCGTTGGTCTCGGGCATTATTCGACGAAGGGTCGAGTTATGACATTTTGTTGCATCAACTTTTTTATCTGCCCGTGCATCTAAGCTCTTCTAACCTGAGCAGCACGGGTGGGACGGCACACCTTCGTGCCACGCGGGCGCTCTTTTAGAAAAGCGCCTGATTGAAAACCGGGCCGGCAATGCGTTGTCGGTTCACTTAGCCAAAGGCTCTGAAATTCCAATGTCCGATCAATTCGAAATCTTCCTCACTTGCCCCAAAGGCCTCGAAGGCCTGCTCATCGAGGAAGCCGTCGGGCTTGGCCTTGAAGAAGCGCGTGAGCACACCTCTGCCGTGCGCGGCATGGCGACCATGGAAACCGCTTATCGCCTGTGCCTGTGGTCGCGTCTGGCGAACCGGGTGCTGCTGGTGCTCAAGCGTTTCCCGATGAAGGACGCCGAAGACCTGTATCACGGCGTGCTCGATATCGAGTGGCAAGACCACATGCTCAACGACGGCACCCTTGCCGTCGAGTTCAGCGGTCACGGTTCGGGCATCGATAACACGCACTTCGGCGCCCTGAAAGTCAAAGACGCCATCGTCGACAAACTGCGTACCCCGCAGGGCGACCGTCCGTCCATCGACAAACTCAACCCGGACCTGCGCATTCACCTGCGCCTGGACCGTGGCGAAGCGATCCTGTCCCTCGACCTCTCCGGCCACAGCCTGCACCAGCGTGGCTATCGCCTGCAGCAAGGCGCGGCGCCGCTGAAGGAAAACCTCGCGGCCGCCATCCTGATCCGTTCCGGCTGGCCGCGCATTGCCGCCGACGGCGGCGCGCTGGCTGACCCGATGTGCGGTGTCGGTACGTTCCTCGTCGAAGCGGCGATGATCGCCGCCGATATGGCGCCGAACCTGCGTCGCGAGCAGTGGGGCTTCACCGCGTGGCTTGGCCACGTGCCGGCGCTGTGGAAAAAGCTTCACGAAGAAGCCACCGAGCGCGCTGCGGCCGGTCTGGCCAAACCACCGCTGTGGATTCGTGGCTACGAAGCCGACCCGCGCCTGATTCAACCGGGCCGCAACAACGTCGAGCGTGCCGGACTGAGCGAGTGGATCAAGATCTACCAGGGCGAAGTCGGCACCTTCGAGCCGCGTCCGGACCAGAACCAGAAAGGCCTGGTGATCTGCAACCCACCGTACGGCGAGCGTCTGGGCGATGAGGCGAGCTTGCTCTACCTCTACCAGAACCTCGGCGAGCGTCTGCGTCAGGCCTGCCTGAACTGGGAAGCGGCGGTGTTCACCGGCGCGCCGGACCTGGGCAAGCGCATGGGCATCCGCAGCCACAAACAGTATTCGTTCTGGAACGGCGCGCTGCCGTGCAAGTTGCTGCTGATCAAGGTCACGCCGGATCAGTTCGTCACCGGCGAGCGTCGCACCCCGGAACAGCGTCAAGTCGAGCGCGAGCAGGCGGAATACGATCAGGCACCGAACGAGCCGCAGGAACGCCAGTACAACAAAAACGGTAACCCGATCAAACCGGCCGCGGCACCCGCTCCGGTGATCGAGCAACCGCGTTTGAGCGAAGGCGGGCAAATGTTTGCCAACCGCCTGCAAAAGAACCTCAAGGCGCTGGGCAAGTGGGTCAAGCGTGAAGGCATCGACTGCTACCGCGTCTACGATGCCGACATGCCGGAATACTCGATGGCCATCGACCTGTATCAGGATTGGGTCCACGTCCAGGAATACGCCGCGCCGAAATCCATCGACCCGGAAAAAGCCTCGGCGCGCATGTTCGATGCTCTGGCAGCGATTCCGCAGGCGTTGAACATCGACAAGAACCGCGTAGTGGTCAAGCGTCGCGAGCGTCAGAGCGGCACCAAGCAGTACGAACGCCAGGCGGCGCAAGGCAAGTTCGTCGAGGTCAACGAAGGCGGCGTGAAGCTGCTGGTGAACCTCACCGACTACCTCGACACCGGGCTGTTCCTCGACCACCGGCCAATGCGCATGCGCATTCAGAAAGAGGCGGCCGGCAAACGTTTCCTCAATCTGTATTGCTACACCGCGACGGCTAGCGTCCACGCAGCCAAGGGCGGCGCGCGCAGCACCACCAGCGTCGACTTGTCGAAAACCTACCTCGACTGGGCGCGTCGCAACCTGTCGCTGAACGGTTTCTCCGACAAGAACCGTCTGGAGCAGAGCGATGTGATGGTCTGGCTGGATGCCTGCCGTGACGAGTTCGACCTGATCTTCATCGACCCGCCGACCTTCTCCAACTCCAAGCGCATGGAAGGGATCTTCGACGTGCAGCGAGATCAGGTGCAGTTAATCGACCTGGCCATGGCGCGACTGGCGCCGGGTGGCGTGTTGTACTTCTCCAACAACTTCCGCAAGTTCGCGCTCGAGGAAAACCTCACCGAGCGTTACGCGGTCGAGGAGATCACGACCCAGACCATCGATCCGGACTTCGCCCGCAACGGCAAGATCCACCGGGCCTGGAAAATCACTGCGCGTTGACAGTTTTTTGCATTGGATCCACAGAGCCTTGATTTTTAAAGGCTCTTGGCTTCTTTCAGTGCTGGTCAAATTGATGGCTAATAGCTATAACTCATCGCATGGCCAATGGGCTTTTCCGGCACCTGGCGTTTTGAGTTGCCTCTATGTCGTTGCACGCCGTGCGCCCAAAGATCCTGGGTTTTATCAGTGAAGACGTCTCGGCCTGGCTGGTCGCGCTGTTTGTATTGGTCGTCGGCGGGGTTCTCACCGGGTTGCTCGCCTGGTCGACCCTGAATCTGTTTCACCAACAATTGCGGCAACGTTTCCAACTGCTGGCCAGTGAACGTTACAGCCGTATCGAAGAACGTTTCGAAGATCAGGAGCAGCGCCTCGATGGCCTGCGCCGATTCTTTGTCAATTCCGATTCGGTTGCCCGCGAGGAATTCGACGGTTACACCCAACCTTTGCTGCACCGGACTCAGGCCTATTCGTTCGCCCTGCGGGTCAGCCGTGCCGAGCGGGCGGAGTTTGAGCGTCGGGTGCGGAAAGAGGGGGTACCCGATTTCAACATTCGTGAGCTCAATGCCGACGGTCAGCTGCAATTGGCGGCGGAGCGCGATGAGTATGTCGCGGTGCTGTACAGCCAGACCCAGAGCAAGCTCGGCTCACCGTTGGGCTACGATCTGGCCGCGCAGCCCCTGCGCCGTGCCACCCTGGACCGGGCGGACCAGCATGGCCAGATGGCGGTGTCGCAGCCGATGCATCTTGTCGCTATCGAGCCGGCTTATGCGCGGGGCGTGTTGTTGGTGGCGCCGGTCATGCCACGCAGCAGTCCAGACACGAAACCTTACGGTTATGTGATGGCGGTGATCAGCATGCGGCAGTTGCTGGCCGATGGCTTGCCGGAAGCGGGCCGTGATTATCTGTCAGTGCGAATCCTCGACCTGTCCATCGAAGAACAGCACGAAGTGCTTTACGAATCGCCCAACGGCCCTGCCGTCAGTGAGTTGTCCGCGACCCGGCTGCTGCGGCTGGCCGACCATGACTATCAGGTCGACATCCAGCCCAGCGAGGCTTTCCTGCAAGCCAACCACTCTTCGGTCAGCAGCCTGGTAGTGCTGGGTGGTTTGCTCAGTCTGCTGCTCAGCTCGCTGCTGTATGTGTTGGTCAGTCAGCGGCAACGTGCGCTGAAAATGGTCGAGCAGCGGACCCAGGAGTTGCGCGCCCGAGAGCAGGAGCTGCGCGGTACCCATGGTCAACTGCGTGGCGTATTGAATGCCGCGACCCAGGTGGCGATCATCGCCACCGACCTGCGCGGCGTCATCAGCACGTTCAACGCCGGGGCGGAGCAGATGCTCGGCTACTCAAGCGTGGAAGTGGTGGGGCACATGACCCTGGAAAACCTGCACCTGCCCCGGGAACTTGCCGCGCGTTCGGCCGAGTTGAGTGCACGTTATGGCAAACCGATTCCGACCTGCCAGGCGATGTTGGTCGAGGGCGGCGAGGAGGGCGGTCACGAGGCGCGGGAGTGGACGCTGGTGCGTGGCGATGGCAGCCAGTTGACGGTGAACATGCTGGCGACCCCGGTGCTCGACGAGCAAGGTTTGTGGGTCGGGCACCTGGCGATCTGTATCGACGTCACCGAGCGCAAACGGGTGTACGAAGCGCTCGCCGCACGGGATTTGCTCTTGAAGAAACTCAGCGCCCATGTGCCCGGCGGGATTTACCAGTTCAAGATGGAATTCGACGGGCGCTTCAGTGTGATCTACGCCAGCGACGGCATCCGCGATATCTACGAGCTCGAGCCGGATGTCTTGTTGCTCAATGCCGAGGCGATTTTCACCCGGATTCACCCCCAGGACACCACCCGGGTCCGCGCTTCGATCCGGGCGTCGGCGGACACGCTCAGCCCGTGGCGCGAAGAGTACCGCGTGCAGTTGCCAACGCGGGGGGGGCGCTGGGTTCGTGGCGAAGCGACCCCGGAGGAACTGCCCGGCGGCGGCGTGCTCTGGCATGGCTATATCTCGGACATCTCCGACCTCAAGCGCGTCGAAGAAGAGCTGCGGGCGCTGTCGATCACCGACTCGCTGACCGGGATCCACAACCGTCGCTACTTCCAGGAGCGCCTGACCACCGAGATGGTTCGTGTGGAGCGCGGTGGTGGCGAGTTGTCGGTGATCATGCTCGACATCGACCATTTCAAACGCATCAATGACCAGCATGGCCACGCCGTGGGCGACCGGGTGTTGCAGGCGGTGTGCGAGCGCATCGGCAATCGCCTGCGTCGCACCGATGTGTTTTGTCGCCTGGGCGGTGAAGAGTTCATGGTGCTCTGCCCGGACATCGATGGCGAACAAGCCTATGGACTGGCGCTGGAGCTGTGGCAGGGCTTGCGCAGTTCACCGATCGACGACGTCGGGATCGTCACGGCGAGTTTCGGCATTGCCAGTTGGCGTGTCGACGAAGGCGCGGATGCGTTGCTGCTGCGGGCGGACTCGGGGGTGTATGCGGCGAAACAGGCGGGACGGGATCGGGTTCAGGGCGAGTTGGGTTAAGTCGGGGCTACACACAACCCCCTGTGGGAGCTAGCCTGCTAGCGATAGCGGTGTGTCAGTCAATACATGTGCCGACTGACACACCGCTATCGCTAGCAGGCTAGCTCCCACATTGGATTTGAGGTGTGCTTACAACACTGAAGCCGTATCCGGTAGTTTCGGCTGGCGATACAAGTCCAGCAGCACCTGATCCAGCACCGACGATGCGCCAAACGGGGCCTTGTCGTTGAGGATCGCCACCACCGCCCAGGTGTTGCCATTGACGTCGCGGCTGAAGCCGGAGATCGCGCGCACGGTGTTCAGGGTGCCGGTCTTGACGTGGGCTTCGCCGCGCATCGCGGTGGTCTTCAGGCGTTTGCGCATGGTGCCGTCGGTGCCGGCAATCGGCATCGAACTGATGAACTCGGCAGCGTACGGGCTATGCCATGCGGCTTGCAGCATCGCCGCCATTTCACGGGCGCTCACGCGTTCTGCGCGGGACAGGCCGGAACCGTTTTCCATCACCAGGTGCGGCGCGGTAATGCCTTTCTTCGCCAGCCACTGACGCACCACGCGCTGGGCCGCTTTGGCGTCATCGGCGTCGGCGTCGGTGCGGAATTTCTGGCCCAGGCTCAGGAACAGCTGCTGCGCCATGGTGTTGTTACTGTATTTATTGATGTCGCGGATGACTTCCGCCAGGTCCGGCGAGAAGGCGCGAGCCAGGACCTTGGCGTCTTTCGGCGTGGGCGCCAGAACATCCCTGCCCTGAATGCTGCCGCCCAGTTCCTTCCAGATCGCCCGGACGGCACCGGCGGTGTACGTCGCGTGGTCGAGCAGCGACAGGTAAGTCTGCGAGCTGCAGCCATCGCCCAACTGCCCGCCGACGGTCACGGTGACGCTGCCGTCGGCCTGGGTCACCGGGTTGTAACGCACGCCACCGGTGCATTGCTTGCCGTTGACGGCCTTGACCTGGTTTTCGATGCGGATGCTGGCAATCGGAGGCTCTACCGAGATCAGCACACGGCCGTTGTCGTTGCGCGCGACGAAGCGCAGGGCCTTGAGGTTGACCAGCAGCGAATCGGGTTTGACCAGGAACGGTTTGTTCTCGTCATTGCCGTCATCGTTGAACTCCGGCAGTTGCGGTTGCACGAAGAAGCCACGATCCAGCACCAGGTCGCCGGTGACTTGCGTCACGCCGTTGGCCCGCAGGTCGCGCATCAGCAGCCAGAGTTTTTCCATGTTCAGCTTCGGATCGCCGCCACCCTTGAGGTAGAGGTTGCCGTTGAGAATGCCGCCACTGAGGGTGCCGTCGGTGTAGAACTCGGTTTTCCACTGGTGGTTCGGGCCGAGCATTTCCAGCGCTGCATAGGTGGTCACCAGTTTCATGGTGGACGCCGGGTTGACCGAAACGTCAGCGTTGAAAATGGTCGGGGTGCCAGGGCCGTTGAGCGGGATCATCACCAGCGACAGGGCGTTGTCCTGCAGCTTGCTGGCCTTGAGGGCTTTTTCGACGTTGGGCGACAGCGCGGTGTTGATGGTGGCGGCGGAAACGGGGAGGGCCAGCGGGAGAAGAAGACTGGCCAGCAGCAGTGGACGCAAAGATTTGATCATCTGAAATAAAACCCTACAGCCGAGGGGGAAAAAAGACGAGGGCATGAAGATAATTTCCCTCAGTGGTCATGAAAGTGTCGGCATTATGCCCCAAGGTGTAGCGGCTTGTGCCGTGCCCGCGCCTTCTAATCCGCTATTTTTTTACCGGCGGTAACGCGTTGCGCCCAGAGAGTCGGGCAATTGGCGGCTTAAACTGCTAAAGTGCCGCCCGTTATTACTTATGAGGATTGTTCCAATGGCGACTAACCGTTCCCAGCGTCTGCGCAAAAAACTGTGCGTCGATGAATTTCAAGAGCTGGGTTTCGAACTGAACCTGGATTTCAAAGAAGATTTGGCTGATGAAGCCATTGATGCTTTCCTCGACGCGTTCCTGAAAGAAGCCATGGAAGCCAACGGTCTGGGCTATGTTGGCGGCGACGACTTCGGTCTGGTTTGCCTGCAGAAACGTGGCTCGGTGTCCGAAGAGCAGCGTGCAGCTGTTGAAGCCTGGCTCAAAGGCCGCAGCGAACTGACTGAAGTCACCGTCAGCCCGCTGATCGACGTCTGGTATCCGGAAAAGCCGATCAATCCGGTAGCTTGATGTCATAAAAGAAGCGGCGACCCAAGGGTCGCCGTTTTTTTATGCCTGTCAGAAACCACCGCCGGCTCCCCTGTGGGAGCGAGCCTGCTCGCGATGGACTTCAGAGCACCGCGGGGTATCAGATTCCCCGCGTAATCGTTAACGTCCATCGCGAGCAGGCTCGCTCCTGCAGGGGACGGTGTGTATCAAGCAGCCTTGCGCCAATTCAGAATCACCAGCGTCAACACCCCCGCCACAATCCCCCAGAACGCCGAACCCACGGAAAACAACGTCAACCCCGACGCCGTGACCATAAAGGTGATCAGCGCCGCTTCGCGTTCCTTCACTTCGGCCATCGCAATGCTCAAGCCATTGATGATCGAGCCGAACAACGCCAGTGCCGCAATCGACAGCACCAGTTCTTTGGGCAGCGCGGCAAACAGCGCCGCCAGCGTCGCGCCGAATACCCCGGCAATCCCGTAGAAAACCCCGCACCACACGGCGGCCGTGTAACGCTTGTTGCGGTCTTCGTGGGCATGCGGCCCGGTGCAGATCGCCGCGCTGATGGCGGCCAGGTTGATCCCGTGGGAACCGAACGGCGCCAGCAGCAGCGAGGCGATGCCCGTCGTAGTGATCAGCGGCGAGGCCGGCATGGTGTAACCGTCGGCGCGCAGCACCGCAATGCCCGGCATGTTCTGCGAGGTCATCGCCACCACAAAAAGCGGAATGCCGATGCTGATGGTCGCGGCCAGGGAGAAGTGCGGCGTGGTCCAGACCGGCGTCGCCACTTCCAGGTGAAACGCGCTGAAATCCAGCAGCCCCATGAACCTTGACAGCGCTGTACCGATCAGCAGCGCAGCGAGTACCGCGTAGCGCGGCGACAGGCGCTTGACCACCAGGTAGGTGAAAAACATCCCCAGCACCAGCGCGGTGCGATGTTGGGCGGCGACAAAAATTTCGCTGCCGATCTTGAACAGAATCCCGGCCAGCAACGCGGCGGCCAATGAGGCTGGAATCTTCTTCACCAGGCGTTCGAAGCTGCCGGTCAAGCCACAGATGGTGACCAGCACCGCGCAGGTCATGTAGGCGCCAATGGCTTCGCCGTAACTCACACCGCCCAGGCTGGTGATCAGCAACGCCGCGCCGGGTGTCGACCACGCGATGGTGATTGGCGTGCGATAACGCAGGGACAGGCCAATCGAACACACCGCCATGCCAATGGAAATCGCCCAGATCCACGACGAAATCTGCCCGCTGCTCAGGCCTGCCGCTTGCCCGGCCTGGAACATCAGCACCAGGGAGCTGGTGTAGCCGGTCATCATCGCGATGAACCCGGCGACGATGGCGGAAGGGGACGTGTCCGCCAATGGGCGGAGCTGCGTGTGCGTGGCGTCGTTCATGACAACGGTGTTCCTTAATACGTACGAAAATACCCAAAGCCAACTCAAACCCCTTGTAGGAGCGAGGCTTGCCCGCGAAGGCGTCGTGTCAGTTGACATCAATGTTGAATGACACGACGCCTTCGCGGGCA
>NZ_JAHBDB010000046.1:0-41163 GCF_019956105.1 Pseudomonas sp. BF-RE-25
GGGTCAGTCAACATCAATGCTGAATGATCCACCGCTTTCGCGAGCAAGCCCGCTCCCACAGGTTCTGAGTCTGACCTGAGACCTGTGTGTACCAATCGGTACAAACCCCACATACCTACGACAACTTGCTCCTTGAGGCTGCATAAGCCGGTGCACCCACCGGTTTTCCATTCCAGGGAGTGAGCCCAATGATCGGTAGCGTCAGCAACTACACGAGCTATACCAGCACCAGCAGCACCACAACCAACAATGCTCGCAGCCAGCAATTCCAGAAAGAACTGCTCGCCAGGCTCGACACCAACAGCGACGGTTCGGTAGACCAGGACGAGCTCACCAGCGCTCTGTCACAGAAAACCGAGGACGGTCTGCTGGTCAGCCTGAGCAAGAACTTCGCCGATCTGGACAGTGACGACAGTGGCAGTCTGAGCAGCGAAGAAATGGCTGCGATGGCACCACCGCCACCACCGCCGCGTGATCAGGCACCGAACACCGAACTGGCCGACGCGCTGATCAGCGCACTGGACACCGACAGTGACGGCGCCATCAGCAGCGATGAGCTGGCCAGCGGCCTGACCAACGCCGGCAGCAATGCCGACAGCACAGAGATTTTTTCGGCGCTGGATAAAAACGAAGACGGCGTCGTCAGCAAGGACGAACTCGCCGCCAGCCTCGCCCCGCCGCCGCCACCGCCGCAACAGGTGTCCAGTGACGAATTGTTCAGCCAACTCGACGCGGACAGCGACGGCAGTGTCAGCGCCAGTGAATTGAGCAGTGCGTTGCAGGCCAGCAGCACTTCAACCACCAGCAGCGACACCAGCGCCGCGTTGCTCAAGGTGCTGGACAGCGACAGCAGTGGCGGCGTCAGCAGCGACGAATTGGAAGCCGCGCTGCAGGCCGGTCGCGAGAAAAACAGCAACAGCGCAACCGATCAGGCGAGCGTGACGGAAGCGCTGAACAAAATGATCGCCAACCTGAGCAAGCAGTACTCGCTCGACAAGGTGGCGACGGTAGGCAAGTACCTGAACGTTACAAGCTGAGCAAAAACTCACGCGTCTAATTGTAGGAGCCGGCTTGCCGGCGATGGGCCCTTGAAGGTTGCGTCAGGCTTCAGGCTGCCATCGCCGGCAAGCCGGCTCCTACAATTGATCGTGGCCATGCAGTCACGGCCGGCGATCTTCCACCCGCGCCTGACTCTTGCTCCAGTCGGTCAACAGGCTGTACGCCACGGCCAGCAACGTCGGTCCGATGAACAGGCCGATGAACCCGAACGCAATCAACCCGCCAAACACGCCCAACAGCACGATCACCAACGGCAAATTGCCGCCACGACTGATCAGGTAAGGCTTGAGCACGTTGTCGACCCCGCTGATGATGAACGTCCCCCACATTCCAAGGAACACCGCCATCCCGTATTCGCCCTTCCAGGCGAGCCACGCCGTGGCCGGAATCCACACCAGCGGTGGCCCCATGGGAATCAGGCTCAGCAAGAAGGTGACGATGCCCAGCACCAGTGCCCCTGGCACCCCGGCAATCAGGAAGCCGATCAGCGCCAGCACCGCTTGCGCCGCCGCAGTCCCGATCACGCCGTTCACCACCCGTTGCACCGTACCCGCCACCAGTTCGATGTAATAACCGGCGCGGTCACCGATCAACCGTTGCAGCAGCCCATGGACAAACGCCGCCAAACGCGGCCCGTCCCGGTAGAAAAAGAACACGAACACAATGCTGAGTGTCAGCTCGAGAATGCCGCCGCCAATCTGTGCACTGCGCGCCAGCAACCAGTTGCCGACCTGCCCCAGATAAGGTTTGAGCGACACCATCATCGCCGCGCCCTGCTGATCGATGCTGTTCCAGATCACCACCAGACGCGCGCCCACCAAAGGAATACTGCCCAGCCATGTCGGCGCCTCGGGCAGGCCATCCATCTGCACGTCCTTGATGAACGCCGTGGCATCACGCACATGGTCCGCGAGGTTGAAACCCAGCCACACCAGCGGCACCGCCACCAGCAACATCCAGCCGAGGGTCAGCAATGCCGCCGCCAGGGATTCTCGGCCATTGAGCCAACGGGTCAGCAAGCGCATCAGCGGCCAACTGGCGAACGCAAGCACCGCGCCCCAGAACATGGCCGACCAGAACGGCGCCATCACCCAGAAGCTCGCGCCAAACAGCACCAGCAGCAGGATCTGCACCAACAGTCGATCGTTATTGATCATCCACGTCTCGAAAAAATGTCAGTCAGCCAATAAGAGTAGGCGAACGCGGCAAGCACGTCCGCCTGCCACAGCTTATCGCAACAGTTCGATGTGCAGGCCAGAGCCTTCGACGCTGCCGGTTTCCATCCTGGCCGTACGCACACCCTGGCCGATCAGGGCCTGGCGCCAGGCTTCGGCCTTCGGCCCGGACACACTGACCCGCAACGTGGTGTCCAGGTTCAGTCCACGGGAGATCAGGCGCAGCCAGGTATCATCAGGGTCGCCGGTCAGCTTGGGGAAATCGAGCTCGCCGGTGCTCTTGAGTTCTCGAAGCAAGGTCGCGGAAGTCGGCAGCAAATCACCCAGCGGTGCTGCGGCGTCGAACTGCTCGACGTGCAAATAGGCTTTGCGGTTGCCGCGAGTGATGCTGTAGAGCGCCACCAGGGTGTTTTCCCGCGGCGCCGCCAGACGCAACAACAGGTAGGCCTGCTGATCGTCGGCCCCATAGAGCTTGGCATTGCCGAAGACCTCATTGGCCCACAGGCTGCTCTCGCCACAATCACGGGCCTGGCACCAGAACAGCAACTGGGCGTCCTGCTTCTGCAAGGCTTCCCGAGCCGCCGTGAAGGCTTCGGTGGAGGAATGCTCCGCAGGCAGTTCGTAGGTCACCGACGTGGTTTGGCCCCGGGCGCTGACCTGACCGTCGAAGCGCAACTGCCCGCTGATCTTGCGGATCGAGCCCAACGGGTAGATCCGTTCGAGTTCAGCCGTGGGGCGATAGTCGACGATCTGCGAGTCGGCCAGGCGCGGCACGATTGGCAGGTCCTGACTGCCCGGCACATCGGCGGCAAACAGCGAAGGACTGAAACAACACAGCATTAGCAGACTGAGTGATCGCATGGACAGGCTCATCGGATCAGCATGGCCTGGGCACCCTTGACGACACTGGCGTCGTCGATGCGCTCGGGCACCAGCAAACCGCGCTGCACCGCCGGGCGCGCCGCCATCGTCGCCATCCAGCGTTGCAAGGCCGACAAGCCGTCCACTGCCACACCGGACCACTCGTGACCACGAACCCACGGATAGGTCGCGATGTCGGCAATGCTGTATTCGTCCGCCAGAAACTCTACGTCTTGCAGGCGCGTGTCGAGCACTTCATACAGGCGTCGGGTTTCATGCTGATAACGGTCGATGGCGCCCTGGAGCTTTTCCGGAAAGTAACGGAAAAACACGTTGGCCTGGCCCTGCATCGGACCGATTCCACCCATCTGGAACATCAGCCATTGCAGCACCACCGAGCGCCCCTTCGGGTCCTTGGGCAACAGCTTGCCGCTCAGTTCTGCCAGATAAATCAGGATGGCGCCGGATTCGAACACGGCAAAATCGCCGTTGGCGCGGTCGACAATCGCCGGGATCCGGCCATTGGGGTTGATCTTGAGGAAGTCCGCGGACTTCTGTTCCTTTTTGTCGAAACTCAGGGCGTGCACCGTGTAGGGCAGGCCGAGTTCCTCGAGCACGATAGAGACCTTGTGGCCATTCGGGGTCGCAGCGGTGTAGAGATCTATCATGGTTGTCTCCCATTTCAACCCGCCCAGCCTCGACAGTTGCCCGGCGCAAGTCAAGGAACGGCGAAGAACCGATTGAAACAGTCTGCGACAAGGTCGGCACCGGATTCGTCATTCAGGTGCAAATGATGACCGCCAGGCAGCTGTTCACGGCTAAAGGGTAGACGCTCCAGCAACTCGGGATGTTTGGCGAGCATGCCGTCGGCCGCGACGACCAGCAGCGCAGGACAACTGACGCGCTGGACGAAGGCCATGGCTTGTTCGGTGGTCAGACGCAGCGGCGATGGCAGCGTCAGACGGCTATCGGTGCGCCAGGTGTAACCGCCCGGCACTGGCATCAAGCCGCGTTGCGCCAGCAATTCGGCGGCCTCGCGACTGACCGCCACCAGGCCTTTCATACGCGCTTCGATGGCGCGATCCAGGGTGTTGTAGACCGGTTTGCTTTTCTCCCGCAGGTCCAGTTGCGCTTGCAGGGCCATGCCCATGCGCTCGGCAGCATTTTCGCCTTTGTCTGTAGGAGGAATGATGCCGTCGATCAACGCCAGATGCGTAACCCGCTCCGGCAGCGACCCGGCGATGATCAACGAAGCGATCGCCCCCATGGAGTGCCCCATCAGCGCAAAACGCTTCAAGCCCAGCTGTTCGGCGACTTGCAGCACGTCATGGGCGTAATCCCACATCGCGTAGCCGGCACCCGTCGGGCGATGCCCGGAATGACCGTGACCGGCCATGTCCAGCGCGATGATGCGTAGCCCTTTGAGCTTCGGCGCCAACCGGGCAAAGCTGTTGGCGTTGTCCAGCCAGCCGTGCAAGGCAATCACCGGCAAGCCGTCTTCGGGGCCGAACAGGTGCGCTGCCAGCTCAATGTGCGGCAGGCTCAGGCGAACTTCCTCGACGGCATGGTTCATGCGCAATCCTGCTGATGACGAGCGTCCCAGCGGCTGAACAGGTTTTTCAGCAGCGTGGCGGTGTCCTGGGGACGTTCGAGGGGAAACATGTGGCCGCCGGGCATGGTCAGGGACTCGCCCAACGGCATGCGCCCGACAGAATTGGCGTGATGGCGCATCACCACTCGGCTTTTGTGCCCACGCACCACCGCCAGCGGCACTTTCAGTTGCCGTGCGCGACCGGGACTGGTGTGGGGCACGCCCCGGTAGATGCTGATTTCCGTGGCGGGGTCGAAACGCAGACGCAGTTTGTCGCCGACCTGATGCAGGCCGTGCTGCAGGTAAGCGTCGAAACACTCAGGGTCGAAACCGCGAAACAGCGTTTTACCGGCGAAATAACGGCGGGCACTCTCGATATCGGCGAACTCTTCGCGACGCCCCAATGTGCGGCCGGCCGGGGTCAGGCGGTCGATAAAACCGAAACGCTTGGCCGCGAGGATCACCCATTGATCGGCGCGGGTCAGCACCGGTGAATCGAGCATCACCACGCCGCGATACAGCTCGGGACAACGCAATGCCGCGTGCAGGTGCAGCACGCCGCCGAAGGAATGACCGACGCCCCACACCGGTTCCGCCTGTTGCTTGAGGTGATGAATCAGCTCGTCCACCAGGTTGTGCCAGTTGTCATCCGCCGGGAAACGCGGGTCATGGGCGTGTTGCTCCAGATGCGTCACCTGATACTCGGGCGCCAGCGCCGCGAACAACTTGCCGTAGGTCCCGGAGGGGAACCCATTGGCGTGGGCGAAAAATATCTGCTGCGACATACCGGCAAATCCATAAGCGAGAACAGGCATTGATTGTCCGCAAGACAACGTCCTTCAGCAATGACCGTAACTGCCAGGAATGATGACAGTCCGGTCACACCTGTGTTTCAGGGAACCTTGCGTACATTCCGCGGCAGAGCGGGCCGTCACTCAACGCGCCGGCGGGTTCTCCCCCAACGGCACCACCGCCATGGTCAACCGCGACACACAACTGGCCTTGCCCTCATCGCTGGTCAACCGAATGTCCCAGACATGGGTCGTGCGCCCGATGTGAATCGGTTTGGCCACCGCCGTCACCCGTCCGCTGCGCAGCCCCCGCAAATGGTTGGCGTTGATCTCAAGGCCCACGCAGTAAAACTTGCTGGCATCGATGCACAGATAACTGGCCATGGAGCCGACTGTTTCAGCCAACACCACCGAAGCACCGCCGTGCAGCAAACCATAAGGCTGGTGAGTGCGATGATCGATGACCATGCTCGCCGTCAGGGACTCTTCGTCGAAGGCTTCGAAGCGGATATCCAGCACTTCGCCGATGGTGTTTTTCTGGATCGCGTTCAACTGCTCGATGTTGGGAGTGGTACGCCACAAACTCATTGCACACATCCTTTGTTGGTTTTATTCGTGGCTCAATCCTGCCACAGCACCGCTTCGCTATGCTCGCTCCATTCTTCGAACCGGGGGCCGTAAGCCGCTTCGATCACGTTGCGCTTGATCTTCAGGGTTGGTGTCAGGAAGCCGTTTTCCACGGCCCAGCTGTCTTTGACGACAACGAGCCGGCGCAGGCGCTCATGTTTGTCGAGGGCGCCGTTGACCTCTTCAAGAAGTTTTTCCAGGCTTGAATGCAGGCCGGCACGCGCGGTTCCGCCGGCGTCCTGCTGCCCGACCGCCGAGAGCACGCACAACCCCAGCGGCGCACTCAACCCATCACCGACCACGCACACTTGCTCGATGCGTGAATGCACCGCCAAACGGTTTTCGATCGGCGCCGGTGCCACGTACTTGCCTTTGCTGGTCTTGAAGATTTCCTTCAGGCGACCGGTCAGGCGCAGGTTGCCTTCGGTGTCCTGTTCGCCCTTGTCACCGGTGCGCAGGAAGCCGTCCTCGGTGATGGTGTCGGCGGTTTTTTCCGGTTCCTTGAAATACCCGAGCATGGTTGCGCCACTGCGCACCAAGACCTCGCCCGATTCGGCGATCCGCACTTCAACGTCGGGGCAAGGCTTGCCGATCCAGCCCGGTTTGTTGTCGCCGGGCCGGCCGATGTGGGAATAACCGCAGCTTTCGGTCATGCCGTAGACCTCCAGCACGTCCAGCCCGAGCTTGCGGTACCACAGCAACAACGTCTGCGGCACGGGCGCGGCGCCGGACAACGCGACGCGCAAGGCGTCCAGCCCCAGCCCGGCGAGCACTTTGTGCCCTACCCGTTTGCCGATGAAGGGCAGCCCGAGCAGGAAGTCGAGGCGTTTTGCCGGGATCTTGCCGTACACGCCCATCTGGAATTTGGTCCAGATGCGTGGCACGCCGAACAGCGCAGTCGGCCGCGCACGCTGCAAATCAGTCAGGAAGGTGTCGAGGCTCTCGGCAAAGAATACGGTTTGCCCGGTGTAGATGGACGCCAGTTCGACGAACATGCGTTCGGCGACGTGGCACAACGGCAGGTAAGACAGCAATCGATCCGACTCATTGAGGCCGAACAACTGCGTGCCACGGGTGGTGGCGAACCCCAGATTACCGAAGCTGTGCATCACGCCTTTGGGTATGCCGGTGGTGCCGGAGGTGTAAATGATGGTCGCCAGTTGGTCAGCGGCAGGCTTGGGGTCGTCCTGGATCGGTGAACAGGCTTGCAGGTCGGCCCAGCTGTAATCGAAGGTACCCGGCGGGTGCAACGGCAGGCTGATGGTCGGCAAGTCGGGATTGACCCCGCGGGACATGCCGGGCCAGTCGTCGAGTTTGCCGATGAACGCCAGCGCCGCTTCGGAGTGTTCGAGTACTTGCGCGACGGATTCGGCCGTGAGGTTCGGGTACAACGGCACCGACACATGCCCGGCCATCCAGATCGCCAGATCGGCGATGATCCAGTGGGCGCAGTTTTTCGAGATCAGGGCGATGTGGCTGCCTTGCGGAAGTTCACGGGCGCGCAGCCAGTGCGCGGCGCAGCGAGCCTGATGGCCGACGTCTTCCCAGGTCAGGGTCTCGACCTGGCCACCACCCGTGGGCTGGACCAGAAAGCGCTGGCGGGGATGACGGGATTCGCGCTCGTAGAAGACGTCCAGCGGCAAACGAAAAGCAGCAGACATGCGACTCGCTCCTTTATTTTTGGTCTGGAGCAAGCGTAGTCAACCAAGCGGTTGCTTGGTTGACTATTTCATTACAAAAAATCAGTAACGCAGCCGAACACTGTAGGAGCGAGGCTTGCCCGCGAAGGGGCCCTTGAAGGAGTTAAAAGCTTCGCGGGCAAGCCTCGCTCCTACAAAAGCAAAACAATCGTTACGGGTGCTTGAGGCTGTTGAGCTTCATCGATCCGATCAACAACTCATTGTGCTCAAGTTCGGCCAGGCCGGCGGTGCTGACTTTTTCCGGTGGATAGCCGGCGCCATGTTGCAGGTAGCTCAACAAGTTACCCACCAGCGGGTTGTGACTGACCAAAAGGACGTCACTCACCGACACCAACTGCTCGGCCACTTTGTCCGGGTCGGTTTCCGGGGTCAGCCAGTCGACTGTACGAATCTCCGGCTCGAAGCCCAGAGTCTCACGGACCAGTTGCGCAGTTTCCTGCGCTCGCAGATAAGGGCTGGCATAGATCGCAGTGACGGGCTGCCCCATCAACCGCGCAGCGCTGCGCAGCACTTCTTCACGACCGTGGGTAGTCAATGTCCGTTCGGAGTCCGGACGCGAGCCGTAAGGCTCGGCTTCCCCATGACGCAATACCCAGAGTTTCATAGTTTGGGTTCCTCATCTCGGGCCGGATGCGGCGCAGGCGCCACGACGTGTGGCGCTTCACCTTCCGGTGTACGCGGCGTCGGCCAGTCGGCGAACGGCCAGGGTTTCTGGTCGCTGTGAAACGTGCCGAAACGACCGATCTGCGCCAGGAACTGGCTCAGGCTGTCGCCGAAATTCATCAGGCTGGCGCTCGGTGCGCCATAGATCAAACGATAGACCAGTTGCACCAGCACCACGGCGCCGAGGATGAACTGCGCCACCTGCCAGACCAGCAGGAAGACGATCATCCACAACACCCGCAGCAGGATGGATTCGTATTGGGCTTCTGTTTTCGGATCGTTCATGTCTCGCTCTCCTGCTCCTTATGAGGAGCGTGATCAGTTAAAACCACTGGTGGAAATAAAGTCGACGTCGGTTTTCGGTTCGCCACGCATCAGCAGTTCAATGACCTGATTCAGCGTGCGCCCTTCGAACAGGATCGCGTGTAGCCCGGCGACCAGCGGCATATAGACACCAACTTCCTGGGCCTTGGCCTTGAGCACTTTCAAGGTGTTCACGCCTTCGGCGACTTCGCCCAGGCGTGTCACCGCGTCTTCCAGGCTCAAGCCCTGACCGAGGGCGAAGCCGACCTGGTAGTTGCGGCTTTTCGGCGACGAACAGGTGACGATCAAGTCCCCCACCCCGGCCAGACCCAGGAACGTCATCGGGTTGGCGCCCTGATTCACCGCGAAGCGGGTCATTTCCGCCAGCGCCCGGGTGATCAGCATGCTCTTGGTGTTTTCGCCCATGCCCAGCGCCACCGCCATGCCGGCGATGATCGCGTAGACGTTTTTCAGCGCCCCGCCCAACTCCACGCCGAAACGGTCGGCGCTGGCGTACACGCGAAAGGTGCGCCCGTGCAGCGCTTCCTGAACCCGTTGGCAGAGTTCTTCGTCTTCGCTGGCGACTACCGTGGCGGTCAGCGCGTGCTCGGCGATTTCACGGGCCAGGTTCGGGCCGGACAGCACGCCGATGCGCGCTTGCGGGGCGATTTCTTCGAGGATCTCGCTCATCAGTTTAAAGGTGTGGGCTTCGATGCCTTTGGTCAGGCTCACCAGTAACTTGCCGCTCAAGCGATCGGCGTGTGGAACCAGCACCGCACGCAGCGCGCTGGAAGGCAGCGCGACAAAACACAGATCGCAGGCGTCCAGCGTGGCTTGCAGGTCGGTGACCGCTTCCACTCCCGGCAGAATCTTGATGCCCTTGAGGTAACGCGGATTCTCGCGATTGACCCGAATGGCCTCGGCCTGCTCGGGGTCACGCATCCACTGCCGGACCTGATGCCCGTTCTCGGCCAGCAGATTAGCCACGGCGGTACCAAAACTTCCGCCTCCCAGGACCGCAATTGGGCGCTGTTCAGTCATATGCAATCCGTTAATCCATACCAATGGCGATGTCGGCATTATACGGAGCGGCCCAGTGGCGGCCAGCCCCCGCGTCAATTACCGGCACTTGTAGAAAGAAGACGGATAAATCCGAGGAAAATGCCGGCATCGTGACTGAAAAAGTCGACCCGCTCGGTTAACATGCGCGCCCATTAATCGCTATCAAGGATGTGTTGTGTCGTTTGGCCCCGCTGCACCTCGCTCTCCGCTGGTCCTGGCGCTGATATTCAGCCCGCCATTGCTGGCCGACGACCTGTTTCTCGACAACGAGCCGGTGCCGCAAGTGCTGACGGCTACGCGTCTCAAACAGTCGCCGGCGGCGGTTCCGGGAAGCATGACGGTGATCGACAGCGAACTGATCAACGCCAGTGGCGCCCGTGACATCAGTGAATTGCTGCGGCTGGTGCCGGGGATGATGGTCGGCAACATCAGCGGCAATCAGGCGGCGGTGAACTATCACGGCACCAACGCCAGCGAAGCGCGGCGCATGCAGGTGCTGATCGACGGGCGCTCGGTGTACCGCGCCGGCCTGGCCACGGTCGACTGGAGCGACATTCCGGTGGCCATGGAAGACATCGAGCGCATCGAGGTTTTCCGCGGCCCGAACACGGTCAGCTATGGCGCCAATGCGTTGATGGCGGTGGTCAACATCATCACCCGCAACCCGGCCGACAGCCATGGTACGCGGGTCAAAGTCACCCGTGGCCAGCGCGGCATCGATGACTTTTACGCCAGTCAGGGCGTGGGTTGGGACGGTGGCGACATGCGCCTGTCGCTGTCCGGCCAGCAGGACGACGGCTTTGACTCGGACCGCCGCGGCGCCGATTACCGCGACAGCCGCCGCTTGAACCGCTTCAACCTCGCCGTCAGCCAGACGCTCAACGAACAGCAAAGCCTCGATTGGCAATTGAATGCCAAGGACGGCAGCAACCAGCGGCCTTATACCTACCGCCCGGTGTTTTCGGGGATTACCGCCGCTGGGAACAATTCCGACGTTGTGGCCAAGGACTATGCCGGTTCCCTGCGCTGGAACCTCGATGTAAATCCTGATCACAGCCTTTATATCCAGGGCTCGGCCCAGCACTGGGATCGTCAGCAGACCTGGCGCGCCTGCGACGCCGAGGTTTCGTTCAGCCCTGAACTGACCGAGCTCTGGCAGCTCAATCCGAATTACACCGAGCGCCTGGCGCGCAATATCGAGCGCTACGTCGTCCCCGGCGCTCCGTCCGGTACGCCGGCAGAACAAGCCTTGGCCAGTAAAGTGCTGGACCAGTGGCGCAACGGCGCCCGCCAAACCTTGTGCGGCGACATCGACCAGAGCACCCGCGAGACGCGCTACGACCTCGAACTGCAAGACACCCTCAGCCTGTCCGACAGTCTGCGACTGGTCAGCGGCCTGAACTATCGTTACGACCGGGCAGATTCCGAGACCTACTTCAATGGCACGCTCGACGACACGACATGGCGCGCGTTCGGCCAGCTTGAGTGGCGCGCCAGCGAACACTGGCTGTTACAGGGCGGTGCAATGTTCGAAGACACGCAATTGATCGGCAGCTCGCTGACGCCGCGCGTGGCGGTCAACTATCTGATCAATCCGCGCCACGGCTTGCGTGCGGTGTATTCGGAAGCCATCCGCTCACCGGACATGTTCGAGAACAACGTCAACTGGAGTTACCGGGTGACCAACCTGCAACCCGCTGCCTACGGCCAGAACAGCGCCCGCTATTTCGTCAAGACCCGCGGTCCCGGCAATCTCGACCAGGAACACATGCGCTCGCGGGAACTGGGCTACAACGGCTACTTCGCCGAGTGGAGGCTGGCGGTGGACGTGAAGGTGTTTCACGACGAAATCACCGGCATGATCAGCGAGCCGCTACGCAACAATCAGTACATCGCCAGCAACGCCAACAGCTCGCGCTTCACCGGTACGGAAACCCAGCTCGACTGGCGACTGAGCAGTGCCGATCGCTTGCGCCTGACCTACGCCTATGTCGATGCCGAGGCGAGCAACCCGCTGGATGCGCAACAGACCGCGCGCAACAGTGGCTCCGCCGGTTGGCTGCGCGATTGGGGCCACGGCTGGAACAGCGCGCTCTTCTACTATGGTGACGACGCGCTCAACGGCTATCGCTTTGAGCGGGTCGACACGCGCATCGCCAAGCGCGTTGGCCTGGGCAAGGCCAGCCTGGAACTGGCCGGCGTCCTCCAACAGCGCCTGGACAATCAACCCACGACGTTCATCGACAACCGCTACGACGAGCGGCGAGTGCTCTACTTCAGCGCGGAGCTGGCGTTCTAAATGTTGCGCTCTCTATCACGGATGATGCCAAACCCTGGCCGCCTGGTGGCCGGGTTGTGCCTGGTGTTTGCCGGGTGGCTGGGTAGCCTTTCGGTCAACGCTGCCGAAATTCTGCTGACCGGCGCCGACGACAGCGCGGGCATGCAGTCTTTCGCCAAGGCCCTGAGCGACCTGCGCCCGGCTGACAACGTTCGCTTTCAGCCACTGGCCAATCTGCCGACACCGGACAAGTTGCCCGCCGGCACCCGGTTGATCCTGCTGGATCTGCCGAGCCTCGACTGGCGCCTGCAAGACGCCCGAGGCCCGGCGACGCTGGTCCTGCGCATCAGCCGCCTGCAAGCCCGTCAACGCCTGGGGGCAACTGTGCCGGCGCATTTGAGCCTGTTGTGGAGCGATCCACCGCTGGATCGGCAATTACGCCTGACCCGAATCCTGTTGCCTCAGGTCAAACGGGTCGGGGTGCTTTACGACAGCCACAGCGAATTTCTCCTGGGCGAACTGCGCGAGATCGCCAAGCCCCTGGGTTTCGAAATCGTCACCGAGCGCTGGGACAATACCCATGACAGCCGACCGTTGCAGACGCTGCTGAAAAACAGTGACGTGCTGCTGGGGCTCGACGATCCCGACCTGTACAACCCCAAAACCGCGAAAAACCTGCTGCTCAGCAGCTACACACGGCAAACCGCACTGATCGGCCCCAACGCCGGGTTCGTCAAGGCCGGAAGCCTGACCAGCACCTACAGCGACCAGAGCGACTGGCTGGCGATTCTCGACGATCTGCTCGACCGGCCACCGGCCACGTGGCCGCGCACGCACTACGCCAATCGCTTCAAAGTGTTGAGTAACCCACAAGTGGCTCGTTCGTTAGGCATTGAACAGATTAATGAAGCGTTGGTCGCAACACAGCTGGCCGAAGGAGAACGCCGCCCATGACTTTCCGTCGTCGTTGGGACATCAACACGCGAACCCAGATCATCAGCCTCGGCCCTGCCCTGCTGCTGACCTTGCTGCTGATCAGTTTTTTCACCTTCGTGCGGATCCAGGACCTGCGTCAGGAGCTCAATCACACCGGCCAACTGATCGCCAACCAACTGGCGCCGGCCGCCGAGTACGGGGTGATTTCCGGCAACAACGAGGTGCTTGAAAGTTTGCTCAAGGCCACCCTGGCCACGCCCAATGTGCGCTTTCTGGAAGTCCAGGACAGCGCCAACCGGATTCTGGTGTACGTCGAGCACCCCTCGGAAACCTACACCCGTTCGCAGCAGGTCGAAGTGTTCCAGGCGCCGGTGCGCTTGCAACGCATCGCACTGCACAATGATTTCTTCCAGGGCAGCAAAGCCACTGGCGCCGCCCCCGCCGAGGATTATCTGGGGCGGGTGATCGTCGGCCTGTCGAATGACGCCTTCAGCAAGCGCCAACAGGAAATCCTGTTCAAGGCCGGTGTCCTCGCGCTGTTCGCCTTGCTGTTCACCTTCCTGATTGCCCGGCGCCTGGCCGGCAGCCTGTCGCAGCCGATCCGCGACATCGGCAACGCGGTCAAGGCGATCCAGAGCGGCGACTACAAAACGCCGTTGCCGATTGTCGACGACACCGAACTTGGCGCGCTGTCGCAGCACATCAACAACCTCGCCAGCGGTCTGGAACAGGCCAGCCGCGAACAGCATCAGGCCATGGCGCAGTTGATCCAGACGCGCGAAGAGGCGGAAAAAGCCAACAACGCCAAATCGGACTTCCTGGCGATGATGAGCCATGAATTGCGCACACCGATGAATGGCGTGCTCGGCATGCTGCAACTGCTGGAAACCACCGATATGACCGCGGAGCAGGTCGAATACGCGGCGCTGGCCTCGGAGTCCACCGAACACTTGCTCAAAGTCATCAACGACATTCTCGACTTCTCGCGCATTGAACGTTCGGAGCTGGAACTGGAGCACATCCCGTTCAACCTCGCGGACCTGATCGGCAGTTGCGCCCAGTCGTTCTCGCACAGCGCAATGCAGCGCGGGCTCGACCTGGCGTTGCTGATTCCCGAGGACATGCGTGAATTGCAGGTGCAGGGAGACCCAACGCGGATCCGGCAAATCCTGGTGAACCTGGTGGGCAATGCGCTGAAGTTCACCGAAAAGGGGCGCGTCAGCATCGAGCCGCAGTGGCAGTCGCTGGATCACGAACTGTTGTGGTTCACCTGCACCGTGCGCGACAGCGGGATTGGCATCTCGGCCGAAAGCCTGGAATTGATGTTCAACGCGTTCCAGCAGGCCGACAGTTCTATTTCAAGGCGTTACGGCGGCACCGGGCTGGGGCTGCCGATTGCCCGCACCCTGGCAGAACGCATGGGCGGAACCTTGCGCGCCCAGAGCGAGGAAGGTCGCGGCTCGGTGTTCACCCTGGAAATCCCGCTGGCGCTGTATAAACAGAAGCTGCCGGTACTGACACCGCGCACACCGACCGGCAGCGGTGACGGTGAAGGACGCAATGTGCTGTTGGTCGAGGACAACCCGGTCAACCAGACCGTTATCGAAGCAATGTTGCGCAGTCTGGGCTTTACTGTCAGCGTCGCCACCGATGGCGCTCAAGCGGTGCGAAGTGCCGAAAGTCTGATTTTCGAAGCGATTCTGATGGACTGCCGACTGCCGATCATTGACGGCTACGAGGCCACCCGCCAGATCCGCCAATTGCCCGGCTGCACTGACCTGCCGATCATCGCGCTGACCGCCAACGCCTTGCAGGGCGACCGCGAGGCCTGTTTATCGGCGGGAATGAACGATTACCTGGCCAAGCCCTTCAAACGCACTGATCTGCAGCAGATTCTGCAGCGATGGGTGCAGTAGTGCAGGCCTTTCGACCATCTGCGACTGGCGTGAAAGGCGAAAGTGCGGCAGTCTTAGGCACCCGAACAGGCCCGAAAAGGGGCTTGAATAATAATTTCAGTGCACAAGTGTACATTCATGTCCTTGGTGCTGTGACTTTCACCACAACGCAATAGTCTATGAGTAGGCTGCCGATTCGAGGCATGAACGCTTCGATCGGTCGGGAAGATTTGCCCCACCTGCCGCATGGGACTATTGAGGAGCTCGCATGACCAAACAAAACGCCTTTACTCGGGAAGACCTGCTGCGCTGCAGTCGCGGTGAGCTGTTCGGCCCAGGTAACGCGCAACTGCCCGCCCCGAACATGCTGATGGTGGATCGCATCACCCTGATCAGCGAAGAAGGCGGCAAGTACGGCAAAGGTGAATTGGTCGCCGAGCTGGATATCACTCCGGATCTGTGGTTTTTCGCCTGTCACTTCGAAGGTGACCCGGTGATGCCAGGCTGCCTGGGCCTCGACGCCATGTGGCAACTGGTCGGTTTCTTCCTCGGCTGGCAAGGCCTGCCGGGCCGTGGCCGCGCCCTGGGTTCGGGCGAAGTGAAGTTCTTTGGTCAGGTTCTGCCGACCGCGAAGAAAGTGACCTATAACATTCATATCAAGCGCGTCCTCAAAGGCAAGCTGAACCTGGCCATCGCCGATGGTTCGGTGACTGTCGACGGTCGCGAGATCTACACCGCCGAAGGCCTTCGGGTCGGCGTTTTCACCTCCACTGACAACTTCTAAGGGTTATCCGCATGCGCCGCGTCGTTATCACTGGTCTGGGCATCGTTTCGTGCCTGGGCAATGACAAAGAGACCGTCTCCGCTAACCTGCGTGCAAGCCGCCCTGGCATCCGGTTCAACCCGGAATATGCCGAAATGGGTCTGCGTAGCCAGGTTTCCGGCTCCATCGACCTTCCCCTCGAAGAGCTGATCGATCGCAAGATCTATCGCTTCGTCGGCCACGCGGCGGCTTACGCCTATCTGGCCATGAAAGACGCCATCGCCGACTCCGGTCTGACCGATGAGCAAGTCTCCAACCCGCGTACCGGCCTGATCGCCGGTTCCGGTGGCGCCTCCACGCTGAACCAGATGGAAGCGCTGGACATCCTGCGCGAGAAAGGCGTGAAGCGCGTTGGTCCATACCGCGTGACGCGGACCATGGGCAGTACTGTTTCCGCCTGCCTGGCCACGCCGTTCCAGATCAAGGGCGTGAACTACTCGATCTCCTCCGCCTGCGCCACCAGTGCTCACTGCATCGGTACTGCGGTCGAGCAGATCCAGTTGGGCAAACAGGACATCGTATTTGCTGGCGGCGGTGAAGAAGAACATTGGAGCCAGTCGTTCCTGTTCGACGCCATGGGCGCCCTGTCCACCCAGTACAACGAAACCCCGGAAAAGGCCTCCCGCGCCTACGACGCCAAGCGTGACGGTTTCGTCATTGCTGGCGGTGGCGGCATGGTGGTGGTCGAGGAGCTGGAACACGCTCTGGCTCGCGGCGCGAAAATCTACGCGGAAATCGTTGGCTACGGCGCGACCTCCGACGGCTACGACATGGTTGCCCCGAGCGGTGAAGGCGCCATCCGTTGCATGCAGATGGCCATGTCCACCGTTGACGCACCTATCGACTACCTGAACACCCACGGTACCTCGACTCCGGTCGGCGACACCAAGGAAATGGAAGGCGTGCGTGCGGTATTCGGCGACAAGGCTCCGGCCATCAGCTCTACCAAGAGCCTGTCCGGTCACTCCCTGGGCGCCGCCGGCGTTCACGAAGCGATCTACTGCCTGCTGATGATGGAAGGCAACTTCATGGCGGGTTCCGCCAACATCGACGAGCTGGACCCGGCGGTGGCAGACATGCCGATCCTGACCAAGACTCGCGAAGACGTCGCCTTCAACACCGTGATGAGCAACAGCTTCGGCTTCGGTGGTACCAACGCCACTTTGGTACTGAAGCGCTGGCAGGGTAAGTAATACCCCGCCGCTACGCTGTACACAAAAACGCCCCGACTGGTTCGGGGCGTTTTTTTATACCTGAACAAAAGGCACAACACACAACCTGTAGGAGCTGGCTTGCCAGCGATTGCGGTGGGTCAGCCAACATTAATGCTGATCTGCATACGTCATCGCCGGCAAGCCGGCTCCTACAGGTTTTGTGTATGGCGAACTGGCTGGAAACATGAAGCTTTTGTCATGAAACTCAAAGCCCTGCGACCGAATGTCGCGTATTACGCGGGCTGCAGCACTTTTGCAGAATTCACAAGAGTGCGTTACCAAACGCAGTCGTTTACTTAGCAAGCTAACCAAACATATAACTGAGTCCTGCACACGCCTTGCTGCAGATATCACAGAGATTGGAGCTAGCAGATGACTGTTAAAGTAACTGAACGCGACGATTCACATAAATCCCACGAAGGCGTAGCCGCCGGCATCCGGATCTGGGACGTGCACCAACAAGGCATGTTGGTTGGGATGTTCCACTCCGAAACCGACGCCCACAGCTACAAGGCCGAACTGGAAACACTAGAGCTGCAACGAGAGCTCCGATCCGCATAAGCAACGACAGCATTGAAAACGACAAACCCCGCCATGAGCGGGGTTTGTCGTTGTAGCAGTCGTTAACCGCTTACCACATCAGATCATCAGGAATCTGATAGGCCGCGTACGGATCGTCTTCAGCTGCCGCTTCTTCGGTCTGCACATTCAGCTGCACGATGCGCTGCGGATCGCGCTCCTGGATCTTCAGGGCCGCCTCGCGCGGGATCACTTCGTAGCCGCCGGCATGGTGCACGATCGCCAGCGAACCGTTGCTGAGCTTGTTGCGCATCAGCGCGTTGACCGACAGGCGCTTGACCTTCTTGTCGTCAACGAAGTTGTAGTAGTCCTCGGTGGTCAGCTTCGGCAGGCGCGAGACTTCGATCAATTGCTTGACCTGCGCGGCACGGGCCTTGGCCTCGGCCTTCTCTTGCTGCTGACGGTTCAGCTCCTGGTCACGCTTGACCTTCTCGGCCATTGCTTCCTGCGCCAGACGCTGCTGGGTGTCGTCCTGCTCGATCTGACCTTTATGGACCAGACGCTGCTGCTTCTGCTTCTCTTTGCCGACCTGTTTGGCCTGCTTTTGGTTGACCAGCCCTGCCTTTAGCAACTGGTCGCGAAGGGAAATGCTCATGGTGCTTATTTCTCACTTAGGCCACTGCTCAACCGCAGCTGGGCAAATTCTTTTCCTGACGTTTGGCTTCGCCCCACAAGGCGTCCAACTCTTCGAGGGTGCAATCTTCTATGGGACGGTGGGTGTCGCGCAATGCCTGTTCGATAAAACGGAAGCGTCTTTCGAATTTGCTGTTGGCACCGCGCAAGGCGGTTTCCGGATCGACCTTTAAATGACGCGCCAGATTGACCACGGAAAACAGCAGGTCACCGACTTCATCGGCAATCGCTGCCGAGTCGTTGTCGACCATGGCTTCGAGCACTTCATCGAGCTCTTCGCGGACTTTATCCAGCACCGGCAACGCATCCGGCCAGTCGAAACCGACCTGCCCTGCGCGCTTTTGCAACTTGGCCGAACGGGATAACGCCGGCAGTGCGGCGGGCACGTCGTCGAGCAAGGACAGTTGTTGCGGCGCCGCGGATTTCTCGGCGCGCTCTTCAGCCTTGATTTCTTCCCAGCGTTGCTTGACCTGCTCTTCACTCAGACGCGGAACATCCAGCGGCGCGTACAGATCGCCGGTGGGGAACACGTGGGGATGACGACGGATCAACTTGCGGGTGATGCTGTCGATGACGCCGGCAAATTCGAAGCGCCCTTCTTCCCGGGCCAGTTGACTGTAATAAACCACCTGGAACAGCAAATCGCCCAGCTCACCCTGCAAGTGATCGAAGTCACCGCGCTCGATGGCGTCGGCGACTTCGTAGGCTTCCTCAAGGGTGTGCGGGACGATGGTCGCGTAGGTTTGCTTGATGTCCCACGGGCAGCCGAACTGCGGGTCACGCAGACGACTCATCAGGTGCAGCAAATCTTCAAGTGAATACATCTTTTATTAATCTCTACGCTCTGTAGGAGCGAGGCTTGCCCGCGAAAGCTGCATGTCTGACACACCGTTTTCGCGGGCAAGCCTCGCTCCTACAGATATCACCATCAATTTCCGTGAAGGTTTCTCACGGCGTACGGTTACGCCGGGTTTCGATGATGTTCGGCAACTGGGATATCCGCCCCAGCAACCGCCCAAGCGCATCCAGCCCCGGAATCTCGATGGTCAGGGACATCAACGCGGTGTTGTCCTCTTTGTTCGAGCGGGTGTTGACCGCCAGCACGTTGATCCGCTCGTTGAGCAGCACTTGCGAGACGTCACGCAGCAAACCGGAACGGTCGTAGGCACGGATGATGATGTCCACCGGATAGGTGAGCACCGGCACCGGGCCCCAGCTGACCTGGATGATCCGCTCAGGCTCGCGCCCGGCCAGTTGCAGCACCGAGGCGCAGTCCTGACGGTGAATGCTCACGCCACGGCCCTGGGTGATGTAACCGACGATGGCATCGCCCGGCAACGGCTGGCAGCAGCCCGCCATTTGCGTCATCAGGTTGCCGACGCCCTGGATCTGAATGTCGCCGCGCTTGCCCGGTTTGTAGCCGGTGGCCTTGCGCGGAATCAGTTCCAGCTGCTCGTTGCCGCGTTCCGGCTCGACCAGTTGCTGCGCCAGGTTCACCAGTTGCGCCAGGCGCAAATCGCCTGCGCCCAACGCGGCGAACATGTCCTCGGCGGTTTTCATGTTGGCCTTGTCGGCCAGCTTGTCGAAATCCACCGCCGGCAAGCCAAGGCGACTGAGTTCGCGTTCGAGCAGGGTTTTACCGGCCGCGACGTTCTGATCGCGCGCCTGCAATTTGAACCAGTGAACGATCTTCGCCCGCGCCCGCGAGGTGGTGATGTAACCCAGGTTCGGGTTCAGCCAGTCGCGGCTCGGGGTGCCGTGCTTGCTGGTGATGATCTCGACTTGCTCACCGGTTTGCAGGCTGTAGTTGAGCGGTACGATGCGCCCGTTGATCTTCGCGCCACGGCAGTTGTGACCGATCTCGGTGTGCACGCGGTAGGCGAAGTCCAGCGGCGTCGCGCCTTTCGGCAAGTCGATGGCGTGACCGTCGGGGGTGAAGATGTACACCCGGTCCGGCTCGATATCGACCCGCAGCTGTTCCGCCAGACCGCCGATGTCGCCCAACTCTTCGTGCCACTCGAGCACCTGACGCAGCCAGGAGATTTTCTCTTCGTAGTGGTTGGAGCCGGACTTGACGTCGGTGCCCTTGTAGCGCCAGTGCGCGCAAACGCCCAGCTCGGCCTCTTCGTGCATGGAATGGGTGCGGATCTGCACTTCCAGCACCTTGCCCTCAGGCCCGATCACCGCGGTGTGCAGCGAGCGGTAGCCGTTCTCTTTCGGGTTGGCGATGTAGTCGTCGAATTCTTTCGGGATGTGCCGCCACAAGGTGTGGACGATGCCGAGCGCGGTGTAGCAGTCGCGCATTTCCGGCACCAGCACGCGAACGGCGCGAACGTCGTAGATCTGGCTGAACTCCAGACCCTTGCGTTGCATTTTGCGCCAGATCGAATAGATGTGTTTGGCCCGGCCGCTGATGTCGGCATCGACGCCGGTGGCCTGCAATTCGACTTTCAGCTGGTTCATCACATCGGCGATGAAACGCTCGCGATCCAGGCGCCGCTCGTGCAGCAACTTGGCGATCTGCTTGTACTGATCGGGCTCGAGGTAGCGGAAGGACAAGTCCTCCAGTTCCCACTTGATGTGACCGATGCCGAGACGGTGGGCGAGCGGCGCGTAGATGTCGAAGACTTCCCGGGCGACGCGGTTGCGCTTCTCGTCGTCGGCGGTTTTCACCGCACGGATCGCGCAGGTGCGTTCGGCCAGTTTGATCAGCGCGACACGCACGTCGTCGACCATGGCCACGAGCATCTTGCGCAGGTTTTCCACCTGGCCCTGAGTGCCCATCACCATGGATTTACGCGGGCTCAGGCTGTCGCTGATCGCCGCCATGCGTTGCACGCCGTCGATGAGTTTGGCCACCACGGGACCAAAGCGCTGGCTGACCGCCGGCAACTGGATCTGACCTTCGCGCACGCCTCGGTACAGGACCGCGGCGACCAGCGAATCCTGATCGAGCTTGAGGTCGGCGAGGATCTCGGCAATTTCAAGGCCGGTGCGGAAACTGGAGTTTCCCTCGGACCACAAATTCTTCGCCGCATTGGCTTGTTGTTCTGCCTCGCGAGCGTACTCGCAGGCTTCTTTCAAGGCTTCGCGATCCAGTGCCAGATCGACACTGACCGCATGATCGAGCCAAGCCTCGAGATTGATACTGCCGTCGGTGTTGATCGGCTGGTGTGCTCTCACCTGTACCATCTTGCTTACCTTCCCTACGACGCAGATTCAATGCGTCAAATCGCTGACCTTCGCTGCCCATGAGCCCACGTCGGGCTGGTACGCGGCTGCACGGGCGGGCCAGTCGGACCAGACGAGCCTTCCTAACTCGCTTCAAATAACGCCATGGCTTCGACATGTGCCGTCTGAGGAAACATATCGAGAATCCCGGCACGTTTTAACCGGTAGCCCTGCTTGATCAATTCCACTGTGTCGCGCGCCAGCGTTGCCGGATTGCATGACACATACACCAACCGCTCGGCACCCATCGACTTGAGCTTGCGCACCACCTCGAAAGCACCGTCACGGGGTGGGTCCAAGAGTACCGCACAAAAGCCTTCGCGCGCCCATTCGGCATCGGTCAAAGGCTGGGATAAATCGGCCTGAAAAAACTTCGCATTATGAAGATTGTTGCTAGCGGCGTTCGCGGCTGCCCGCTCGACCATCGCCTGCACACCTTCGACTGCCACCACTTCGCGAACCGCTTTGGCCAGCGGCAAGGCAAAGTTGCCCAACCCACAGAATAGATCGAGAACGCGCTCATCCGCTGTCGGCTTCAACCAGTCCAGCGCCTGGGCAACCATCGCTTCGTTGACCGCCGCGTTGACCTGAATGAAGTCTCCCGGCCGGTACGCCAGGTCCAAATCCCACTGTTCAAGGCGATAGCCCAAAGACTGATCGGCTTGAACCGGCTGTGGTTCGCCCTCTCCATGCAGCCACAATTGAGCTTCATGAAACGAGCAGAAATCCTTGAGGATCGTCAGATCGGATTCAGACAACGGCGCCATGTGCCGCAGCAAAACCGCCAACGACGAACCACTGAACAATTCCACATGCCCCAACGCCTGAGGCTTGCTCAAGCGGCGGAGCATTTCCGGCAAGCGGGTCATGATCGGTTGCAAGGGCTGTACCAGCACCGGGCATTCGTTGATCGCAACGATGTCCTGACTGCCAGCGGCGCGGAAACCGACTTCGAGCTTTTTCGCTTTCATGTCCCAGCGCACCGCTACACGGGCGCGACGGCGGTAAGCGAATTCCGGACCGCTTAACGGCACGGCCCATTCTTCGGGTTCGACACCGGCGACCTTCGACAATTGCTCGGCGAGCATGCGCTGTTTCAGGGCAAGTTGTTCGGTGTGCGGCAGATGTTGCACGCTGCAACCGCCACAGCGACCGGCATGCGGACACGGTGCCGGGCGACGCAGTTCGCTGGCCTGGAACACACGCTCGGTGCGCGCCTCGACCACTTTGCCGTGGGCGCCCAACACGCGCGCCTCGACCTCTTCACCGGCCAATGCGCCGATGACGAACCAGGTGCGACCTTCGAAAAACGCGATACCGCGACCGTCATTCGCCAGGCGCTCTATAGTCAGGCGCTGCTTTTTGCCGGTCGGAATTTGCGGGGCCTTGCTGCCGCCGGTGGGCTGGAAGCGCAGGCCTCTCTCGTGCTTGGCCATCAGTTGGGCGCGTCGAAAATGCCGGTCGACAAGTAACGGTCGCCACGGTCGCAGATGATCGCGACGATCACCGCGTTTTCAACTTCTTTGGACAGGCGCAGCATCGCTGCCACGGCACCGCCCGAGGACACGCCGCAGAAGATGCCTTCTTCGCGAGCCAGACGACGGGTCACGTCCTCGGCTTCGCTTTGCGCCATGTCGACGATGCGGTCCACGCGATCGGCCTGGTAGATCTTCGGCAGGTATTCCTGCGGCCAGCGACGGATGCCCGGGATCGCCGAGCCTTCCATCGGTTGCAGGCCGATGATCTGCACGTTGTCGTTCTGCTCTTTCAAATAGCGCGACACGCCCATGATGGTGCCCGTGGTGCCCATCGAACTGACGAAATGAGTGATGGTGCCCTCGGTCTGACGCCAGATTTCCGGGCCGGTGGTGGTGTAGTGCGCTTCCGGGTTGTCGCCGTTGGCGAACTGGTCCAGCACCTTGCCACGGCCTTCGGCTTCCATTCGCTGAGCGAGGTCGCGTGCGCCTTCCATGCCTTCTTCCTGGGTGACTAGGATCAGCTCGGCGCCATACGCCGTCATCGCGGCCTTGCGCTCGGCGCTGGAGTTGTCCGGCATGATCAGGATCATCTTGTAACCCTTGATCGCGGCGGCCATGGCCAGGGCGATCCCGGTGTTGCCCGAGGTCGCTTCGATCAGCGTATCGCCGACGTGGATCTGCCCGCGCAACTCGGCGCGGGTAATCATCGACAGCGCCGGCCGGTCCTTGACCGAACCCGCCGGGTTGTTCCCTTCGAGCTTGAGCAAAAGGGTATTGCTGGTGGCGCCGGGCAGGCGCTGCAAACGGACCAGCGGAGTGTTGCCGACGCAATCGGCGATGGTTGGGTACTGCAAGGTCATGGCGTATTCGCAATCCAGACTGCGGGGGCGCCTATCATACCGGCAAACGTAGGAAGGCCATATCACGCAAAGTGCGGTGCTTATGGCTTATGGGAATAAGGGCAAGAAAGTGAGTAATTGATTGGGCCCAGGGTTCGACACCACACCCTACTGACAACAGTCGCTGGTTAGCTGTTGGCGAAATAATGATAGTCGCACCAGTGGTGCGACTTTTTAGTGATGGTGATGCAAAGGGCCTCTTCGCGAGCAGGCTCGCTCCTACAGGGAATAGCGTTGCTCACACCATTTGCGGTCGGCACACATCCACTGCGGGAGCGAGCCTGCTCGCGATGGCGTCATCAGCCACCAACCGCATGTTCAGCCGCAACCCTGCCCCAGTATTCTCAGCCCAAAGCCGTCCGCCCTGGCGCTGCACCGCATTCCTTGCAATGCTCAGCCCCAACCCGAACCCGCCATTCCCCGGCCGCGAACCATCGAGTCGAGTGAACGGCGAGAAGATCCGCTCAAGATCCTCTTCAGCCACCCCGCCCCCTTCATCCTCCAGCCACAGATGCCAGTAACCGCCTTCACGTCGTCCATCCAGACGCACGATGCCGCCCTTCGGTGAATGACGAATGGCATTGCGCAGGATGTTTTCCAGCGCCTGGGCCAGGGTGTTGAGATTGCCGCGCACCCAGCAGGATGAATCCACCGCGCACTGTAATTGGTCGGTGGGGCAGCAACTTTCATAGCAGGCGTTGTCCGTGAGCATTTCCCACAGAGCCTGAATCTGGATCGCCTCGTCGGGCAAGGGCGTGCGCTCGGTGTCGAGCCAGGCCAGTTGCAGCGTGTCTTCGACCAACCGTTGCATGCCATCGACTTCGCGACCAATGCGTTCGCGCAGTTGCACCAGACTTTGCTCACCCTCGCTCGCTACGCGCAAACGACTCAAGGGTGTGCGCAATTCGTGGGACAGGTCGCGCAGCAGCTGTTGTTGCAGGGCCACCGTGCTTTGCAGGCGCTCGGACATGTGATCGAACGCGCGGCCCAGCTCACCCAGTTCATCGCAGCGATTGGTCGTGCGGCTCGACAGGCGTACGCCTAACTGGTCGGCGCGCCACGCATTGGCCTGCTCGCGCAGTTGATTGAGGGGCACCACCAGCAATCGATACAGCCCGACGCACAAGAGCAAGGTGAACAGTCCGGGAATCACGCCGTTGGTGATGACGCGCCAGAACACCCGGTAGCGCCCCGGCTTGAACCGCTGGGGCAGTTCGATCACCAGGCTGCCGACGGATGAGTCGCCGGGAAACGGTACGCGCAGCCACGGCAGGCGTTTTTTGTGAATGGGCCAGTCCAGGCCACGCAGAAAAGTCAGGCGCTGGATTTCCTGGTCCGTCAGCGATTGGCTGCTCAACGACTGCAAATCGCCGCCAATCACACCCACCCAGCCCTTTTCACGCTGTCGCATATCCTGCAGCCAGGCATCGACACCTGCGCTCTGCCCCTGCTGCCATGCCTGTTCGGCTTCGGCGGCATAGCGCGTCAACGTGCCTCGGGCTTCGTCAGAGAGAAACTGGTTGCGCTGTTCCATGTAGCGGCCCCAGGACCAGCTCAGCCAGATCATCAGCAGACAGAACGCCACCAGCAGACAGGCGAGTTTCCAGAACAACGAATGCCTGCCCGGCAGGTCAGACCACTTCATGGTCAGCACTCAGGACATAGCCCTTGCCCCACACCGTGCGCACTTCCCGCTCGGTGTAGCCGATGGCCTTGAGCTTGCGACGGATCTGGCTGATGTGCATGTCGAGGCTGCGGTCGTGAGCCGCGTAACCCCGTTGCAACACGTGCTGATAAAGGAAGGCTTTGCTCAGCACCTCATCGCCGTTGCGATGGAGGGTGTCCAGCAACCGGTACTCGCTGCGGGTCAGGCCGGCGGCGTGTTCGCCATAGAACACCTCGAAGCATTCATCGTCGAAACGCAGACTGTCCGTCACCAAGGCAACCGGCGCCACGGCCGGGCGACGATCCAGTGCGACGCGCCGCAGGATCGCTTCGATGCGCACGCGCAACTCGGCCATGCTGAAGGGCTTGGGCAAATAATCATCGGCGCCGAGGCGGAAACCGCTGATGCGATCGGCTTCGGCGCCCAGTGCCGACATCAGCACCACCGGGGTGGAATGGCTCTGGCGCAATTGGGTCAGCACGTTCAAACCGTTCATGCCCGGCAGCAGAATGTCCATCAGCACCACATCGAAGGCTTGCTCACGGGCAATCGCCAAGCCTTCCTGGCCGTTTTGGCACCAGGTCACCTGGAAACCGCTACGGCCCAGTTGCTCGTGCACATAAGCACCGAGCACCAGGTCGTCTTCGATGGAGAGGATTCGGGGATGGCCAACAGAGATGGGAGTCATGAGTATCTGCAAATAATTCTCAGTTGATGATTATTCAAGATTGCCTCGCCGGGGGCAACCCAAGGTTTGCCAGCCACGCAAAAGCGCTGGACTGCCCGACGAATGACGTCATCAATTTTACGAGGATTGCCCGCAAGCAAATCGCTACACTGCGCAAGTGGCGTGTACCGGATGTACGCGCAGGTTCTTAAATGGCTGGATGCAGGAGAGAGGCGTGCTCAAGAAACTGGGAATAAAAGGCCGCGTGCTGTTGCTGACCTTGCTTCCGACCAGCCTGATGGCCTTGGTGCTGGGCGGCTATTTCACCTGGATGCAGCAATCCGACCTGCAAACCCAACTCATGCAGCGTGGCGAAATGATCGCCGAACAGCTCGCGCCCCTTGTCGCGCCGGCCATGAGCCACAAGGACACAGAACTGCTGGAACGCATCGCCACCCAAGCGCTGGAAACGCCCGATGTGCGCGCGGTGACGCTCCTCGCCCCGGACCGCACGTCGCTGGCGCATGCTGGCCCGACCATGCTCAATCCGGCGCCGCTGGGCAATGGCTCGCAGATGCTGCGCCGCAGCGGCAACGATGCGACGCGTTACCTGCTGCCGGTGTTCGGCAAGCACCGCAACCTGGCCGGTGACCTGATACCCGAGGAATCTGACCGCCTGCTGGGTTGGGTCGAACTCGAACTGTCCCACAACGGCATGTTGCTGCGCGGTTATCGCAGCCTGTTCGCCAGTCTGCTGTTGATCGGCGCGGGCCTCGCCGGTGCGGCGCTGCTGGCATTGCGCATGGGCCGTACGATCAATCGGCCGCTGAGCCAGATCAAGCAAGCGGTGGCGCAGCTCAAGGACGGTCACCTGGAAACCCGCCTGCCGCCGCTCGGCAGTCAGGAGCTCGATGAACTGGCGTCCGGCATCAACCGCATGGCCGGCACCCTGCAGAACGCCCAGGAAGAATTGCAGCACAGCATCGATCAGGCCACCGAAGACGTGCGCCAGAACCTGGAAACCATCGAAATCCAGAACATCGAGCTGGACCTGGCGCGCAAGGAAGCCCTGGAAGCGAGCCGGATCAAATCCGAATTCCTCGCCAACATGAGCCATGAAATCCGCACGCCGCTCAACGGCATTCTCGGTTTCACCCACTTGCTGCAAAAAAGCGAACTGACCCCACGTCAGCTCGACTACCTGGGCACCATCGAAAAATCCGCCGACAGCCTGCTGGGGATCATCAACGAGATCCTCGACTTCTCGAAAATCGAGGCCGGCAAACTGGTGCTCGACCACATTCCGTTCAACTTGCGCGATTTGCTCCAGGACACCCTGACCATCCTCGCCCCGGCCGCCCACGCCAAACAACTGGAACTGGTGAGCCTGGTCTATCGCGACACGCCGCTGTCGCTGGTCGGCGATCCGCTGCGCCTGAAGCAGATCCTCACCAACCTCGTAAGCAACGCGATCAAGTTCACCCGCGAAGGCACCATCGTTGCCCGCGCCATGCTCGAAGACGAGCATGAAGACAGCGTGCAACTGCGCATCAGCATTCAGGACACCGGCATCGGCCTGTCGAACGAGGACGTGCGCGCGCTGTTCCAGGCCTTCAGCCAGGCCGACAACTCGCTGTCCCGGCAACCCGGCGGCACCGGCCTGGGGCTGGTGATTTCCAAGCGCCTGATCGAACAGATGGGCGGCGAGATCGGCGTCGACAGCACGCCGGGCGAAGGCTCGGAATTCTGGATCAGCCTGAGTCTGCCGAAAACCCGCGACGACGCCGAAGACCTGCCCGCTCCGCCGTTGCTCGGACGCCGCGTCGCCGTGCTGGAGAACCACGAACTGGCCCGTCAGGCGTTGCAGCATCAACTGGAAGACTGTGGCCTGGAAGTCACCCCGTTCAATACCCTGGAAAGCCTGACCAATGGCGTGACCGGCGCACACCAGACCGATCTGGCGATCGACCTCGCCGTGCTTGGCATCACCAGCAACGACATGCCGCCGGAGCGCCTCAACCAGCATATCTGGGACCTTGAGCACCTCGGCTGCAAAGTGCTGGTGCTGTGCCCGACCACCGAACAGACACTGTTCCACCTCTCGGTGCCGAACCCGCACAGCCAGCTCCAGGCCAAACCGGCCTGCACACGCAAGTTGCGCCGGGCCTTGTCCGATCTGGTCAATCCGCGCCAACAACGTAGCGATCCCGGCGAACCGGTGTCCAGCCGCGCGCCGAAGGTGCTCTGCGTCGACGACAACCCGGCCAATCTGTTGCTGGTGCAAACCCTGCTCGAAGACCTTGGCGCCAAGGTGCTTGCGGTGGAAAGCGGCTATGCCGCCGTCAAAGCGGTGCAGACCGAGACCTTCGATCTGGTGTTAATGGACGTGCAGATGCCCGGCATGGATGGTCGTCAGAGCACCGAAACCATTCGCCAGTGGGAAAGCGAACGGCATTGCACGCCGCTGCCGATCGTGGCCCTGACCGCTCACGCGATGGCCAACGAAAAACGCGCGCTGCTGCAAAGTGGCATGGATGATTACCTGACCAAACCGATCAGCGAGCGGCAATTGGCGCAGGTGGTGTTGAAGTGGACCGGCCTGGCGCTGCGCAATCAGGGGCCAGAGCGTTCCAGTGACAGTCACGGCGGCAGCCACGAGTTGCAAGTGCTGGATCACGAAGAAGGGTTGCGGCTGGCGGCGGGCAAGGCGGATCTGGCGGCGGACATGCTGGCGATGTTGCTGGCATCGCTGGAAGCCGACCGTGAAGCCATTCGCTTCGCCCGGGAAACCAACGATCACAACGCGTTGATCGAACGCGTGCACCGCCTGCACGGCGCCACCCGTTATTGCGGCGTGCCGCAGCTGCGTGCCGCCTGCCAGCGCAGCGAAACCCTGCTCAAGCAACAGGACCCGAAGGCTCCGGGCGCATTGGAAGACCTCGACCGGGCCATCAATCGCCTGGCGGCGCATGCCCGTATCAATGCTTGATGCAACGCAATCCGTTTGATTGCCACGGGCGTAAGCTCACCGCAATCCCTGTAGGAGCATGGCTTGCCAGCGAAGGGGCCCTCAAACCCTTCTTCATTCTGGAGGACGCCTTCGCTGGCAAGCCATGCTCCTACAGGGTATCCGGCGGGCCTGAAGTTTTCGGCAACAGGCATACAGCGTGAATGTTCCAGGAGGATTGCATGCGTACGATTCTTTTCAGCAGCCAGACCTACGACCGCGACAGTTTTCTCGGCGCCGACCTCCCTGCCGGCATCGAGCTGCACTTTCAATCGGCGCGACTCAGCCTCGACACGGCAGCGCTGGCGGAACATCACGAAGTGGTCTGTGCCTTTATCAATGACGACCTCAGCGCCCCGGTGCTCGAACGCCTTGCAGCGGGCGGCACACGCCTGATTGCCCTGCGCTCGGCCGGCTACAACCATGTCGACCTGGCGGTGGCGAAGCGCCTGGGATTGTCGATCGTGCGGGTTCCGGCCTACTCGCCCCACGCGGTGGCCGAACACGCGGTGGCGCTGATCCTGGCGCTCAACCGTCGTTTGCACCGTGCCTATAACCGCACCCGCGAAGGGGATTTCAGCCTCCACGGGCTGACGGGTTTCGATCTGGTGGGCAAAACGGTCGGCGTGGTTGGCACCGGGCAAATCGGCGCGACCTTCGCGAAAATCATGAACGGTTTCGGCTGCCGGCTACTGGCCTATGATCCTTACCCCAATCCACAGGTCGAAGCCCTCGGCGCACGTTATTTGAGTTTGCCCGAGCTGCTGGCCGAATCGCAGATCATCAGCCTGCACTGCCCGCTCAACGAGCAGAGCAAACACCTGATCAACCGCGAGTCACTGGCGCACATGCAAGCAGGCGCCATGTTGATCAATACCGGTCGCGGCGGTCTGGTGGACACGCCGGCGCTGATCGACGCGCTGAAGGACGGCCAACTCGGTTACCTGGGACTGGATGTGTATGAAGAAGAGGCGCAGCTGTTCTTCGAGGACCGTTCCGACCTGCCGCTGCAGGACGATGTGCTGGCGCGCCTGCTGACCTTCCCGAACGTGATCGTCACCGCACATCAGGCCTTCCTGACCCGTGAAGCCCTGGGTGCAATTGCCGCGACGACGTTGCAGAACATTGCAGCCTGGGCGGCCGGCACACCGCAGAATCAGGTCGAGGGCTGAGCGGATCAGGCCTTGGACAACAGGATCATCAAGGCCAGCCAGCCAAAACCGAGCAAGCGTTGGCCTGTTGAATGCCCGCGACGCAGCAGGAACCAGACAAAAAACGGTGGCAGAAAGAAAATCATCAGTTTCAGCCACAGCTCCACCGGACGCGGGCCGTTGAGCGGCGGAGCGGAAACCGCTGCTTCGACGTCGGCTTTGCGTTTACGCCCGAACGCGGCCGGCGAAACCTTGGCCACGCTCTCGTCTTGCGGTAAACGTCCGAAAGACAGTGGCGCCTTCGACGTTGCCGCTTGCGCCTCTCGTGTCGGCGCACCGCAATGAACACAAGCAGGCGCCGTTGAACTGATGCGTTGCTTGCACTCAAAACATTCGATTAACGCCATGTCCGTTCCTTAGAAATGCAAAAGCGGCAGTTTGCCATGAGTCGGCAGGTCATTTGAACCTGATCGAAGGTCATCTGCTTGCGCAATGCTGCGTGCAGGCCCGTGCTAGCATACCGCGCATATTTGGAGGACCCATGGTCGAACACGATTTCCGCTATAACCTGATGAACCCGCAACACACCCTCACCGAATGCCGCGCCCTCGTGCCGGGGCGTTATCAAGTCACCGGCAACGGCGGCTCGATTCGCAACAATGACGTGCTGGTCGTGACCCTCAAAGGCGCCAAGGACTTGTCCATGCGCCTGACCGTCGAAACGGTTCGCCACCTGATCAACCCGCCCGGCCAATGGGTCGCGGTGGCCAGTGGCCCGGTGTTCGGTGAACTGGCGATCCACACCTGGAAAGTCAACTGCGACAGCTGCGCCAAAGAGCTGAGCTTCGAGTTCGCGGTCGACGCCAAACTGGGTAACAAGGCTGAAAAGCCTGCTGCCACTGCGCGGATTGCCGAGTTGGGCTGGACCGCCGTCGGTGAGAAGCACCTGTGCCCGAAATGCCAGGAGCCTGCGTGATGAAACGCCTTGCTCTGACCGCAATGGTCGGCGCCAGCCTGCTGGGCTGTGCCGCCGAGCCGGTAAAATTGCAGCAGAACCGCAGCTACATTCTGGAATGGATCGGCGAACGCCCGCTGATGGATTACAGCCACCTGACCGTCACCCTCGGCGAAGATGGCCGGGCCTATGGAAACGGCGGCTGCAACCACTGGTTCGCACCGTATACGCTCGAAGACGACAAGCTGAGTTTCGGCAAGGTCGGCAGCACGCGCAAACTGTGCGCGCCGGCGTTGATGGAACAGGAAAAGCGCTTCCTCCAGGCCCTGGAAAACGTGCAGCGCTGGGATGTTTCACCGATCGACCAGATGCGCTTCTGGCCGGCCGAAGGCAAGCCGCTGCGTTGGTGGCTTGAAGAAGGTTAAGCCTTGCCGGCGATGATGGCGGGTCAATCACCATTAATTCCGCCTGATACACGTTCCCCCTGTAGGAGCCGGCTTGCCGGCGATGGCGGTGGATCCATCAACATCGATGGTATCTGACACTCCGCTATCGCCGGCAAGCCGGCTCCTACAAAGTATTGCGTTCAGTTTTTAGCCTGTAGCGCCTCAAGCTTTGCCATCACCCCCGCCGCTGTCTGCTCGCCCATCAACTGTTCCCGCACCTTGCCTTTGTTATCGATGATGTACGTCACCGGCAACGCCTCGCTGCGCGGCAGTTCAAACAGCTCCGCCGGATCCGAAGCCAATACGGTGAACCTGATCCCCAGTTTCTCGCTGGCGCTTTTCAGCTCTTCGCCCTGCACGTTGTCGAAGTTGACCCCGAACACACCGATCTTCTTGTCCTTCAACTGCTCGGCCAGCCCGTTCAATTCCGGGATCTCGGTTCGGCACGGGCCGCACCATTCGGCCCAGTAATTAAGCACCAGCCATTGTTTGTCCAGACGTTCGGCGGCGACTTTTTGGCCGTTCTGATCGATGCCATAGTCATTGCCGCAGCCCCCCAACATCAGCGCACCGATGATCGCCAATGCCGCTGCCAATCGCCTTGTCATGTCGTGATCCTTGTTCAAAATTGAATGCGCCTGCGACCCATCGCCTCCCAAGGTTCTGGATTACGCGCTGCACAGTTAGAATAGCCGTCACCTTACGCAAGATGCGACCCGCACATGACCGATCTGACGCTTTATCACAACCCGCGCTGCTCGAAATCCCGCGGTGCGCTCGAACTGCTCGAAGCCCGTGGCCTGACGCCGACCGTGGTCCGCTACCTCGAGACCCCGCTCGACGCCGCGCAATTGCAGAGCCTGCTGAAAAAGCTCGGCCTCGGCGCCCGGCAATTGCTGCGCACCGGTGAGGACGAGTACAAGACCCTCAACCTCGCCGACGCCAGCCTGAGCGAGGCGCAATTAATTGCCGCCATCGCTGCGCACCCGAAACTGATGGAGCGACCGATTCTCGAAGTCGGCGACAAAGCCGTCATCGGCCGTCCGCCGGAGAACGTGCTGGAGTTGCTGCCGTGAGCGCGCCGTACATTCTGGTTCTGTATTACAGCCGCAGCGGCTCAACCAATGAAATGGCGCGGCAGATCGCCCGCGGTGTCGAGCAGTCCGGGATGGAAGCGCGCCTGCGCACCGTGCCGGCGATTTCCACCGAGTGCGAAGCGGTGTCGCCGGACATTCCGGACGAAGGCGCGCTGTACGCCAGCCTCGACGACCTGAAGAACTGCGCAGGCCTGGCCCTCGGCAGCCCGACGCGTTTCGGCAACATGGCCGCACCGCTCAAATACTTCCTCGACGGCACCAGCAACCTGTGGCTGACCGGCGCCCTCGTCGGCAAACCGGCCGGGGTGTTCACCTCCACCGCGAGCCTGCACGGCGGTCAGGAAACCACGCTGCTGTCGATGATGTTGCCGCTGCTGCACCACGGCATGCTGATCACCGGCCTGCCGTACAGCGAATCCGCGTTGCTGGAAACCCGTGGCGGCGGCACGCCGTACGGCGCCAGTCATCACGCCGGCGCCGATGGCAAAAGCGGCTTGAATGAACATGAAGTGGCGCTGTGCCGGGCCTTGGGTCTGCGCCTGGCGAAGACCGCACAAAAGTTGGTGAGCTGAGATGGCGAAAAAGCCGAAGATCCTGCCTTCCATTGAATGGCTCGAACCACGGGTTCGGGCGATGCGCGTCATCAGTCTGCTGTGCTACTTCGGCCTGGTGGGATTGCTCTGCGCTTATTACCTGGTGGTCGCCGACCTGCATGGTGCGCGGCCGTGGGTTATTCTGCTGATCGAACTGGTGCCGCTGCTGTTGCTGGCGCCGGGGATGATCGTCGGCAGCGCGCGCGGGCATTCGTGGATGTGTTTTGTGGTGAACCTGTATTTCATCAAGGGCGCACTGGCGGCGTATGACCCGAACCGGCAGCTGTTCGGTTTGCTGGAAATGGGCGCGAGCCTGGCGGTGTTCTGCTCGGCGCTGTTGTATGTGCGGTGGCGGTTTCAGTTGAATCGCAAACTGGCTGGCGAGGGCGAGATTTCCGTCGCCTGACCGGGCCTCTTCGCGGGCAAGCCTCGCTCCTACAGGAATCTGAGAAACCTGTAGGAGCGAGGCTTGCCCGCGAAGGGCATCACTCGATATCAATGATTGGCGGTGTACGCCAGCATCATCGAAATCTGACTCATCGGCCGCCCGCCGCTTTCTTCATGCCACTGGTTGAACACGCCCTGCACCGTGGCCAGATCCCGCAGGCTGGTTGGCACTTTGTCGACGATCTTCTGCGCATTCAGCGCCGCCACCACGTCATAACTCGGCACAAAGGTGTCCTTGCCGACCATCCGCAAAAATCTCGGCGCCGACAAGCCACCCAATTGATGACCGTGCTTTTTCAGGTAGGTCCACAAGCCGACGATATCGGTCACCGGCCAATCGGCGATCAACTCGCCAAAACTGCCTTTCTCATGGGCCACGTCCAGCACGAACTGCGCATTGCGCGGCACGCTCTTGAGCTTGCCCAGGTGGCGGATGATCCGCGCGTCCTGCATCAGGCGTTCAAGGTGTTCGGCGCTCATCAGCACGACTTTTTCCGGGTCGAACTTGAAGAACACTTCTTCGAAGGCCGGCCACTTGGCGTCCACCAGGCTGTGCTTGAGCCCGGCGCGGAACACACGCAGCGCCATGGTCGAGAGGTAGCGATCGTCGCTGATATCGCGCAATTGCGCGGCAGTCTTCGGAACGGGCAGATGGGCTTCCAGTTCGGCTGCGGAACCGAAGCGGTTCAGACAGTATTCGTGCAGCCACTTGTAATCGCGCATGCCCTCTCCTGAGGAGTCAGTGAGTAGACCAATGTGGGAGCCAGCCTGCTGGCGATAGCGGTGGGTCAGTCAACGTCTGACTTACCGCTATCGCCAGCAGGCTGGCTCCCACAGTGATTGTGTTTAGAGGTTTACTACGTTAACGAACCGCGACATGGCGGTTTCGTCGATCCGCAGGTTGGTGAAGTCGAACAGGTTGCGGTCCGCCAATTGCGACGGGATCACGTTCTGCAAGCTGCGGAAAATGCTTTCGGTGCGGCCCGGCGTCTTGCGCTCCCATTCCTGCAGCATTTCCTTGACCACCTGACGTTGCAGGTTTTCCTGGGAACCGCAGAGGTTGCACGGGATGATCGGGAATTGCTTGAGGTCCGAGTAAGCCTGAATGTCTTTTTCGTTGCAGTAGGCCAACGGGCGGATCACCACGTTGCGGCCGTCGTCGGCGCGCAGCTTCGGCGGCATGGCCTTGAGCGAGCCGTTGAAGAACATATTGAGGAAGAACGTTTCGACGATGTCGTCGCGGTGGTGACCGAGGGCCATTTTGGTCGCGCCGATTTCGTCGGCAAAGGTGTAGAGCGTGCCGCGACGCAGGCGCGAGCACAGCGAGCAGGTGGTCTTGCCTTCCGGAATCAGCTCCTTGACCACCGAATACGTGTCTTTCTCGACGATGTGGTATTCGATGCCCAGGGTTTTGAGGTACGCCGGCAGCACGTCCTCAGGGAAACCCGGCTGTTTCTGGTCCATGTTCACGGCCACGATCTCGAACTTGATCGGCGCGACCTTCTGCAAATGCATCAGCACGTCGAGCATGGTGTAGCTGTCCTTGCCGCCGGACAGGCAGACCATGACCTTGTCGCCGTCTTCAATCATGTTGAAATCGGCGACAGCCTCACCGGCCTGACGGCGAAGGCGCTTTTGCAGTTTGTTCTGGTTGACCGTGAGAGTGCCCATGACGCGAGATCCGTGAGGTGTGACGAAAGGCCGGCATTTTACGCAAAAACCCCTCGCCGGCGAAGTACCCACAGGGGATTGTGGTTGACAGTGCCAGCAGCGATTAACAGCCTTGTTTACAGCGCGATTTGCTCTAACGCCCTACAACCTGCGGGGTTAAGACCTTTCTATACTGCGTCATAAGGTCGCACACATATCCAGACCTTTACTTACTTGGCCACTTTGGCCTGTAGGCGCTCCACTGGGGGGCGACGGTAAAAACAAGAGGAGTGACTGGCATGATCCATCACGTAGTGGGGCTCTTCACCCACCCCGACCAGGAATGGAAAGAAATCCGTGGCGACCAAGAGGAAAGCATCAGCCACATGTACCTGACCCACACGCTGATTCTGGCGGCGATCCCCGCCGTGTCGGCGTTTATCGGCACCACGCAGGTCGGCTGGGTAATTGGCAGCCGGGCACCGGTGATGCTGACGCAGGAAAGCGCGCTATGGATGACGATCATGTCGTACGTGGCGATGCTCGGCGGCGTTGCCGTAATGGGCGCGTTCATCCACTGGATGGCCCGCACCTATGACGCCAACCCGAGTCTGGCACGTTGCGTTGCGTTTGCGACCTACACCGCGACCCCGCTGTTCATTGGCGGCCTTGCGGCACTGTACCCACACATGTGGCTGGGGATGATCGTCGGGACGGCGGCCATCTGCTACACGGTGTACCTGCTGTATGTGGGGCTTCCAACTTTCATGAACATTCCATCTGACGAGGGATTTCTGTTTTCAAGTTCGGTGCTCGCCGTCGGTTTAGTCGTATTGGTGGCGATCATGGCATTCACTGTCATTGTCTGGGGACTTGGCGTGGGGCCGGTCTACACGAATTAGTTACGTTCTCCACCCAAAATCAAGATCTGCCAATACAGGCCGCCGCAAGGCGGCCTTTCAATGTGGGGGTAACGACCATTCGGCGCCCTGGCGATTCGCAAGGCCCGAGCGTTGCGGCATACTCGACGTCTCTGGAGATCCATCAAGCATGCCCGAGCAACTCAATACCCGCGTCGAAGACTGTTACCAACAAGCCGAATCCTTTTTCAAACGAACCTTCAAACGCCCCGTGGTGAGCCTCAAGCTGCGCGGGCAAAAAGCCGGTGTCGCGCATCTGCACGAGAACCTGCTGCGCTTCAATCCGCAGCTGTACCGCGAAAACACTGAAGATTTCCTCAAGCAGACCGTGGCCCATGAAGTCGCCCACCTGATCGCTCATCAGCTGTTCGGCGATCGCATCCAGCCCCACGGCGAAGAGTGGCAACTGATCATGCGTGGCGTGTACGAACTGCCGCCCAATCGCTGCCACACCTACGACGTCAAGCGCCGCAGCGTGACGCGCTATATCTACAAATGCCCGTGCGCCGACAGTGATTTCCCGTTTTCGGCGCAGCGCCACAGCCTGGTGCGGCAGGGGCGGCGGTATTTGTGTCGGCGGTGCCGGAGCACGTTGGTGTTCAGTGGGGAGATGCGGGTCGAGTAAGTCGGACTTGTGGTGTTTTGGCGGGCCCCTTCGCGGGCAAGCCTCGCTCCTACAGAAGCATCGAAATCACCTGTAGGAGCGAGGCTTGCCCGCGAAGAGGCCGCGTCAGGCGCTAGAGAATCACCTTGGCACGCCGCAATTCTTCAATTCGCAGCGAACTAACCCCCAACTCCCCCAACACCTGATCCGTATGCTCACCCAGCGCCGCACCGATATGCCGAGGCTCGGGCAACCCCTGCGAGAACTTCAACGGACACGCCATCTGCGCCTGGCTCGTGCCATCCCCTCGCGGCACATCGGTCACCAATTCCCGTGCCTGCAACTGCGGATGCCGAACCGCCTCACCCAAGGTCAGCACCGGCTCGACACACGCATCGAGCTCGGCAAACAGTGCGCACAATTCGGCAAAGTCGTGTTTCTCGAATTCAGTCTGCAGCGCGTCCTTTAGCTTCTTTTGCTGGGCAGGCTGAGGTGACAGGCCCAACGTCGCCAACTCCTCCAGCCCCAGTGCCGTGCACAGTTGTTTCATGAACGGCGGCTCCAGGCTGCCCACCGATAACCAGCGGCCATCCCGCGAACGGTAATAGTCGTAGAAGCTGCCGCCGTTGAGCATCTGGTCTTCCCGGCCCGGCTCCTCGCCGCAGGCCAGGTACCCGGCCCCGGCCATGGCGTTCAGGCTGAACGCGCAGTCGGTCATGCTCACATCCAGATGCTGCCCCAGCCCGCTTTGTTGCCGGGCGATCACCGCCGCCAGCAGGCCGATGACGCCGTGCAGCGAACCGCCGGCGACATCCGCCACTTGCACGCCCAAGGGCAGCGGGCCGTTGTCGGCGCGGCCGGTGTAGCTCGCCAGCCCCGCCAACGCCAGGTAATTGATGTCGTGGCCGGCGCGATCCTTGTAGGGGCCGGTTTGCCCGTATCCAGTGATCGACACATAGATCAGCTTTGGGTTGATGGCTTTCAACGCTTCATACCCCAGGCCCAATCGTTCCATGACACCGGGGCGGAATTGCTCCAGGACGATGTCGTAGTCCTGCAACAGCTGCTTAATCACCGCCAGCGCCTCGGGCTGCTTGAGGTCCAGCGCCAGGCTGCGCTTGTTGCGATTGAGGTACGCGTGGCTGGCCGACACGCCTTGGTCATGGGGCGGCAGCACCCGCAACAGGTCCATGCGGGTCGGCGACTCGATGCGCAAAACCTCGGCGCCCATGTCAGCCAATAACAGCGAGGCGAACGGCCCCGGCAACAATGTCGAGAAATCCAGAACCTTGAGTGATGCCAATGGGCCGGGCATGAGCGATCTCCGTATTCGATGCCTCCAGCCTAGGCAGCCAATCGCGTTGCAGCAATCACCTGATGTGTCAGCAACTGTGACCGTTACGCTCAAATTCCTGGCATGAAAAAACCCGCCGAAGCGGGTTTTTTCATGACAACGCGTGTTACTTGACGTTGCTTGGGGTTGGGCCTTCAGCCACACCCAGGTCGTCTACTTCACGTTCGTCGGAGATACCGCGACCGCCGGAAGCCAGCTCGACTTGCAGCTTGTCTTCGTCCAGCTCCTTCACCCACTTGGCCACGACCAGGGTCGCAACAGCATTACCAACGAGGTTGGTCAGCGCACGGGCTTCGGACATGAAGCGGTCGATACCGAGGATCAGCGCCAGGCCGGCTACTGGCAGAGTACCCACGGCCGACAGGGTGGCTGCCAGCACGATGAAACCACTACCGGTCACACCTGCCGCACCTTTGGAGGACAACAGCAGCACCAGCAGCAAGGTGATCTGGTGAGTGAGGTCCATCGGCGTATCAGTCGCCTGAGCGATAAACACAGCCGCCATGGTCAGGTAGATCGAAGTACCGTCGAGGTTGAAGGAGTAACCAGTCGGGATCACCAGACCCACTACCGATTTATCCGCACCCAGGCGTTCCATTTTGATCAGCATGCGTGGCAGAGCCGATTCCGACGAGGAAGTGCCCAGTACGATCAGCAGTTCTTCACGGATGTAGCGGATCAGCTTGAGTACGCTGAAACCATGCGCGCGGCAGATGGCGCCCAATACCAGAACCACAAACAGGATGCAGGTGATGTAGAAGCAGATCATCAGCTGACCAAGCTGTACCAGCGAGCCAACACCGTAAGCACCAATGGTGAAGGCCATGGCACCGAAGGCACCGACCGGCGCGAGCTTCATGATCATGTTGATGATGTTGAACATCACGTGAGCGAAGCGATCGATAAAGTCCAGGACCGGCTTGCCGTACGCACCCAGGCGATGCAGGGCGAAACCGAAGATCACCGAGAACATCAGAACTTGCAGGATATCGCCGTTGGCGAAAGCGCCGACGATGGTGTTAGGGATCACATTGAGGATAAAGGCGACGATGCTCTGGTCTTTACCGGCCGAGATGAAGCCAGCGATTTTGCTGGTGTCCAGAGTCGTTACGTCGATGTGCATGCCGGCGCCCGGTTGCACGACGTTGACCACGACCAGACCGATCAGCAAGGCAATAGTGGAAACGATTTCGAAGTACAGCAGCGCATAACCGCCGGTCTTGCCGACCGATTTCATGTTCTGCATGCCGGCGATACCGCTGACGACCGTACAGAAGATGATTGGCGCGATGACCATTTTGATCAGTTTGATGAACCCGTCACCCAGCGGCTTGAGGGCCACACCGGTCTGCGGGTAGAAGTGACCAAGCAGGATGCCGATGGCGATGGCAACGATCACCTGGAAATACAGGGATTTGTACAGTGGCTGACGAGTCGTCATTGCAAAGTTCCTCAAGAGTGCGCGCTAACAACATCCATCTGTTGCCCACGACACCTGAATTGCGAACCCTCCTGCACTGGAGGGATTTGTTTTTTCGAGCTGCACGACGGCAGGCATCTGCTCGTTACATCGCAAGCGGCGTGCCACTTTTGCAAAATCCGCTGCGAGCCTTTTGACATCAGGGGTTACAGGTTCAACGTGCCTTGGGTGCGCTATAAAACAGTGGCGGATTTCCGCCCATCCACCAAACCTCATCCTGCAATTTGGCGGATATCCGCCTTGTCCATTGCCTGACCCGACGACTACCATCCGTCGTTCAATAGACGGACCTGCCTTCTATGCGCGAACGTACCATCGCCAGCCATTTCGCCCGTGCCGCCCTCGGTGGCGCGCGTCGGCTGGGTCATGACTGTTCAAACCTGTTGCAACAACTCGGCATCAGCCCCGAGCTGCTGGAAGAACCGCGTGCGCGCATTGCGCCTGAGCAGTTCACTCGTTTGATCCAGGGATTGTGGCTGGCACTCGACGATGAGTACCTGGGCTTCGGGCCGGTCCCGAGTAAAACCGGCAGTTTCGCGATGATGTGCCACGCGGTGATTCACTGCCGCAATCTCGAAAAGGCACTGCATCGCGGCTTGTTGTTTTATAGCCTGTTCCCCGGCGGCCCGCGCCTGACCCTGACCCGCGAAAACGAAATGATCCGCCTGAGCCTGGACGATTCGCAGTTTCAGGACCCGGACCATTTCCTCACCGAAAGCCAGTTGATGGTCTGGCATCGCCTCGGCAGTTGGCTGATCGGCCAGCGCATCCGCCTGGAACAAGCGACGTTCAGCTACCCGAAGCCCGAGCACGGCGCCGAATACGAGTTGCTGTTCCCCTGCCCGATGGAGTTTTCAGCGGCGCAGAGCAGTCTGCTGTTCCACAGTCGCTACCTGAACATGCCGTTGCTGCAGGACGAGCGGACCCTCAAGCATTTCCTCGAACACTCCCCCGCCGACCTGTTGTCGCGCCCGGATGACGGCGACAGCCTGAGCAGCCAGTTGCGCCGTTTGCTCAGCCGCGACAGTGCGCGCTGGCCGGACCTGGAAGCGGTGGCCGCGCACCTGCACATCAGCCCGCAGACGCTACGCCGGCATTTGCGCGAAGAGGGTTCGAGTTTTCAGGAGTTGAAGGATCAGTTGCGCCGGGACATTGCGATTTATCATCTGGGGCGCGCGGACCTGTCGTTGCAACAGATTGCCGAGCAGCTGGGGTTTTCCGAGCCTTCGGCGTTTCACCGGGCGTTCAAGAAATGGACCGGGCTTACACCCGGAGCCTACCGCGCCCAGGAGAATTGAACACATAACCTGTAGGAGCCGGCTTGCCGG
>NZ_JAHBDB010000047.1:0-40687 GCF_019956105.1 Pseudomonas sp. BF-RE-25
TGGAACCACCTGATCCCATCCCGAACTCAGCAGTGAAACGATGCATCGCCGATGGTAGTGTGGGGTTTCCCCATGTGAGAGTAGGTCATCGTCAAGATTAAATTCCGAAACCCCAATTGCGAAAGCAGTTGGGGTTTTGTTTTGCCCGCAGGAAAGTTCGTACAGCATTACCGGACAGCTCCCGGCTGTCACAGTCTCCCGACAATGCTAAGGTTCGGCCCTAGCTTTTGTATTTTTCCAAGGAAGCCTTTATGCCGGACGCGACGTCCCTCAGTGCTGGTTTTATGGTGGTTCACGGTAACCGCCTAGACGAGCTGCGCAGCCTGGTGGTCAGCTGGATGCGGCGATACCCGCTGGCTCCCTTGGAAAATGAAATCGCTCTGGTGCAGAGCAACGGCATCGCCCAGTGGCTAAAGCTGGCACTGGCAGAAGACCCGGAAGAGGACGATATGGGTGGCTGCGGAATCGCCGCAGCCATCGACGTGCAATTACCGGGCAGCTTCATGTGGCAGCTCTACCGCATGGTGCTTGGCAGAGATGAAATTCCCGCCAAGTCTTTGCTCGATAAGGCCCCGCTGACCTGGCGACTCATGCGGCTGCTTCCGCAGTTGATAGGTCAGCCCCACTTCGAGCCTCTGCATCGCTTTCTGACCAATGACACCGATTTGCGCAAACGCTATCAACTGGCTGAGCGACTGGCAGACCTGTTCGACCAGTATCAGGTGTACCGAGCCGACTGGCTTGAGGACTGGGCTGAAGGTCGTCATCAATTACGCAACGGTCGGGGTGAAGCCAAACCCCTGACCCCGGCCAACTGCTGGCAGGCGGAATTGTGGCGTGCGTTGTTGCTGGATGTGGGGGAGCAAGGCATGGCGCAAAGTCGTGCTGGCGTCCATCAACGATTTATCGAGCGCATTAACAACCTCGATGTCGCCCCCGACGGATTACCATCCCGAGTGATCGTTTTCGGGATTTCTTCGCTTCCCGCTCAGGCTCTGGAAGCACTCGCCGGTCTGGCCCGTTTCAGCCAGGTTTTGCTTTGCGTGCACAACCCATGTCGTCACCATTGGGCGGACATCGTCGCCGATAAAGACCTGTTGCGGCATCAATACAAACGTCAGGCCCGCAAGAGTGGCATGCCGGTCGTGCTGGATTCGCAAACCCTGCATCAGTATGCCCATCCGCTGTTGGCAGCGTGGGGTAAACAAGGGCGGGACTACATAAATCTGCTCGACAGCTACGACGATCCCAACAGCTATCGCTCGGCGTTTCGTGATGGGCGCATTGATCTGTTCAGTGACAGCCAGCCACAGAACCTGCTGAACCAGCTGCAGGACGACATCCTCGAATTGCGCCCTCTGAATGAAACACGCGAACGCTGGCCGGCAGTCGATACAGATGTGGATCAATCGATCCGTTTTCACATTGCCCACAGTGCTCAGCGCGAAGTAGAGATACTTCACGATCAGTTACTCGCACGCTTCAGTGCTGATCCTGAGTTAAGACCGCGCGACGTTATCGTGATGGTTCCGGACATCGACAGTTATGCACCGCATATTCGCGCTGTGTTCGGCCAGCTTGAACGTCATGACCCACGATTCATTCCATTCACGCTCGCAGATCAAGGCCAGCGCGGTCGTGATCCACTGCTGATTGCTGTCGAACACCTGCTCAAACTGCCAGACAGTCGTTTCCCCGTCAGTGAGATCCTTGATCTGCTGGACGTTCCAGCGTTGCGCGCTCGCTTCGGTGTAGAGGAGCGTGACCTGCCGACCCTGCATCGCTGGATCGAAGGCGCGGGCATCCGCTGGGGCATGAGCGCAGAGCAACGAGCGGGGCTTGGATTGCCGCAGGAACTGGAGCAAAACAGTTGGCGTTTCGGCTTACGGCGGATGTTGCTTGGGTATGCAGTCGGCAGCGCCAGTGCCTGCCAAGGTATCGAGCCCTACGATGAGATCGGTGGTCTGGACGCCGCGCTCATAGGTCCTTTAGTGGCGCTCCTGGATGCGCTTGAAATTGCTCATCAGGAACTCACCCGACCTGCGCCGCCCCTGCAATGGGGGATGCGCCTGCAAGCGTTGGTGCAGTTGTTTTTCCAGGCCAGCAATGAGCATGACGACTACCTGCTTGCCCAGCTCGAAGAGTTGCGTGAGACCTGGCTTGAGACCTGTGAGTCTGTCGGTCTGCACGACGAGTTGCCGTTGACCGTAGTTCGTGAGGCCTGGCTTGCCGGCCTCGATCAGGGGCGCTTGTCCCAACGTTTTCTCGCCGGTGCAGTTAACTTTTGCACCTTGATGCCCATGCGCGCGATCCCGTTCAAGCTGGTCTGCCTGCTCGGGATGAATGATGGCGATTATCCGCGTGCGCAACCGCCACTGGACTTCGACCTGATGGGCAGCGATTACCGTCCGGGTGACCGCTCCCGGCGCGAAGACGACCGCTATCTATTGTTGGAAGCGCTACTGTCAGCACGTAACCAGCTCTACATCAGTTGGGTTGGCCGCAGCATTCGCGATAACAGCGAACGCCCGGCTTCTGTGCTGATTGGCCAACTGCGCGACCATCTGGCCAGCGGATGGCAACTGCACAATGCCGATGAAGACTTGCTTGAGGCAATGACTCAGGAGCACCCGTTACAGCCTTTCAGTGCCCGCTATTTCCACGAAGGCGATGACTTGTTCAGCTACGCCAGCGAATGGCAGGTGCTTCATCATGCAGTTGAGTCGGCAACCGATAACAGCATTCTCGCCCCCTATGTCCAGGAAGAGCCGCTAAGCCTTGGCCAACTGCAGGACTTTCTGCGCAACCCGGTGCGGCACTTCTTCAGTCAGCGGCTGAAGGTGTTCTTTGAAGCGGCTGAAGTGCCGCTTGCCGATGAGGAGCCATTTGTCCTCGACGCGTTGCAACGCTACAGCCTCAGCGACAGTTTGCTCGACGCCGCGCTGGAGCATCTGGATCAATCCGATCAGGCTTTGGAGGCGCAGGCCAAACGTCTGCAAAACAGCGGCCTGCTGCCCATGGCCGGCTTTGGCGAATGCCTGCAACGGGAATTGATCGAGCCATTGCCGGATCTGCTGCAGCGTTATCAACAGCTTTTGGCCCTATGGCCGACACCGCTCACCAGCGCTTTACCTGTGAGTCTTGAGCTGCAAGGGCTGCGCCTCGAAGGTTGGCTCAGCGGTCTGCATCAGCGAGCCGACGGTGGTTTGCTGTCGGTCACCACGATTCCCAACAGCATCGGCTCGATCAAGTCTCGCAAATGGCATCGTCTGACACGGTCATGGGTCAATCATCTGGTTGCCAGCGCCAGTGGAATGGCCATGACCACTGCGCTGGTGGCCAGTGACGACAGCCTGCTGCTCGGTCCGATGGAGAAGGATGTTGCATTCCGGACCTTGAGCGACCTGCTGATGGCCTGGCAAGCAGGCATGCGCCAACCGCTACCCATTGCAGTAAAAACGGCGTTTGCCTGGCTAAACCAGACTGATCCTGCCAAAGCCGACGCGGCTGCTCGCAAAGCCTATGAAGGTGACGGCCTGACCACTGACGGCGAGCGCCGCGAAAGTCCCGCGCTCGCCCGGCAGTTTGCTGACTATGACGCACTGATTGCCGACGAGACCTTCGCCGATTGGTGCAACGCCTTGTACAAGCCAATGCTGGAAGCGCCTTGGCGCACATTGACCAGCGAGGAGCCGCGCTCATGACCGGCCAGACACCGTTGGCCCTGGCGTTCCCGCTGCGCGGCAGTCAACTGATCGAGGCCAGTGCCGGGACCGGCAAGACCTTCACTATTTCCGCGTTGTACCTGCGTCTGGTCTTGGGCCACGGCGGAGAATCAAGCGGATTTGGACGTGAATTGTTACCGCCGCAAATCCTCGTTGTGACGTTCACCGACGCCGCGACCAAAGAGCTGCGCGAACGTATTCGAACGCGTCTTGCCGAAGCCGCACGGTTTTTCCGCGATGAAACACCGGCGCCGGATGCCCTGATTGCAGAGCTGCGTGAACAGTACCTTCCCGAGCAGTGGCCCGGATGCGCAAACCGTCTGGACATCGCTGCTCAGTGGATGGACGAAGCAGCTGTCTCGACCATCCACAGTTGGTGTCAGCGCATGTTGCGCGAGCACGCGTTCGACAGTGGCAGCCTGTTTACCCAGACCCTGGAAACCGATCACAGTGATTTGCTCGGCGAGGTTCTGCGCGATTACTGGCGATTGTTCTGTTACCCGATGCAAGGCGATGCGCTGAATTGGGTGCGCGGTAATTGGGGCGGGCCCGCAGCCCTGTTGCCGCGAGTTCGTGGTTTGTTCGCCAGTGAGCGCCACAGCACTGAAGGCAAAGAGCCTGTCGAGCTGATCACTGAGTGTCTGCAAGAGCGACGAGCCGCATTGCTCGACCTCAAAATGCCTTGGCGTCAATGGGCGGACGAGTTGCTTGCCATCTGTCATGAGGGCATCGCGAGTAAAAGCGTCGACGGTCGGAAGATGCAGGCACGCTATTTCGAACCCTGGTTCGAAAAGATAAAAGCCTGGGCCGAAGATGAATTGCTTGAGCAGTTGGATATTGGCACCGGCTTCACTCGCCTGACACCTGATGGCATGGCTGAGGCATGGAAAAAGGGCGAAGTGCCCAATCACCCGGGACTGGACGCAATGCCTGGCCTCAAGGCCAGTCTCGACAGTTTGCCGACCCCCGATGCGGCAGTCCTGCAACACGCCGCTCAGTGGGTAGGCGCGCGGTTCGAGGAGGAAAAACGTCGCCGCGCGGAAATGGGTTTCGATGACATGCTGCTGCGCCTCGATGCTGCGTTGCAAGCCGAGGGCGGCGAACGTTTGGCAACCCTGATCCGCGAGCAATTTCCGGTAGCGTTGATCGACGAATTCCAGGATACCGACCCGGTTCAGTACCAGATCTTCGAAAGCATCTATCGCATCGAGGACAACAATCCTGAATGCGGCCTGTTCCTGATCGGCGACCCGAAGCAGGCGATCTACGCCTTCCGTGGTGCCGACATCTATACCTACCTGCGTGCCCGCCAGGCCACCACTGGCCGGCTGCATACCCTGGGCACCAACTTCCGCTCCAGCCATGGCATGGTCGATGCGGTGAACCATGTGTTCGAGCGCGCCGAGTCGCGGGAAGCGGGGCGGGGCGCATTTCTGTTCCGTGAAAAAAGTGGCGAAAATCCGGTGCCGTTCCTGCCGGTCGCCTCCCAGGGCCGCAAAGAAGTTCTGCAGGTAAAGGGTCAGGTTGTACCCGCTCTGAACATCTGGCATCTGCCCGCCGAACAACCATTGTCCGGTGCCGTTTACCGACAGCAATTAGCCGCTGCTTGCGCCAGCGAAATCACTGCTTTGCTCAATGGCGGGCAACAAGGCCAGGCGGGTTTTATCCAGGACGGCAAGGACTTCAAAGGCTTGCTGCCAGCGGATATTGCGATCCTGGTACGTGACGGCAAAGAGGCTCAGGCCGTGCGCGCCGAACTCACGGCCCGGGGCGTGCGCAGCGTGTATCTGTCGGACAAGGACTCGGTGTTCGCCGCACAGGAAGCTCATGACCTGCTGACCTGGCTCAAGGCCTGCGCCGAGCCGGATGTCGAGCGTCCGCTGCGAGCGGCGTTGGCCTGTATCACGCTGAATCTGTCGCTGGCTGAGCTGGAACGCTTGAATCAGGACGAGTTGGGGTGGGAAGCGCGGGTCATGCAGTTCCGCGGTTATCGCGAACTCTGGCGCAAACAGGGTGTGCTGCCGATGCTGCGTCGCTTGCTGCATGACTTCCAGCTACCTCAGGCACTGATCGCGCGAAGCGACGGCGAGCGTGTGCTGACCAATCTGTTGCACTTGTCCGAACTGCTGCAACAGGCGGCCGCCGAACTCGATGGCGAGCAAGCATTGATCCGGCATTTATCCGAACACCTGGCGTTGTCCGGCCAAGCTGGCGAAGAGCAGATACTGCGTCTGGAGAGCGACGAGCAACTGGTCAAGGTCGTGACGATTCACAAGTCCAAGGGGCTTGAGTATCCGCTGGTGTTCCTGCCGTTCGTGTGTTCGGCGAAGCCGGTCGACGGCAGCCGCTTGCCGCTGCATTACCACGACGAGACCGGCAAGGCCCAGGTGACGTTGAAGCCGACACCCGAGTTGATCGCGCTGGCCGATCATGAGCGCCTGGCCGAGGATCTGCGCTTGTTGTATGTGGCCTTGACCCGTGCACAACATGCCTGTTGGCTCGGTGTTACGGACCTCAAGCGCGGCAATAACAACAGTTCGGTGCTGCACCTTTCGGCACTGGGTTATTTGCTGGGCGGTGGTGCGCCATTGAACGAATCGGCGGGGTTGACGCGTTGGCTTGAAGACTTGCAGCAGGATTGTGCGGCGCTGAACTACAGTGAAATGCCTGAAGAAACCGCCGAGCATTACCACCCGCCGCAAAACGATGCGACATTGCTTGCCCCGCTGATTCCCAAGCGCAAGGCCAGCGAAAACTGGTGGATTGCCTCCTACAGCGCCCTGCGCATTGGCGACAGCCTGAGCGTGGGCAGTGACGAAGCACCGGAAAACCCGCAAGCGCAAAAGCTGTTTGACGACGAGCGCCTTGACCCGGAAGCGCCGAGAGAAGTGGTCGCTGGCGGTGCCGATATCCATCGCTTCCCTCGGGGTCCGAACCCCGGCACCTTTCTCCATGGTTTGCTTGAATGGGCCGGTAACGAAGGTTTTGCCGCCACACCACAAGCCGTGGAAGATGCCATTGCCCGTCGCTGCAACCGTCGTGGCTGGGAAGGCTGGATCACCACGCTGAGCGATTGGCTGCAGCACCTGCTCAAGTCCCCGCTGCACATCGGTGCCGGACAGGCGCCAGTGATATTCGAGCAATTGACCCAGTACCGCGTCGAGATGGAATTCTGGTTCGCCAGCCATAAAGTCGATGTGCTCAAACTCGACGAACTGGTCCGCCAATACACCCACAACGGCGTTGCCCGTGTTGCAGCCGAACCGGTGCTGCTCAATGGCATGTTCAAAGGTTTCATCGATCTGACGTTCGAACATGATGGTCGCTATTACGTCGCCGATTACAAATCCAACTGGCTGGGCGTCGATGACATGGCCTATACCGAGCAAGCCATGGAGCAGTCGATTCTGGACAATCGCTACGACCTGCAATACGTGCTGTACCTGTTGGCCCTGCACCGCCAACTCAAAGCGCGGCTTGCCGATTACGATTACGACCGGCACGTCGGTGGGGCGCTGTATCTGTTCCTGCGCGGCACCCGCGCGTCCAGTCAGGGCGTGTATTTCGCCCGTCCGCCAAGAGAACTGATCGAGCGTCTTGACCGGCTGTTCCAGGGCAAGCCAGAACCCAAGGCCGAACCCGCCTGGGAACAGGGAGTACTGCTATGAGTCGTACCTTCGCCGATTTGCTGCCGACACCGTTGGCAGCGGAAAGTCTGGCGAGTCTGGCACCGTTGAGTCGTGCCGATGACTTGTTGCTGCTGCTCACCCGTTGGGTCGAACGGGGCTGGTTGCGAGCGCTGGACAAGGCCTTCGTTGCGTTCTTGCACGAACTTGCTCCCGGCGATGATCCTCTGGTGCTACTGGCTGCGGCATTGACCAGTCATCAATTGGGTCACGGCCATGTCTGCCTGGACCTGTTCGAGACCCTGAAAGAGCCTGACTTCGCACTGTCATTGCCGCCGGAAGGTGATCTGCAAAGTGGCGCGATGCTGCTGCCATCACAATTGCTTGAGGCGCTGGACGGCGCCCATTGGTGCAAGGTGCTGGCCGCCAGCAATCTGGTCGCATTGGCAGCAGACAGGCGTGAAACGGCTCAACAAAGGCCATTGGTACTGTCGGGAAAACGCCTTTATCTGCGCCGCTATTGGGCTTACGAGCGGCGTATCGATGACGCCCTGCGTGTGCGTCTGGCCGAACACGAAACCACGCCGAGTGATCTGCCCCAACGTCTTGTCGGTCTGTTCGGTCCGGCCAGGCCTGGCGAGGTGATCGACTGGCAGAAACTCGCGTGTGCCTTGGCGACCCGCAGCGCCTTCAGCATCGTCACCGGCGGCCCGGGGACGGGCAAGACCACCACGGTCGTGCGCTTGCTGGCATTGCTTCAGGCGCCGGCGGTGGAGGCTGGCAAACCCTTGCGCATCCGTCTCGCCGCCCCCACCGGGAAAGCTGCGGCACGATTGACGGAGTCCATCAGCCAACAAGTCCGCACGCTGGAAGTCGCTGAAGCCGTGCGAGATAAAATTCCGTCAGACGTTACCACCGTGCACCGTCTGCTCGGCAGTCGGCCTGGTACACGACATTTCCGGCACCACGCCGGTAACCGTTTGCCGCTGGATGTGCTGGTGGTGGATGAAGCCTCAATGATCGACCTGGAGATGATGGCCAATCTTCTCGATGCGATGCCGGCCCATGCCCGACTGATTCTGCTGGGTGACAAGGACCAACTGGCCTCGGTGGAAGCCGGCGCTGTGCTGGGTGATCTGTGCCGCGACGCCGAGGCGGGTTGGTATAGCCCGCAGACGAGTCAGTGGCTGGAAACAGTCAGTGGTGAAAACCTCGCAGCCAGTGGTTTGCAAGAAGACACTCAGGGGACTCATCCACTGGCCCAGCAAGTGGTGATGCTGCGTCACTCGCGCCGGTTCGGCGAGGGAAGCGGCATTGGTCAACTGGCACGCTGGGTCAACCGGCAACAACCCGAAGAGGCTCGGCAGCTGCTGGCGGCTCGAAGCCACGGCGATGTATTTTCCCTGCCCCTCAAGGGTGAACAAGACCGGGCGCTGGAGCGCCTATTGCTCGAAGGTCATGGTGATGGGCCGCAAGGCTACCGGCATTACCTCAGCCTGCTGCGCAACCTGCGGCCATCGCCCGACAGCTCGCTTGAGGATTCACGCTGGACCGATTGGGCGCGCCAGGTGCTGCAAGCCTTCGACGCCTTCCAGTTGTTGTGTGCCGTTCGTAAAGGGCCATGGGGTGTGGAGGGCTTGAATCAGCGCGTGACCGATGCGTTGCTCAAGGCTCGATTGATCGACAGCAATCAGCAGTGGTACGAAGGCCGGCCTGTGCTGATGACCCGTAACGACTATGGCTTGGGTTTGATGAACGGCGACATCGGCATCGCCCTCAAGCTGCCGGAGCGCGATGGCCCCGAGGCGGGTCGTCAGGTATTGCGCGTGGCCTTCCCGCGCAATGACGGCCAGGGTGGCGTGCGTTTTGTCCTGCCGAGTCGGCTCAATGATGTCGAAACCGTGTACGCCATGACCGTGCACAAATCCCAGGGCTCCGAGTTTGCCCATACGGCGTTGATTTTGCCGGACGCCCTGAACCCGGTTCTGACCAAGGAGCTGATCTATACCGGCATTACCCGGGCCAAGGACTGGTTCACATTGATCGAGCCACGTGCCGGAGTGTTTGAAGAGGCGGTGCGACGCAAGGTCAAGCGGTTGAGCGGGTTGATGCTGGAGTTGGAAGAGACAGTCGAGCCGAGGCAATAAATGGCGGCGGCACCGGACGCCGGAAACTGTCCGAAGTGCCGTCGTACGTGGCCTCGCTGGTGTTTCAGCGCTGTGCTATCGTTGCGGCACCCTCCCGTTACGATCGAAGAGAATCCCTGCATGAAGGTGGCTGTCTGGATGACAGAGTGCGTTGCTGGCTGCAAGCAGGCCGTACTTGCAGGTTTTCTCTGTTTGCTGAGCGGCTTCGTTTTCGCTCAAGCGCAAACACCACCAGGCATGGCCGACCAGCGCGCCAAATCGGTCACGCAGGTTGTACTTGGGATACTCAGCTATGCCCGCTGGCCAGTTGAGCCAGCACGACTTCGTTTGTGCATCGTCGGCCCTACCGAATACACCGACGACCTGGTCAAGGGCACCACCCAGGCCACTGGCCGACCCGTTACCGTGCGCCGCCTGCTGGCCGACAACTCATCCATTGTCAGTGAGTGCGACGCGGTGTACATCGGCAAATTGACCAGCGAAGAGCGCAGCCGGTTGTTCGCTTCGCTGAGCGGGTATCCGGTGTTGAGCATCAGCGAAAGCGACGATCAATGTACCGTCGGCAGTCTGTTCTGTTTGCGTGTCGGCGATGAACAAGTGTCCTTTGAGGTCAACCTCGATTCTGTCGCCCGCAGCGGCGTGCGAATTCACCCAAGTGTGCTGCAACTGTCCCGCCGCAAACCGGCGGCGCCATGAGGCTATTCAAACCTGGCAGTCGTCCGACCTTGCGTTCGGTCATTGGCCGCGGTCATTTGATCGTCGCGCTGGTCGGCGTGGCCATGGCCAGCATCTCGCTGACGCTGCTCGGCGTCCTGGCGTTGCGGGTCTATGCCGACCACAACCTGCACCTGATCGCGCGCTCCATCAACTACACCGTGGAAGCTGCCGTGGTGTTCAACGACAAAGCCGCCGCTACTGAAGCGCTGGCACTGATCGCCTCCACCGAAGAAGTGGCGGATGCCCAAGTGCTGGACGAGCAAGGCAAGTTGTTGGCGCGTTGGCAGCGGCCGGAAACCGGATTGTTCTCTGATCTCGAAATGCAGATGGCCAAAGCCTTTCTGGAAGAGCCCATCAGCATGCCGATCATCCATCAAGGCCAGGAAATCGGCAGCACTCTGCTGATCGGCCACGGCGGCAGCCTGATGCGCTTCTTGCTCAGCGGTCTGGTGGGCATCGTTCTGTGCACCGCCGCCAGTGCCTGGGTGGCGCTTTATCTGGCTCGCCGACAACTGAGCGGGATCACCGGTCCGCTGCGCAGTCTGGCGTTCGTGGCGCACGCTGCGCGTAGCGAACGAGCCTTCGACCAGCGTGTGCCGCCTGCCGACATCGCCGAACTCGATAACCTGGGCAATGACTTCAATGCCCTGCTCGACGAACTCGAATCCTGGCAAACCCACCTGCAAAGCGAGAATGAAACCCTCGCCCACCAGGCCAGTCATGACAGCCTCACCGGGTTGCCGAACCGAGCGTTTTTCGAAGGCCGATTGATTCGTGCATTGCGCAACGCCAACAAGCTCAACGAGCGGGTAGCGGTGCTGTTTCTCGACAGTGACCGGTTCAAGGAAATCAACGACACCTTCGGTCACGCGGCTGGCGATGCAGTGTTGGTCGCAGTCGCCAATCGGGTTCGCGCGCAACTGCGCGAAGAGGATCTGGTGGCGCGTCTTGGGGGGGACGAGTTTGCTGTCCTGCTGACACCGCTGCACAAGACCGAAGACGCCGAGCGGATCGCCGATAAAATCATTGCCAGCATGGAAGTGCCGATCCCGTTGCCGGGTCATACTCAGGTTTTGACTTCTCTGAGCATCGGCATTGCCGTGTACCCGGATCATGGTGCTACACCGGGTGCTCTGCTCAATGCTGCCGATGCGGCCATGTACCAGGCCAAACGCTTTTCCAGAGGTGCACAGCACACGTCAGGGTCGGAGCACCCTGTCGCCGATGTTCAAACCAGGAGCTAATGTTCGTGTTCTCATTCAATCTGCGATTTCTTGCGATCCCCTTGTTCATGGCTTTGCTGGCACTGACCGGTTGCCAGACGGCACCACAAAAAGGTTTGAGTCCGGCACAGGTTGCAGTGCTCCAACAGCAAGGTTTCGAGTTGACCGACGAGGGCTGGGCGTTTGGCTTGTCCGGCAAAGTGTTGTTTGGCAGTGATGTCGAAAGCCTGAATCCGCAGAGCACCGAGATCGTCGAGCGCATTGGCAAGGCGTTGCTGGGTGTCGGGATCGATCGGGTGCGGGTTGATGGTCACACTGATGCGTCGGGCAAAGAGACCTACAACGAACAGCTGTCGTTGCGCCGCGCGAATAGCGTCGGCAAGGTCCTGACCGCGGTCGGCATGAAAGAACAGAATATCCAGCTAAAGGGCTTTGGCAGCAGTGAGCCGGTAGCCTCCAACGATAACGCGGCCGGTCGAACCGAAAACCGCCGGGTGTCGATTGTGGTGAGCGCCGACTGATCGGCTGCCTCCCTTTTTAACTATTTTTTGGGGGGGGAATTCATACCCCCGTAGATGAACGGAACACGACGACTGCCACATGGAAAAAATAATAAATTACTGCCGCAACCACTTCTGGAAAAAATGGCTTCGCCAGCATAAATGCAAGATCGCTGGCGGGGTGTCATCGCTTAACGCCAAAACCACGTTGCTGGTGGAAGAGAATGTTTCGCTCGGTCATGTGGTGATCGGAACCAAACGTTTGAGCATTGGTGCTCACACTTACATTCGAAGTGGTTGCGTGCTGTCTGCGGTGTCCTCGATAGGACGGTTTTGTTCGATCGGAAATGACTGCTACATCGGGCAAGACAAAAATACCCACCCGTCCGACTGGGTCAGTTCGCACCCCTTCCAATTTACCCGAACAAAACTGTCCTTCGAACCAGAGATCGTTGATGTAACGATCGGCGACGACGTCTGGATCGGACATGGCGCCATGATCATGGAAGGTGTCACGGTGGGCACGGGGGCCATCATCGCCACCCGCGCACTGGTTGCCCACGATGTGCCGCCCTATGCGGTAGTCGCCGGGATTCCGGCGAAGGTCATCAAGTATCGGCACCCGCCAGAGGTTGTGGCGCAGTTGCTTGAGAGCAAATGGTGGGAATGTAATGTCGATTTTCTTCTGAGCTTGCGTTTGGACGACCCCCGTACTTCCCTGCCAATGATTATCGAGTCACACAAGGCCAACCGGGTTGTTTACAAGCGGCTGGAAGTCACCCGCAAGGGCTGCCAATTGGCTAGCCCACTTTGAACATCTGCTCAGCCGCTCAGTCCGTAAACCGCAGCTCCCGCGTTTCGCCCAGTAATAACGGGCGATTTAGCTCAGTCACTTCGCGGATGTAATCCCACAACAGGGTAATCCGCTTGAGCTTGCGCAGGTCCTCGCGGCAGTACATCCAGAACTACAGGTTGCAAAGGTCCCACCCAATGATTACGGGGGCCTTTTGCCATGAAGACCACTACAAAGCTCCACCCTGTTACAAGTGATGTCACAAGTTTTGCTATTCCTCTCAGGCCCACTACAAGGCTCGCTAAGCCCTATCACTACAGACGCAATGGCATCTACTATCTGCGCCTCAGAGAGACCGGCAGCACCACTCAATCCACCTCAGTTTCACTCAAGACCACTGACCGAAGGGCAGCTATGGACGCTTCACGACGACTTGCCGAGACCATCAAGGCCTTCCATTTGGATCACCCTGAGGCGACTTGGAGTGAGCTCAGGGAGCATCTGCTGAGTGTCGCTGAGAGTCTCTTGTCGTCTGCCCATGATGTTCACTCTCTCCGTGACTGGGGCGACCTCTACGAGGACGTTAGGACCAACCTATCTGAGATTGCTGCGACGATGCCACTCAGCGTCGATCAGCATGAACACGTAGCGAGAGCGAGGGAGGTGATGTCTGCTGCTCAGGTGCGTCTACAGGGCGACTCTGTGCCATTGGTGAATATCATCAGGGACCTTGAGGGGGGCTCTAAGAATGATTTGAAGCACGTCACTGGCGTGCCTGTATCCCTATCTGTATTAGCTCCAATGACCTTTGAGGTTCTATCGGGCCTCTACATGGCGGACCGGGCAGGGGAACAGAAAGCCAGCACTCTCAGTTCCACCAAGTTCACTCATGGCGTTCTGTGTACCGAGTTTGGAGCTTTGGACCTGAGGATGCACACAAGGGCGGATCTTGTGGCCTTGAGGGATAGACTTGCGACCACACGGAAACCATCAACGGTAAATCAGATGCTGATGAAGCTCTCTGCTGTCCTGAACTGGTCAGTTGAGAATGGTCATCTCGAAAAGTCATACGACAAGAAACTCAAGTTCACTAAAGGCACTGAGTCCACCCGTAAGGCGTTCTCTCAGGACCAGATAGGCAGCCTAATGGCCTATGCGAACAAGCTCCCTGAGACATCATGGAAACGCTGGTTGCTGAGTCTTGGCATCATCACGGGCGGGCGTCTCAATGAAATCTCTCAGTTGAGCGTTAGTGACATTCAGACCCTTAACTCAGGCATTGTCGTTATCCACATCAATGAGGTTGGTGAGGGTAAATCCATCAAGAACAAGCGTAGTGAGAGGCTGGTTCCATTGACTGATGGTGCCTATGGGTTCGACCTTCAAGCCTTCCTACGGTATGTCGAGACCTGCAAACAGAGCGGGAACGATTCGTTGGCACAGATCGGATACAGACCAGCAGGCGAATGGGTCAACCAGCAGGCAATCCCTCAGGCTCTTGGGGAGTCCTATGTAAGGGGCTTAGTGTTCCACTCATTGTGCCACTCATTGGCTTCCCTCATGCAGGCTAAAGGGGTTCCTACGACTCATGCTCAAGCTGTCATGGGGCACGCCTCGGGAACGGTAACCTTTGATATTTATGGCTCAGGTGTCCCTGTGGCGGTGATCGCTGAGATGCTCAATGGTTTGCTTTGTGAGCACCTTGAGACCCTCTGAGTCAGTTTTAAGGCGTTCGTCGGGGTCGATTAGCTATGATCTTTTTGGGGCTGGAAGTTCGGTAGAGATAGGGCGTATGGCTGAGGTGCTTGTTGAAGCCTTCAGCCTAATCAAATAAATCTTGAGGTTCCTCACAATGGAAATAAATACTCCCACGCTCGAACTGAAATTAGATAACGGGAAGACACTGAGCGTAGAAGTGGTTAGCTACCATCTCAAGTTCAACGAAAAGCTGCATGTCGGCGCTACAGGAAAAATACACAAAATCGGAACATTCAAAATAAATAGCTCGGCCTATAAGAGCTGGGGTCCTATCAAGGCAATAAAATATGCCATTGGTGAATGTTCAGTAGTGAAGGAGCACCCTCCGAAAATGACCCCGAGGACCATTACTTACAGGGTTAGGCAGGATTTTTAACCACTGGTACATGGTAGTGATACCAGTATCCTGCTATCCAAACGCGCTCCTACGTGAAATCTAATCCGCTCGCTGGGTCCTGGCCTTGCTCCGTGAGCGTAGGAGCGTGCGCGTAGAAAACCTCAAGATGCCCTGAGGGGCCCGTGTTTGTTGGTCGAAATGGCTGTGACCATAGATGTAGGATTTAAAACCCTCACTATTGCAACTACACCCAGTCACCAATCAACCAACACAGGAGACCACCAATGACCACACCAACCAAGATCCGCCTTCAGGGCACCAACGTGATGGCCTGCGTGCTGCCACCAATAGAAATCCTTGAGGCACGCTACAAGTTCGCTGACGACCACGAAGGGATCGTAGCGCGGGACTTCAAGCTCATCCCCGGTAAGACCCGTAGAGGAACTGTAGAGGGCGCCCCGGTGGGCTCCTACACCAATGGATCGTTCCGGCAGCAAGTTGAAGTCACATGGATGGACGGCGACACCAAGCACAAAATCCGCGTACAGAAGGCCCGCATTGTCTATCGGATGGCTCATGGTCCGTTCGATGAGTCGTTGGTGATTGACCATATCGACGGCAACCCAAACAACAATCACCCCAGCAACCTGCGACCACTGACCTACCACGAGAACATGGGCAACCGTGTTGCTGGTCTTCAAGCTCGCCGGATGCCCAAGAAGGATGCCCACCTGCCCGTGGGTGTGACCCGAGACAAGCACTGCACCTCAAGGGAGCAATACATAGGGAAGACTACCATCCGTGGGGTCCTTCATAGAGCCGTCTTTGAGAACCCTACAGCCGCTCAACACTGGCTCGCTCAGATCCGAAAGGACCACTTGGGCGACACGGCTCGCAGAGACTCTCAAGGATTCATCGTTGGGGCTCCTAATCGTGTGAAGGTTCAGTAATAGCCCTACACCTATAGTTACCCTCACTATTGGAAGATATCCCCAAAGATCCCTCTGAGATCCTTCTTATAGACCACCCTTAAAGATCCCTCTTTAAGATTCCTCTCAAGATCACCTCAAAGCTAAGGTAATTGGTATCACGATTATGAATTCCTTCTTAGCTTCCACCTCAAAGGAGGTCCTATGTTATTCCACTTCGAGTTAGATGGTCTTGAGCCTCAGCACCAAGCTGACCTATTAGCCATCGAAGCAACCATTACTCCAAGGTCTGCCTATGCAGCCTTCACCGTAAAGACCACGGCTCTCAGGGCTCACAAGGATGTCGAAGGTGCCTATGCGTTTCTCAGGACGAGGATGTCTGCGTATCACTTGGACGCACTCAAAGAGCTCTTGGATAAACTTAAGATCGACTTAGATAGATTGGTTCGACTCATGAAGAATGTCCCCACCATTATGTCTACGCGTCCTGCTCAACACTAACACCCGTTAGCTGCTCGCCAGCTCAACAGCGACCGTCGCCACGGTTGTCCTTAAAGATGCCTCTCAGGCTTGCCATGTCCTGATCCAGCATTAGCCACACAGCCCAATCAAGAACCTATTCGTCAGTCTTGGAAGATGCCCATGCGGCTCCCTCCTTGCCGTCTTGTCGTGCGCGTCTATGGCGCCAAGGCTGAGCGAATGGGTCACCTCACAGGAGAACCAACATCATGCAAATCACCATCACCAACGTCCTGAAAGATGAAGTCACCGTGTCCGGTCAGACCCTGCGCCGTGAGTACGTCGAGAACATCATGCTGCCCATGCTGGTCGCTCAATGCGCCACCGTTCAGAGCCGAAAGCTTGAGATCGTAAAGGTCTTCGCTGAGGCCGGTCTGTCGCTCAATGCGGTCCCTGAGGCTGCCCGTGAGTACGCCGTAGACAAGTCAGAGAAGGCCCGTCTGCGTCTTCGTCAACAAGCTGAAGCGAATGCCCATGCTGAGCGCTGCCGTGTCGCTACGCCCCGTGAACTGGCTCAAGCCAAAGCCGACAGAGAAGCCCGAGCGGCTGCCATTCGAGAACAAGGGCAGCGCATACGTGCGGCCTCTCGATCGTCTGGTTGGTAACAGCACCTCACGACACCTCACCACTATCTAATTCAGGAGAACCATTCCCATGAAACTGCCTAACCAATACGTCGCACCGAACACCACCAGCGTTAAGCACCTGACCTCAACCTTCGAGAACGGTAGCACCATCCAGTTCACCACCGGCAGCATCCGTTCGGAAGACTTAGCCGCTACCGATGTGTCCGTCTATGTGGAAGCCCTGACAGAGGGCCTCAGCGAACTCCTAAACAGCAATGAGTGGCGCCAAGCTGCCATGGAGGCAACCCCATGTGAGTTCCGTCCGGCTGGCTCTGAGGCATCTGGTCAACAGATCATCACCATGGCCGACCGCACTGTCAGCTTCGATCCTCGCAAGAACTGGGACAACCAGACCATCTCGAAGGGTCCCGTCCTGGCTGGGTCTGTGATCTTCACTGAGCCGACCTCTGAGGCACTGCTGATTAGCAAGCGCTTCACAATCCTCGACCACACCTTAATGGCTGGCTTCACTGAGCAGTCCATGAACCAGACCGCTGAGAAGCTGTTGCGGGACATCGAGTATGAGGCCGCTGGGAGCATCGCTAAGATCCTTTCGACCGCCCCAAGCACTGAGAGCTTCTCTGTGGCTAAGCCAACCGGCAAGCCTGTAGAGATCGCTGAGGACCTTATCGACATCTTGACGACCCACGTAAACCAGACCGTAGGTACGACCCTTGAGGACTTCGTGGTCCTGCTGCCTGCGACCCTGCTGGCCGTTCTTGAGCGTGCTCCTCAGCGTGCCGGTGTCGAGGATATTGAGGCTCTGATCGGCACCTCTGTGCAGCCTTACAGCGGCACTGACTATGGCCTGTTCCTGCTGCCTAAGATGTTCACCTCTCTGAGCTACCGTGAAGGCCGTAACGGCGACATCTGGAAGATCGAAGCGACCCGTAACGGTGCTCATCAAGCATGGGACATCGAGATCATGACCATCGTGGACATCATCGCCAACGGTAAGGTCCGTGTGAAGTTGACCGCTGATGGTCTTCAGACCGAGGCTGTTGCCTTCCCGATGATCACCCGTATCACCTTGAGCTGATCGTAAAGAGCCCCGTAAGGCCGACCCAATGAAGGATCGGCGGAGGGCGTTTCATATTTACGTTTTGCGTCGTGGCTTGAAATTGGAAATATACTTTTGGCTACTCACCGGACTTTTATCAGGTGGTTTATGGAGTCCTTGGCTAAGATTCAATCTCTTCCTTAATATTGATTTTGGCGAGAGTGTCTCTTACTTCAGCGACTCCCGAAGGGTCTAAGTCGTTTGCTTCATTTAAACTTTCTGTCAGCCAATGGTTGGCTTTGAATGATATGTCTAATCCCGGCTTGCAGTACTTCTTTTCAAGAGTGCTAACGATCTGGCTAAGTATGTGGGATACTCGTGATTTATTGCGCGCCAGTATCGCAGCAGTAAGTCCTTGTGAATAAGTGATTAGCATATTTCCGGGGATATCTTTTAGGTCCCAAACCAAAACCTCTACATCCCGCAAGTCGGCTTCGGCTTCAGCAAGTTTTCTATTGACTCCGGTCAGATTGGTTTCGAGTTTTTTGATGTTGCTATCAGTTGATTTTATGTCGCTAATCAGCTCTGATCGAATGTCTTCGGATAATTTCCTTGTCTCGGAAAGCTGAAGTAAAAATCGATCTTGAAGAACTTGGCTTTTTTGATCACTTGATTTGTCGGATTCCCGTTTGTACTCCTCGATCTGAAGGTCGAATTGGGTCTTGTAGGCGTTTATCTTTCCTTCAAATTCTGCTCTTAATCGCTCTTTGTCTTGGTCGTATAGTTTGAAATTTGTGAGAATGCTAAGCCCGGTAAGAATTAAAACAAAGCTAAAAATTCCGCCTAACGCCCAGTAAACTGTCGTCTGTTGTGAGGATTGAAACTCTTTAATTAGCCGATTTTGCTCTTTTATAAGGAGTAGTTCGGATTCTTGCTTAGTTATGGTTGCTTGCGGTGTTGTTGGGTCTTGTTTGTTTACTATTGCAGCAGGGGCAATGAGTTCAGCTGAGGAGTTTGAATTCGGCTTGGCTGCCACAACGGCAGAGCAAAAAATAAAAGCGCAAGCGATGAGTCGAGCAGTTTCCTTCATTGTTATCCTGTCCATTAAGTAAGAGCGACTGCTCTACGAAATCGTAAATATCTCACACTTAATGCCGTGGTCAACCAAAAATGAACTTAAATGGGCGTACTCCTTTGAAATTTTTTTTGAAGCCAGAGCGGGGTTTTAACTTTTAACGGAAACCTGACAGAAATTTTTGAGACCTCATTCCATCAATTACTATCTCGCACGGTCCCCCCGTGTGCCCACTTCAATGCCTGCATGGGGTCTTTATCGCGCCTATGTGCGCCACTGTGTAAGAACCTTTCTGACTGTCACAAGTGGTGTCACAACCACTGTCACAAGTCGTTGCCAAGAGCCTTCTGAGGCCGTTAGGATGAGCTTCCTTTGCTACCTGTAGACGCTCAGTCCGTAAACCGCAGCTCCCGCGTTTCGCCCAGTAATAACGGGCGATTTAGCTCAGTCACTTCGCGGATGTAATCCCACAACAGGGTAATCCGCTTGAGCTTGCGCAGGTCCTCGCGGCAGTACATCCAGAACTGCCGGGTGATGTTGATTTCCTCCGGCAACACCGGCAGCAACCGCGGATCCTGAGCCGCAAGGAAGCACGGCAGAATCGCCAGCGAACGCCCTTGCTGCGCTGCAACGAATTGCGCAATCACGCTGGTGCTGCGCAAGTTGGCGCTGGCACCGGGCAGCACGTTCGCCAGGTACAACAGCTCCGAACTGAAGGCCAGGTCGTCGACATAACTGATAAATGAATGCTTGCCCAAGTCCGCCGGGCGCCGGATCGGTGGGTGTTTGTCCAGATAGTCCTGGGTCGCGTACAGCTGCAACCGGTAGTCACAGAGTTTGCAGCAGACGTACGGGCCATGCTCCGGACGTTCCAGGGCGATGACGATGTCCGCCTCGCGTTTGGACAGGCTGATGAAGTGCGGCAGCGGCAGGATATCCACCGAGATCGCCGGGTAGGCGTCGACGAAATGGCTCAGCTGCGGGGTGATGAAAAAGCTGCCGAACCCTTCGGTGCAACCCATCCGCACGTGACCGGACAGCGCCACGCCGGAACCGGAAACCTGTTCGCACGCCATGTGCAGCGTGCTCTCGATCGACTCGGCGTAACCCAATAAACGCTGACCCTCAGCGGTCAGGACAAAACCGCTGGTCCGGGACTTCTCGAACAACAATGTACCCAATGCCGCTTCCAGCGAGCTGATACGCCGCGACACCGTGGTGTAGTCCACCGCCAGGCGCTTGGCCGCGGTGCTGGCCTTGCGGGTGCGGGCCACTTCGAGGAAAAACTTGAGGTCATCCCAGTTCAGCGAACCTAAAGACGTGATGTTTTTTTGCATGATGGACCGGCTTTTATGTGCGTTCTTATTAGAAGTTTGCACATCTATACTCCAAAAACAGTCCGACAACCAATTCGCGACACACGCCTCATCTCAAGGCGACTTATCCGCCTTGGCTCCCTGCATAACAACAAGTCCAGGAGACCAGCATGAACGCATCGCTCACGCCCAACGAAACCACTGTCCAGAACGTCAAACTGTTGATCGACGGTGAGTGGGTCGAGTCCCAGACCACTGAGTGGCACGACATCGTCAACCCGGCGACTCAGCAAGTACTGGCCAAGGTTCCGTTTGCCACCGCCTCGGAAGTCGACGCCGCGATCAGCGCCGCCCATCGCGCCTTCCAGACCTGGAAGCTGACGCCGATCGGCGCCCGCATGCGCATCATGCTCAAGCTCCAGGCGTTGATCCGCGAACACTCCAAGCGTATCGCCGTGGTGCTCAGCAACGAGCAGGGCAAGACCATTGCCGACGCTGAAGGCGATATTTTCCGAGGCCTGGAAGTCGTCGAACACGCGTGCTCCATCGGCAGCCTGCAAATGGGCGAGTTCGCCGAGAACGTCGCAGGCGGCGTCGATACCTACACCCTGCGCCAGCCAATCGGTGTTTGCGCCGGCATCACCCCGTTCAACTTCCCGGCGATGATTCCGCTGTGGATGTTCCCGATGGCCATCGCCTGCGGCAACACCTTCGTGCTCAAACCGTCCGAGCAGGACCCGATGTCGACCATGCTGCTGGTGGAACTGGCTATCGAGGCGGGCGTTCCGGCGGGCGTGCTCAACGTGGTTCACGGCGGCAAGGACGTGGTGGACGCGCTCTGCACCCACAAAGACATCAAGGCGGTTTCCTTCGTCGGTTCGACTGCCGTCGGTACTCACGTTTATGACCTGGCCGGTAAGCACGGCAAGCGCGTGCAATCGATGATGGGCGCTAAAAACCACGCCGTGGTGCTGCCGGATGCCAACCGCGAACAAGCGCTGAATGCGCTGGTCGGTGCCGGTTTCGGTGCGGCCGGTCAGCGTTGCATGGCAACGTCGGTGGTGGTGTTGGTCGGCGCGGCCAAGCAATGGCTGCCGGACCTGAAAGCGCTGGCGCAGAAACTCAAGGTCAACGCTGGTAGCGAGCCGGGCACGGACGTTGGTCCGGTGATCTCCAAGCGTGCCAAAGCGCGGATTCTGGATCTGATCGAAAGCGGCATCAAGGAAGGCGCCAAGCTTGAGCTGGACGGTCGTGACATCACGGTTCCCGGCTACGAGAAGGGCAACTTTGTCGGTCCGACCCTGTTCTCTGGCGTGACCCCCGAGATGCAGATCTACACCCAGGAAATCTTCGGCCCGGTGCTGGTGGTGCTGGAAGTGAATACGCTCGACGAGGCCATCGCCCTGGTCAACGCCAACCCGTTCGGCAACGGCACGGGCCTGTTCACCCAAAGCGGTGCGGCGGCGCGCAAATTCCAGAACGAAATCGACGTGGGTCAGGTCGGCATCAACATTCCGATTCCGGTGCCGGTCCCGTTCTTCAGCTTCACCGGTTCGCGCGGTTCCAAGCTTGGCGACCTCGGCCCGTATGGCAAGCAAGTGGTGCAGTTCTACACTCAGACCAAGACCGTCACCAGTCGCTGGTTTGATGACGACAGCGTCAACGACGGTGTGAACACCACCATCAACTTGCGTTAAGGAGCCGGACATGAAAATCGCTTTTATCGGTCTCGGCAACATGGGCGCGCCGATGGCGCGCAACCTGATCAAGGCCGGCCACGCGCTGCGACTGGTTGATTTGAACAAAACCGTTCTGGCCGAACTGGAACAACTGGGCGGCAGCATCAGCGCGACGGCTCGTGAAGCGGCTCAAGGCGCAGAACTGGTGATCACCATGCTGCCCGCCGCTGTGCACGTGCGCAGCGTGTGGCTGGGTGAAGACGGCGTGCTCGCCGGTATCGGCAGCGGCGTACCAGCCGTGGATTGCAGCACCATCGACCCGCAAACCGCGCGTGATGTGGCGGCAGCCGCTGCCAAGCAAGGCGTGGCCATGGCCGATGCGCCGGTGTCGGGTGGCACTGGCGGTGCAGCAGCCGGGACCCTGACCTTCATGGTCGGCGCCACGCCTGAACTGTTTGCCACCCTGCAACCGGTGCTGGCGCAGATGGGTCGCAACATTGTCCATTGTGGCGAGGTCGGCACCGGGCAAATCGCCAAGATCTGCAACAACCTGCTGCTGGCGATCTCCATGGTTGGCGTCAGCGAAGCCATGGCACTCGGTGATGCACTGGGGATCGACACTGGCGTGCTGGCCGGGATCATCAACAGTTCCACGGGGCGTTGCTGGAGTTCGGAGATGTACAACCCGTGGCCGGGCATCGTCGAAACGGCACCTGCGTCGCGAGGTTATACCGGTGGTTTTGGTGCCGAGCTGATGCTCAAGGATCTGGGGCTTGCCACGGAAGCTGCGCGTCAGGCGCACCAACCGGTGGTGCTCGGCGCGGTGGCCCAGCAGTTGTATCAGGCGATGAGCCAGCGTGGGGAGGGGGGTAAAGACTTCTCGGCGATCATCAACAGCTATCGCAAACCGCAATAACGACCTGCTTCAACCTGTGGGAGCGAGCCTGCTCGCGATGGTCGTTAACGATAACGCGGGGAATCTGACCCCCCGCGTTGCTCTCGAGTTTTTCGCCAGCAAGCCGGCTCCTACAGGTGAGGTGTGTGCGCATCGACATTTACCGGGAAATCACGTCGGGTGATCTCCCGGTTTTTTTGCATCAGGCAAACACGAAATACTTGCGCACGGTTTCAACCACTTCCCACGTGCCTTTCATCCCCGGCTCGATGACGAAAATATCACCGGCACGCAGATGGATCGGCTCCTTTCCTTCCGGGGTGATGATGCAGTAACCCTCGCGGAAATCGCAGTATTCCCACTTCACGTATTCCACATACCACTTGCCCGGCGTGCAGATCCAGGTGCCCATGATCTTGCTGCCGTCTTCGCTGGTGTAGGCGTTGAGGTTGACGGTGTGCGGATCGCCTTCGAGTTTTTCCCATTTGCAGGCGTCGAGCACTGGCAGCGGGTGGGTGTCGCGAAGAACGGTAATCGGTGCGGACATGATGACTCCGAGCGTGATGGAGAACTGAAGTCGCACCCTATCGGGCTTGATGCGGCGTCAGTTGTCTGTGCTCGACATCGAGGTATCCAGAAACGCTGGATTCACTGCGCTCGCCATAAAAAACGCCCCGGCATTCATCGAATGCCGGGGCGTTTTTTTTACGCGATTACTGAGTCACAGACAGCTTTCGGTGCCTGGCCATGCGCAACCGATAGCAGCCGTAGATGAGCAACACCCACACCGGCATGGCGTACACCGAGGCGCGCACCGGCGGGATCATCCAGATAACGCAGATGATCACGGCCATGAACGCCAGGCACAGGTAGTTGGTATACGGCGACCAGAAAGCCTTGAAGCCTGGCACGATGCCGCGCTGGACCATGGCCTTGCGGAACTTCAAATGCGTGAGGCTGATCAGCGCCCAGTTGATCATCAAGGACGCGACCACCAGGGCAAACAACAACTCAAGCGCTTCATGCGGTGCGACGTAGTTGACCAGCACCGCCAGCATCGTGATCAACGCCGAAACGCCCAGTGCCAGCAACGGAACGCCTTGCTTGTTCAACTTCATCAGCACTTTGGGCGCGTCGCCTTGCTCGGCCAGGCCATAGAGCATGCGGCTGTTGCAGTACACGCCGCTGTTGTAGACCGAGAGCGCGGCGGTGAGCACCACGAAGTTGAGGATCTGCGCGGCGGTGTCGCTGCCGATCAGGGCGAAAATCTGCACGAAAGGACTGCCGCTGTAGGCGTCGCCCGAGGCGCCCAGTGTCTGCAGCAGTTGGTCCCATGGGTACAGCGACAGCAACACGGTGAGGGCGCCGACGTAGAAGATCAGCACCCGATAAACCACCTGGTTGATGGCCTTGGGAATGACCTTGCGCGGTTCGCTGGCTTCAGCGGCGGTGATGCCGACCAGTTCCAGGCCACCGAAGGAGAACATGATGAACGCCATCGCCATCAGCAAACCGTTGGTGCCATTGGGGAAGAAACCACCATGGCTCCACAGGTTGCTCACCGATGCTTGCGGGCCGCCGGTGCCGCTGAACAGCATGTAGCAGCCCAGGAGGATCATGCCGATGATGGCCACGACCTTGATGATCGCGAACCAGAACTCCATCTCGCCGAAGACTTTGACGTTCAGCGTATTGATCAGGTTGACCAACACAAAGAACACCGCCGCGCTGACCCAGGTCGGCACCTCCGGCCACCAGAACTGCACGTACTTGCCAACGGCTGTCAGCTCGGCCATGCCCACCAGCACATACAGGACCCAGTAGTTCCAGCCGGACAGGAAACCGGCAAAGCCGCCCCAGTAGTTGTGCGCGAAGTGGCTGAACGAGCCGGCCACGGGTTCCTCGACAATCATCTCGCCCAGTTGGCGCATGATCAGGAACGCGATGAAACCGGCAATCGCATAGCCGAGGATCATCGACGGTCCGGCGGACTTGAGCACTCCGGCGGAGCCCAGGAACAGCCCCGTACCAATGGCGCCGCCCAATGCGATCAGTTGAATGTGCCGATTTTTCAACCCCCGCTTGAGCGTTGCCTGTTGCAAGATTTCATCCGCCATCTGGTTCCCTTTTGGTTGTTGTGGCCAGGCTTGATTTGAAAGGGCAGATATTACTCTTCGCAGCCTTCGTCATACAGATGCCTGTTGGGCCAAACACCGGTTTTCAAAGGCTCCCGGCCCGGTTTGCAGCGCACAACGCGTCGAGCAGGGCTCTGGCGTAACCGGGCAGGCCAGCAAACGAGCGGGCGCACAGCAGCAGTTTGCGCTGCGCCCAGGCTTCCTGCAGGGCAACGTGCTTGAACGGTTGATCGACGGCCCGGCGCTCGATCGCCGCCAACGGCACAATCGCCAGCCCGGCGCCGCGAGCGACCATGCGAATCACCCCGTCGAAGCCTTCCGCCCGGATGCGGATCTGCATGCGCACGCCCGCGTGCAGCGCCTGTTCTTCGAGGTACACCGCCAGTGCGCTGTTGGCACTCAGGCCGACGTAATCGTGATGCAGCGTCTCGCTGAAGCTCGGTGTTGCGCCGTCAGCCAATGGATGCCCATGCGGCATGATCAGCACCAGCGGATCGTCGCGAAAGGGCTGGGTTTCGAGGGCGTGGGTGTCGACGGCGTCGGAGACGATGCCAAGGTCCGCCGCACCCTGATGCAGTGCATGGACGATGCGCAGGCTCGGCAATTCCTGCAGATCAATGTCGAGGTTGGGATGGCGGCAGAGGAAGTCCGCCAGCACTTCCGGCAGGTACTCGGTGATTGCCGTGGTGTTGCATAACAAACGCACCTGACCTTTGACGCCTTTGGCGTATTCGGCCAGGTCCTGCTGCATACGGTCGGCGTGTTGCAGCAGCATTCGGGCGTGTTGCGCGAGGGCTTTTCCGGCGGAAGTGGGGGTGACGCCGCGACGACCGCGTTCCAGAAAGTCGATGCCGAGCGAAGCCTCCATCGCGCGGATTCGCGCGCTTGCCGCCGCCAGGGATAAATGGCTGCGCGCGGCGCCGGCGGTGATGTTGCCGGTGTCGAGGATGTTCAGGTAGAGGCGCAGGTCGGTGAGGTCGAAGTGCATGGGTACAGCCTCGGGAAGTGTGTTGACTGGGCAGCCGCCTTCGCGGGCAAGCCTCGCTCCTACACGATTTGCGCAACCCCTGTAGGAGCGAGGCTTGCCCGCGAAGACGCCAGAAGCATCGACAACTTTTTAAGCCTCTATCAAAACAAGAGGCATCCTCAGTATATGGCGAATTTTCACACGACCAATCCAGGCGCAGGATCAGCCCATGAATACACTCGCCACGTTCTACCAAAACCTTGGTCTGGCCCTTTCTCTGCTGGTCATCGCCACCTTCCTTCTGGCCGGCATGATCAAAGGCGTGATCGGCCTCGGCCTGCCAACCATCGCCATGGGCCTGCTCGGTCTGGCTATGGCGCCGTCGCAGGCTGCCGCGCTGCTGATCATTCCAGCAACCCTGACCAACGTCTGGCAACTGGCATTCGGCGGGCATTTGCACGGGTTGGTCAGGCGGCTGTGGCCGATGCTGCTTGCAATCTTCATCGGCACCGGTGCCGGGACGGTGTGGATCGGCATGGCGGGTGGTCATTGGGTGGTGCGGGGGTTGGGCGCGGCATTGCTGCTCTATGCGTTGAGCGGTTTGTTCCTGCCGACTTTGCGCGTCAGCCGTCAGACCGAGCGCTGGCTCGGTCCGCTGTGCGGCGTGCTGACCGGCGTGATCACCTCCGCCACTGGCGTCTTCGTGATTCCGGCGGTGCCGTATCTGCAAGCACTGGGTTTGAACAAGGATGAGCTGGTGCAGGCGCTGGGCCTGTCGTTCACCGTATCGACCCTCGCCCTCGCTGCCGGCCTGTTGTGGCGCGGGGCGCTGGGCGGTGGCGAATTGAGCGCGTCATTGCTGGCGCTGATCCCGGCGGTGCTCGGCATGTTGCTCGGGCAATGGCTGCGCCAGCGGATCAGCGCCGTGCTGTTCAAGCGCGTGTTCTTCATCGGCCTCGGTTTGCTCGGCGGCCACTTGCTGATCAGCGGGTAGCGGACGACGGGCTGAGCATCTCGATGGCGCGGATATCGAAATCCTGTTCCAGGAATTCGTCGCGCTGTTCGAGGAACTGCTTCATGTGCGGCAGGTTCGAGTGCACGTCGAGGTGCGCCTGGGATTGCCAGATCTCGAAGAAGATAAACAGCGTCGGGTCCTGTTTGTCGCGCAGCATGTGGTACTCGATGCAGCCCGGCTCGGCACGACTCGCTTCGACATAGCCGCGGAAGAACGCTTCGAAGGCGTCGGATTTTTCCGGGCGGGTTTTGGCGTGCAGGATGAAGCCTTGTATTTCACTCATCAGGAGTCTCCTCAAAGTCAGAATCGGCGCCAGTTTATGGCAACAATCACCTGTTGATTCGTGCGTATAGGTCAAATGAATTTTGCGAATTCAGGGCTTATTCCGCGCGAGGCCGGTCGCTAACCTGCCGCCATCCACTTTCTGACCCTTCCGAGATTCCTCATGAAAAAAGTACTGTTGCTCAATGGCGGCAAAAAGTTTGCGCACTCCGATGGCCGCTACAACACCACCCTGCATGAAGCCGCGTTGAGCGTGCTGGATCGCGGCGGCGTTGACGTGAAAACCACCTTCATCGACGAGGGCTACGACGTCGCTGAAGAAGTGGCCAAATTCCTCTGGGCCGACGTGATCATTTATCAAATGCCGGGCTGGTGGATGGGCGCGCCGTGGACCGTGAAAAAGTACATCGACGAAGTCTTCACCGAAGGCCACGGCAGCCTCTACGCCAGTGACGGCCGCACCCGTTCCGATGCTTCGCAAAAGTACGGCAGCGGTGGTTTGGTGCAGGGCAAGCAATACATGTTGTCTCTGACCTGGAATGCGCCGCAGCAAGCCTTCGACGACCCGACCGACTTCTTCGAAGGCAAGGGCGTGGACGCGGTGTACTTCCCGTTCCACAAGGCCAACGAATTCCTTGGCATGACCGGTTTGCCGACGTTCCTGGCGGTTGATGTGATGAAACGCCCGAACATCGAAGGTGATGTGGCGCGTTATGAGCAGCACCTGAGCGAGGTGTTCGGCCTGTCGGTATAAGCGTTTAAGGCTAATATCCGTCGCAACGGCCGGAAAGATCGCAGCCTTCGGCAGCTCCTACAGGTGTACGCCAAATCATGTAGGAGCTGCCGAAGGCTGCGATCTTGGCGATTCATGCCACGCCGATAGGCAAAAGAGGACACACGTGAAAGCCAGATCCGATGAGTTGCAGATTTTCGTCTGCGTGATTGAGTGCGGATCGATTTCCGCTGCGGCCGAACAGGTCGGGCAGACGCCTTCGGCGGTCAGCCGCACATTGTCGCGGCTGGAGGCCAAGCTCGATACCACGCTGATCAACCGCACCACGCGGCGCATGGACCTGACGGAGGAGGGCAAGTATTTCTTCGAGCACGCCAAACTGATTCTCGATCAGATGGAGGAACTTGAAGAACGCCTCAGTTCACGTCAGCAAACCCCGTCCGGGCGTCTGCGGATCAACGCCGCCTCGCCGTTCATGCTGCACGCCATCGTGCCGTACATCGACGAGTTCCGCCGGCTCTACCCGGACATCCAGCTCGAACTCAACAGCAACGACCTGATCATCGACCTGCTCGAGCAAAGCACCGACATCGCCATCCGCATCGGCACGCTGGCCGACTCGACCCTGCACGCCCGCTCGCTGGGTTGCAGCCCGCTGCACATCGTCGCCAGCCCGGCTTACCTTGAGCAACACGGCACACCGCTGGTGGTCGAGGACCTGAGCGGGCACGCGCTGTTGGGCTTCACCCACAATGAAGGCCTCAACCAATGGCCGCTGCGTTATGTGCATGGTGACCGCTGGCCGATTCAGGCGTCCATCAGCGCGTCCAGCGGCGAGACGATCAGGCACCTGGCGCTGGAAGGTCAGGGCATTGCCAGCCTGTCGCATTTCATGACCATCGAAGACATCCGTGCCGGGCGCCTGAAAGTGCTGCTGGCGGATTTCAACAGCGGTTATCGCCAGCCGATCAACGCGGTCTATTACCGCAACTCGCAGCTGGCCCTGCGGATTCAGTGCTTCCTGGACTTTATCCAGGGCAAATTGGCGGTGTACGCGAATGCGGATTTTGAAGGTTGATTCATGACTCCTGCGCAAGAGTGAATTGGGTCAACGGGGATTTTTCAGTCGTGATGACTGCTTGATACTCGTTGCATCACTTATTCACGCAGGGAGTTTCTCCATGAACGTATTCGTTACCGGCGCCGCAGGTTTCATCGGCGGCTCCATCGCTACGGGCCTGGTTCGCGCTGGCCACAAGGTCACCGGCCTGGTGCGCAGCAGCGAACAAGCCAATGAACTGAGCGCGTTGGGCATCACGGCGGTCATCGGCACTCTTGACGACAGCGCACTATTGGCCGAACAGGCCCGCGCTGCCGACGCGGTGATCAACGCCGCCAGCAGCGACCATCGCGGCGCGGTGGAAGCCTTGGTCAATGCCTTGCGCGGTTCCAACAAGGTTTTCCTGCACACCAGCGGTTCGAGCATCGTCGGCGATGCGTCGGGCGGTCAGTTCGGCGACGCCATTTATTATGAAGACACGCTGCCGGAGCCTACTGTCGACAAGGCGGCCCGCGTGGCCATCGACAACCTGATCCTCGATGCGGCGAACGACGGGGTGAACTCGGCGGTCATCTGTAACACGCTGATCTACGGCCACAGCCTGGGCGTCAATCGCGACAGCGTGCAGTTGCCGCGCCTGCTGAAACAGGCACGCAAAAGTGGCGTGGTTCGGCATGTCGGCACCGGCCAGAACATCTGGTCCAACGTGCACATCGAGGACGTGGTGTCCCTGTATCTGCTGGCGCTGACCAAAAACGTACCGGGCACGTTCTATTTCGTTGAGAGCGGTGAAGCGTCGTTCGTCGACATGACCACGGCGATTGCCCAGGCGTTGAATCTCGCTGAGCCGCAAGACTGGCCGTTGAAAGACGCCGAAGCCGAGTGGGGTTATGAAATGGCCAACTACGGTTTGGGTTCCAACAGCCGGGTGCGCGGCAAGCATGCGCGGGCATTGCTGGGTTGGGTGCCGAAGCGGACTTCGGTGGTTGAGTGGATTCTTAACGAGATGGTGTGAGTTCGCTTTAGACCGCGTCGCTGCCATCGCGAGCAGGCTCGCTCCCACATTAGAACGAGTTCCTCCAGATGGAATGCGGTCGAATGTGGGAGTGAGCCTGCTCGCGATAGCTTTTTCAGCAACCCGACAACTGGCCGGGTTCTCTTCAATTCCGTACCATCCGCCCCCTCTTCCCCAGTTGTGTCCAGTCCTCCCCATGAAAGCAAACCGTCTGCGCGCCGATGTCCTGGCCGGGCTCACCACATCCTTCGCCTTATTGCCAGAATGCATCGCCTTCGCACTGGTGGCTCACCTCAATCCGCTGATGGGCCTGTACGGCGCGTTCATCATTTGCACCCTGACCGCGCTGTTCGGTGGTCGGCCGGGCATGGTGTCGGGCGCGGCCGGTTCGATGGCCGTGGTGATCGTCGCGCTGGTGGTGCAGCACGGTGTGCAGTACTTGCTCGCGACGGTGTTGCTGGGCGGGTTGATCATGCTGGCGTTCGGGTTGCTGAAACTTGGCAAACTGGTGCGGATGGTGCCGCATCCGGTGATGCTCGGCTTCGTCAACGGCCTGGCGATCATCATCGCGCTGGCACAACTGGAACACTTCAAGAGTGGTGACAACTGGCTCAGCGGCTCACCACTTTATGTGATGAGCGGATTGGTGGCGCTGACGATGGCGATCGTCTATCTGCTGCCGCGCCTGACCCGCGCCGTGCCGCCAGCGCTGGTGGCGATTCTGGGCGTCGGGCTGGCGGTGTATCTGCTCGGCTTGCCGACTCGCACCCTGGGCGACATGGCGCACATCGCCGGTGGCTTGCCGACGCTGGCCTTGCCAGACATTCCGTGGACGCTGGACACCCTGCGCATCATCGCCCCCTACGCGATATTGATGGCGCTGGTCGGCCTGCTGGAAACCCTGCTGACCCTGAACCTGACCGACGAAATCACCGAGAGCCGTGGCTTCCCGGATCGTGAGTGTGTGGCGCTGGGCGCGGCCAACATGGTCTCCGGCGTGTTTGGCGGCATGGGCGGTTGCGCGATGATCGGCCAGACCGTGATCAACCTCAGCTCCGGTGGCCGAGGTCGGCTTTCCGGTGTGGTGGCCGGCGTGCTGATTCTGCTGTTCATTTTGTTCTTGTCGCCGCTGATCGAGCGCATTCCGCTGGCCGCATTGGTCGGGGTGATGTTCGTGGTGTCGCAACAGACATTTGCCTGGGCTTCGCTGCGGGTGGTCAACAAGGTTCCGCTGAACGATGTGCTGGTGATCGTCGCCGTAACGGTCATCACGGTGTTCACCGACCTGGCCACCGCCGTGCTTTGCGGGATCATCATTGCAGCGCTCAACTTTGCCTGGCAGCAGGCCCGCGAACTGTATGCCGACAGTCACCTCGAAACCGACGGCAGCAAGCTTTACCTGCTGCATGGCACGCTGTTTTTTGCCTCGACTACACCGTTTCTAAACCAGTTCGACCCTGCCAATGACCCGTCCGTGGTGACGATTGATTGTCGTCACCTGAGCTTCGTCGACTACTCGGCCATCGCGGCGCTGAAGACCCTGCGCGAGCGTTACGCCAAGGCTGGCAAGCACCTGCGTGTGCTGCACTTGTCCGAACGCTGCAAGAAGTTGCTCAAGCGCGCACGGGTGAATCACGACTGATCTATCAATCCTCTGGGCTGCGGCCATTCCCTGTAGGAGCGAGCCTGCTCGCGAAAAACGTTCAGACAACGCGTTGATTCAGGAAGTGCGCGTTATCGTTGACGCCCATCGCCGGCAAGCCGGTCTCGCTCCTACAGGGGAATGGATGAAAGTTCGCGTGCCTGATTTTCATATTCACCGACCCCGCATATCTCTGCGCGACAACCCTTACCCCTCTACGAAAATTACTTTCACCTCGTTTGAGTTTCACGCTTCGAAATGTTTTAAGAGTTTCACAAAACTTTCGACGTGACCCTTTCGAGGAGTACCGCATGACCCTGTCCTTCGGCTATTGGCTGCTGGTATATGCCGCCATCGCCATCATCGCGCTGATCGTTCTGATCGCCCGTTACCGGCTTAATCCCTTCATCGTCATCACCCTGGTGTCCATCGGCCTGGCATTGCTGGCCGGCATGCCGCCGTCCGGCGTGGTCGGCGCCTACGAGGCCGGTGTCGGCAAGACCCTGGGGCACATTGCGCTGGTGGTGGCGCTGGGCACGATGCTCGGCAAGATGATGGCCGAGTCCGGCGGTGCCGAGCAGGTGGCGCGCACCTTGATCGACCGTTTCGGCGAGAAGAACGCGCATTGGGCGATGGTCTGCATTGCGTTTCTGGTCGGGCTGCCGCTGTTCTTCGAAGTCGGTTTTGTGTTGCTGGTGCCGATTGCGTTTACCGTGGCGCGCCGGGTCGGTGTGTCGATCCTGATGGTCGGTTTGCCGATGGTCGCCGGGCTCTCGGTGGTGCATGCCCTGGTGCCGCCGCACCCGGCGGCGATGCTGGCGGTGCAGGTGTATCAGGCGTCGGTGGGGCAGACGTTGATGTATGCGATTTTGATCGGCATTCCGACGGCGATTATTGCCGGCCCGCTGTACGCCAAGTTCATCGTGCCGCGCATTCAACTGCCGGCGGAAAACCCGCTGGAACGCCAGTTCCTCGAGCGCGAACCGCGCGACAGCCTGCCGGGTTTCGGCATCACCATGGCGACCATCCTGTTGCCGGTGCTGTTGATGCTGATCGGCGGTTGGGCCAACCTGATTTCCACGCCGGGCAGCGGTTTCAACCAGTTTTTGCTGTTCATCGGCAACTCGGTGATCGCGCTGTTGCTGGCGACCTTGCTGAGCTTCTGGACCCTCGGCCTCGCCCAGGGCTTCAACCGTGAATCGATCCTCAAATTCACCAACGAATGCCTGGCACCGACCGCCAGCATCACCTTGCTGGTCGGCGCCGGTGGCGGTTTGAACCGGATCCTGGTGGACGCCGGGGTCACCGACCAGATCGTCAGCCTGGCCCACGAATTTCACCTGTCGCCGCTGCTGATGGGCTGGCTGTTCGCCGCGTTGATGCGCATCGCCACCGGTTCCGCCACCGTGGCCATGACCACCGCTTCCGGCATCGTGGCGCCGGTGGCCATCGGTCTGGGTTATCCGCACCCGGAGTTGCTGGTGCTGGCGACCGGCGCCGGGTCGGTGATCTTTTCCCACGTCAACGACGGCGGCTTCTGGTTGATCAAGGAATACTTCAACATGAGCGTCACCCAGACGTTCAAGACCTGGACCGTGCTGGAGACCATTATTTCGCTGGTCGCCTTCGCGCTGACCGTGGGTCTTTCTTACCTGATTTAACCGGAGCCGCCTGCCATGGACATCCTCTACCAGATCCGCGCCCGTCAGGACTCCTTCAGCGCCGGCGAAGGACGTATCGCGCGACTGATGCTCGACGACGTAGGATTTGCCTCTGCCGCCAGCCTCGACGAGCTGGCGCTGAGAGCGGAAGTCAGCACCGCCACACTGTCGCGTTTCGCCCGTACGGTGGGGTGCCGCGACTTGCGCGACCTGCGCCTGCAACTGGCGCAGGCCAGCGGCGTCGGCAGCCGTTTTCTCGACCCGGCGGGCACGCCCGATCAGTCTGCGTTCTATGGGCAGATCGTCGGCGATATCGAGTCGACGTTGCGTCAGCACCTGTCGGCGTTCGACGAGTCGCGCTTCGCCGACGCGGTGAAACTGTTGGGCAAGGCGCGGATGATTCACGCCTTTGGCATGGGCGGTTGCTCGACCTTGTGCAGCGATGAACTGCAAGTGCGGCTGGTGCGTTTCGGCTACCCGATTTCGGTGTGTCACGACCCGGTGATGATGCGGGTCACCGCAGCCAGCCTCAGTGCCGAGCACGTGGTCATCGTCTGCTCGCTGACCGGCATCACCCCTGAGTTGCTCGAAACGGTGGAACTGGCCCGTAACTACGGCGCAAGGATTCTGGCCATCACACGCAGCGACTCGCCGTTGGCGCAACTGGCCGACATCGTGCTGCCACTGCAAAGTGCGGAAACCTCGTTCATCTACAAACCCACGGCGGCGCGCTACGGCATGTTGCTGGCCATCGACGTGCTCGCAACCGAGCTGGCGCTGGCCAATCCTGAAGACAATCAAGAACGTCTGCGGCGGATCAAACTCGCCCTCGACGATTACCGCGGCGGCGACGATCACTTGCCGCTGGGAGACTGACATGATGTACGACACGCTGATTCGCAACGCCCTGATCATCGACGGCAGCAACGCCCCCGGTTACCCCGCCGACGTGGCGATTCTGCACGGCCGCATCGAGCGCATCGGCGACCTGCACGACGCCACTGCCAGCGAAGTAATCGACGCCGCCGGCCGAGTGCTGGCGCCGGGTTTCATCGACGTGCACACCCACGACGACACGGTGGTGATCCGCCAGCCGCAAATGCTGCCCAAGCTCAGCCAGGGCGTGACCACGGTGATCGTCGGCAACTGCGGGATCAGCGCTTCGCCGGTGAGTTTGAAGGGCGATCCGCCAGACCCGATGAACCTGCTCGGCACCTCGGCGGCCTTTGTTTACCCGACGTTTCGCGACTACCGCGCGGCGGTCGAAGCAGCGAACACCACGTTGAACGTCGCCGCCCTGGTCGGCCACACCGCGTTGCGCAGCAATCACCTCGACGACCTGTTTCGCACGGCCACGCCGGATGAAATCAGCGCGATGCGTGAGCAACTGCGCGAAAGCCTTGAAGCCGGCGCGTTGGGTCTGTCCACTGGTCTGGCGTACGCCAGCGCGTTCTCGGCTTCCACCGATGAAGTGATGCAACTGACCGAAGAACTGACCTCGTTCGGCGCGGTGTACACCACCCATTTGCGCAGCGAATTCGAGCCCGTGCTGGAGGCCATGGACGAGGCGTTCCAGATCGGCCGTCATGCGCAATCACCGGTGATCATTTCCCACCTCAAATGTGCCGGCGCCGGTAACTGGGGGCGCAGTCCGCAACTGTTGGCCTCACTTGAAGAGGCCGCGAAAACCCACCCGGTGGGCTGCGATTGTTATCCCTACGCGGCGAGCTCTTCGACCCTGGACCTCAAGCAAGTCACCGACGCTCATCGCATCACCATCACCTGGTCCACGCCGCACCCGGAACTCGGTGGCCGCGACCTGATGGATATCGCCGCCGAGTGGAACGTTCCGCTGCTGGAGGCCGCTCGCCGGCTGCAACCGGCTGGCGCGGTGTACTACGGAATGGACGAGTCGGATGTACGAAGCATCCTCGCGCATCCGCTGTCGATGGTCGGTTCCGACGGCTTGCCGGAAGACCCGTTCCCGCATCCACGTTTGTGGGGCGCTTTCCCACGCGTCCTCGGACATTTCAGTCGCGATGTCGGGCTGTTTCCGCTGCACACCGCGGTACACAAAATGACTGGGTTGTCCGCGGCGCGATTCGGCTTGAAGGAACGCGGTGAAATCCGTGAAGGGCATTGGGCCGACCTGGTGTTGTTCGATCCTGCAACCATTCGTGATGTCGCGGATTTCAACGATCCGCAGCGGGCGGCAGAAGGCATCGACGGGGTGTGGGTCAACGGTGTGTTGAGTTACAGCGAAGGGCAGGCTAACGGGAAACGGGAAGGGCGGTTCCTGGCGCGGGAAGGCGATTTGCGCGCAGGTTTTCAGGGCTTGCACCGTCCCCTGTAGGAGCTGGCTTGCCAGCGATGGCGATGGATCAGTCGACAAATCTTTTGAACTGCTTCACGTGATGGCACATTGCAATTAAAGAAAGCCATCGCCAAGCCGAAGCGCTGACACTAGCCCGGCTACACTCTGGGCCTTACCAGTCTGGGAGCAACTTGATGAGCTTCGGCAAAACCACCCCGATCCTGCGGATTTTCGACGAAAACAAGGCCGTGGAGTTCTACGTCGACTTCCTCGGCTTCAAGATCGACTGGCAGCACCGTTTCGAGCCGAATTTCCCGCTGTACCTGCAAGTCTCCCGCGGCGAATGCGTGTTGCACCTGTCGGAACATCACGGCGACAGCACACCGGGCTCGGCGCTGCGCATCGAGACCGATGAGCTGGAGGCGTTTCAGCAGCAATTGCTGGCCAAGGACTACACGTTTTCACACCCACAGATTCAGGCCATGCCGTGGGGCAGCCAGGACATGACCATCGCTGATCCGTTCGGGAATCGGTTGGTGTTTACCAATGCGATTAGTGTGTAACGCGGCAGGAAAAATCACGCCTCGTGATAGTGTCGTCCGTTCAATTTCGACGAGCACAGGAGGCGCTTATGGCCAGCATTACCATTGGCAATCTTGATCAGCAGATCTACGAGCAATTGCGAATCGCGGCAGAGAGTAATTGCCGTTCAGTTGAAGAGGAGGCTCTCTTCATCTTGAGGAAAGCGCTCGACCCGAATGGTCGTACCTGCGGTTTGGGGAGTCGAATCAATAATCGATTCAGAGAGAGTGGTGGTATCGAGTTAGATCTACCCCTTCGTTAAGGCGGTGAAGGCGAGGCTAAGGGCTGATCCCAGGTATCCGTTGTCTGTTCGATTGCATTCGCGGGCAAGCCTCGCTCCTACAGGGTTGATGTTGTTCAGATGATTTTCCGAACGACATCAACCCTGTAGGAGCGAGGCTTGCCCGCGAATGGGCCTTTGCTTCACCGCAACGTGAACGTCAAACCCTGAAGTGACTCACCATCATCTGCAACTGATTCCCCAACCGCGCCAGTTCAACACTGGATTTAGCGGTTTCGTCGCTGGCAGCGGCGGTCTGTTCGGACACGTCGCGTACGTTGATGATGCTGCGGCTGATCTCTTCGGCCACGGCGCTTTGCTGTTCGGCGGCGGCAGCGATCTGCTGGTTCATCGACTGGATGTTGGACACAGTGCGGGTGATGTTTTCCAGTGATACGCCGGCCTTGCGGGTCAGGGCGACGCTGCTGTCGGTGAGGGCGCGGCTGTTGTTCATCACGGCGGACACTTGTTGCGTGCCGTTCTGCAAACCGGCCACCAGGCCTTCGATTTCCTCGGTGGATTTCTGCGTACGCTGGGCCAGGCCACGCACTTCGTCGGCCACCACGGCAAAACCACGACCGGCTTCACCGGCGCGCGCTGCTTCGATAGCGGCGTTGAGTGCCAGCAGGTTGGTCTGTTCGGCCACGGCCTTGATCACGTCCATGACGCTGCCGATCTTGTCGCTTTCGTGTTGCAGCACGCTCATGGCTTCGGTGGAACGCACCACTTCGCTGGCCAGGCGCTCGATCTGGGCGATGGCTTCGTTGACCACTTTGTCGCCTTCGCGGGCTTCGCCGTCGGCGGCGGCCGCTGCTTGTGACGCTTCTTCGGCATTGCGCGCGACTTCCTGCACGGTGGCGGTCATCTCGTGCATGGCGGTGGCCACCTGATCGGTCTCGATCTTCTGGCTGTTAACGCCGGCGCTGGTCTGCCCGGTCACAGCGGACAACTCTTCGGCGGCGCTGGCGATCTGGGTAACGCCGTCGCGGATACCGCTGATCAGGTCACGCAGGGTCACGCCCATGCGCGCGATGCCTTGTTGCAATACGCCGAGTTCATCGCGGCGGGTCACTTTGACGTCCTGGGACAGGTCGCCGCCGGCGATGCGCTCGACCACTGCCAGCGTGTCGCGCAGCGGGCGGGTGATCTGACGGGTGATGATGACGGCAGCAATGATCCCGACCAGCAACGCCAGCAAGGTGCTGATCAGTTGCAGAGTGCGGGCTTGTGCGCTTTCGGCGTCACGACGGTCGAGCTGGATCTGATACAGCTGCTCGCTGAGGGTCACGATGGCGGCGCCCTGATCGGTCATTTCCTTGCGCGCCTGCACAGCATCGTTGCTCGCGGCCTTATAGGCCTGCAAAGCGCTGCGGTAATTGCTCAATGCCGTTTCCAGCTGACGCAACTCGTCCAGCATCGTGTCGGCGAATTGCACATTGAGTTGTTTCAGGCTGGCGATGGCCGCATCCAGTTGGCCGACGGCTTTCTGCTCGGTCTCGGCGTTGGTGGTCGCGGTATAACCACGCACTTCGTAACGGGCCAGCATGAACGCTTCCTTGGCGGCGGTGATGGCCTGGAATTGTTCGAAGCGCTGATCGCTCAACGGCATTTGTTGTACACGGGTACTGATGGCGTTGATCAGCGAATTCGCGTTTTCCGCGTTGGTACCCATGGCGTCGCGCGCGCTGTTGCCGGAACGGTAGGCGCTGCGCATTTTGTTCAGGGACGTTTTGTACGCGTCAATTTGCGTACCTTGCTCTTTGAGCAACTTGAGGTTTTCCGGGCTCTTGAACTTCACCAGCAGCGCTTGTTGCTGAGCGGCAAACGCATCCAGGGTGGTCTGGACGTTCTGCGCGGTGGTTTCATCGCCGTTGGTCAGCATGTATTGCAGGCGAACCACACGCAGTTTGGTCAGGCCGGCATTGAGCTGGGTGATGTCACTCATCCAGTTGCTGCGGTCAATCAGGCTGCCCAGGCTCGTCCAGCCGGTCAGGGCGAGGACGCAGGTCAGTGCCAGGACCAGGCCAAACCCCAGGCCCAGTTTCATGTTCACGCTGATGTTGCCGAACCAGCTATTCATCAAATTCCTCCAGGAACGTTGCGCTTTTGGTCGTCGGTTGGCTGGAAGATTGTTGTTTTTGGTAGCCAAGGGTGTGTAGCAGGTCTGTATCGGCAGCAATCGCGAGAGCTGAAAGGATTTTGTCAGACGGTTCTGTAACAAAAGTTTTTGCAGGGGGCTTAAGCTTTTTTTCACATGGGTTTCACCGGCTGCCGACGCGAGCCTCTCTACCCTCGCGGCATCGAATGTAAGTGATGCATGCCGGTGAGGCGGCCTGATGTGGAATTGAGACTGAGTCTGTTCGGGGTCAAACGCTCGATTGATCTGAGCCGTTTTACCCGCTATCGAAACACTGCAGTGGTACTCGCCTCGGCGCTGTTGGTGATCCCGTTGACCGTCTGGCTGTTGCGGCCTGCCGCCGTTCCGGACCTGGCCCATGGCAATGTCGCGGGTGCCCGGGCGTTGTTATCCGGTTGGGCCAAGGGCGACATGATTGTGCTGGTGCGCCATGTCGAGCGCTGCGATCACTCGACGGCCGCGTGTCTGACGGGCAATGACGGCATCACGGATCGTTCGCGCAGCGTCGCCGTGAGTGTCGGTGCGCAATTCGAAAGGCTCGGCCTGGGCGAGGCTGACATTTACAACAGCCCGATGATGCGGACCGCGCAGACGGCCTCCTACATGTTCAACAAGGTGAGTACCCATGAGGAGTGGTTGATCAATTGCAAGGGCACTATGTTGCGTGACGCGCTGGCGCACAAAGTGCCAGGGCGTAATCTGATTCTGGTGACCCACAGTGAATGCATGGCGCAGATCGAGAAAGGCCTCAAGCTGCCGACGGCCACTCTTGGCTATGGCGCCTCTTTGTTTATCTCCGCCGAATCGCTACAGGCGCCGCGAATGCTTGGTTACATCGAGGCTTCCGACTGGCGCTCGGTGACCAGCCAATGAGTAATCCCATGCGTTTTTACTACTTCAACTTCGGTATTCCACTGGCCTGCGCAGCCGCCGTTTTTCTGATGTTCGACATGACCAAAATCGACATCGCGTTCAGTAATCTTTTTTTTGATCCGCTGACCCAGACCTTCCCGCTCGACCAGGTTCACTTCTTTGAAAAGCTCACCCATAAATGGGCGCGCATCATTCCGAACTGGACTGCTGAAATTGCCTTGATCGGCGCGATGCTGTCGTTTGTCTGGCCGCTGATCAACCCGCAAAAGCGACCGCGTCTTGGCCGATTCCTGGAGCGGAGCAAAGCCGCTCCGGTGCTGAAGTTTGCCTATGACCATCGTCGGGATTTTCTGTTTGTGGTGTTCGCGTTCGCCATTTGCACCGGGGTGATCCATTTCCTCAAGGCGCACACCAGCGTGTATTGCCCAATTGAGACGACCCTGTATGGCGGGAAAATTGCTCACATGGAGTGGTACGAAAACTTCCAACTGTTCAGGGAAGCCGGTGAGGGGCGCTGCTGGCCGGGCGGGCATGCTTCGGGCGGGTTCACCATGCTGGCGTTGTACTTCGTGGCGCGCCGCTATCGCTGGCGCTATTCGAAAGCGCTGATGTACGGCTCGCTGCTGCTCGGTTTTGTCTACGGCACGACACGGGTCCTGCAAGGCTGGCACTACATGTCCCACACGTTTTGGGCCGGGATCTTCGTGTGGCTGGCGTGTTTGCTGACGGCGTTGGCGTTTTATGGGCGAGCGCGGCTGGATGTGCCGGTGGATCAGATGACATCACTGTCGGCTGGTCGTCCGTCATCGCGAGCAGGCTCGCTCCCGCAAGGGAACGCGGTCCAGTGTGGGAGCGAGCCTGCTCGCGATTAACGATGACGCGGTATGCCTGCCTACTCCTGCGGATCAACGTTATCCAGTGCCTGGTTCACTGCCAGCTCCGCCAGCATGATGATTTGCGCAATGGCCAGCGCGGTGTTGCGCTGTGAACCATCGAGGTAGGTGGCTAAATCGCTGGTCATGACGCTGGCGGATGCCAATGACTCGCAGGCATGGGCGAGGAGGTTTTCAGTGCCGATGTCGGGAAGGATCGTGAAGAAGGGGCTGGGGCGGTATGGGGAGGTAGT
>NZ_JAHBDB010000048.1:0-39359 GCF_019956105.1 Pseudomonas sp. BF-RE-25
GGCTTGCTGGCGATGGCGTCATTGAGATCGCCATCGCCAGCAAGCCGGCTCCTACAGGGGGGATTCGGTGTTTTCAGAGCAGTTTGTGTTCCATGGCGTACTTCACCAGTTCAGCCAGCGAGGTGATGTTGAGTTTCTGCATCAGCCGCGCCTTGTGGGTGCTGATGGTTTTGCTGCTCAGGGCCAGTTGCTGGGCGATGTCGTTGACGTTGGCGCCCTGGGCCAGGCGTTCGAACACCGAGAATTCGCGCTCCGAGAGCAACGAATGCAGCGGCCGCGAATCCGTCAGGCCGACTTCGAAAACCATGCGGTCGGCCAGGTCCGGGTCGATGTAACGACCGCCCGCCGCGACCTTGCGGATCGCCGTCAACAGCAGCGCCGGGTCGCTGTCCTTGGTCGCGTAACCCGCCGCGCCGACCTTCAACGCCCGGGCAGCCATTTGCGCTTCGTCGTGCATCGACAACACCAGGATCGCCGGTGGATTGTTCAGTGCGCGAATCCGCGGAATCGCTTCCAGGCCATTGACGCCCGGCATCGAGATGTCCAGCAACACCACTTCGCAAGGCACATGACGCAAGGTCTCGAGCAACTGCTCGCCATTGCTCGCCTCGCCCACCACCAGCAAGTCCTTGGCCAGGCCGATCAGTTGTTTAATGCCTTCGCGAACGATGGTGTGGTCTTCGGCTACCAGTACACGGATCACGGTCTTTCTCCAGATTCAAGATCTATCGCGAGCAGGCTCGCTCCCACATTTGGATCTGTGGCGTTCACACAATCCGTGTGGGAGCGAGCCTGCTCGCGAAGGCGTCAGTAAAACCAACACAAATTCTTCAGGCCTCATCCAAAGGTACGCGCACACTCAACGTCGTGCCCTCCCCCGGCTCACTTTCAAGCAACAGCTCCCCGCCCATGATCAACACTCGCTCGCGCATGCCCACAACCCCAAAGGATGTTGGCCGACCAGTAGTGGCGACAAATCCTACGCCATCATCGCTGACAGTCAGGCACAACTCGTCGCCCTCAAGCGTCAATGTCAGTTCAACAGTATGCGCCTGGGCATGCCGCATGACATTGGTCAGCGCTTCCTGAAGAATCCGGAACAAGCCGATCGCCTTGGCATCGCTGAGCACCGGCAAGTTCTCCGGCACTTGCACCAGACACGGAATCTGCGTGCGCGCCTCGAAACGCCGGGCCTGCCATTCGATGGCCGAAGCGATCCCGGCATCGAGAATCGGTGGCCGCAACGCCGTGGCCACATCGCGCACCAGTTGGAACAACTGAGCGATCAAACGCTTCATGCTGTTCAAGCGCTCATTCAGACCTGGGTCGAGCTGGGCGTAGGCCAGTTCGCACATGGACGTTTCCAGTTTCAAAACGGTCAACATCTGACCCAACTCGTCGTGAACTTCCCTGGCGATGCGCGCCTTTTCCTCTTCTCGCACGCTCTCCAGGTGTGCGGACAATTCACGCAATTGCTCACGGGAGCTGGCGAGTTCCAGCTCAATGCGTTTGCTCTCGCTGATGTCCCAGACGATGCCGTCCCAGACATAGGTGCCGTCATCGAGGCGACGCGTGATGGCCTTGATCTCGGCCCAGCGCTGATCGCCCTGGCGCGTGAGAATCCGCCCTTGCCACGACCAGTCACTGTCAGTGTCCAGCGCATGATCCTGCGTCTGGTGGTAACTGGCCTTGTCATCCGGATGCACCAGGCTACGCAGACCTTTGTCGCGGTGGGCCAATGTGGTGGGGGAATAACCGACCAGGCTCTCGCTGCCCTCGCTGATGTAGGCAAAGTCGATCTGCCCTGTCACCGGAGCCCGCTCCAGGCGAAAGACCAATCCAGGCACGTTCGCGGCAATCCCTTGCAAGCGCGCCTCGCTCTCCTGCAACGCGGCCAGCGCACGACGACGCTCGGTGACGTCGTTGAGGTAGACCACCAGGTATTCGCCATCGCGAAAACGCAGGAAGCTCAACGAAACATCCGTCGGCAGAATGCTGCCATCGGCTCGCAGGCAATTGGTTTCAAAGCTGAGCGGCCCTTCTTCGCTGGCGCGGGCGCGTTTCCACAGGTTCAGCCAGCGGTCCATGTGCAGACCCGGTTCGAAATCGATCAACGGCCGATCGATGATGCCTCCCGACGGATAGCCGAGCATGGTTTCCGCGGCGCGGTTGGCGTAGCGCACATGGCTGTCCCAGTTGACCCAGAGAATGCCGACGGTGCTCTGGTCGATGGAAAACTGGGTGAGGCGCAACGCTTCTTCGCTGGCGGCACGCAAGGCAATGTCTTCGCGTGCTACCAACAACCGTTGCTCAAGACTGTGTTGCTGCCGACGCTGCCAGACCACGATCGCCATGCAGCTCAGCATCAACACTGCCAACAGCAGGCAGAGGTTCTGCCAAAAACCCGGCGACTCGGTCAGTCGCGGGTATTTGGCTTGCAGCCATTGGTTGTGCAGTTGTTCCAGGTCCTTGGCGGGGATCGCCCGCAGCGCGCTTTCGATGATGCCGGCGAGTTCCGGCCAGTCCCGCCGTGTAGCCACGCGCAGCAGTTGCGGCAGGCCAATATCACCGACCACCACCAACCCGGCAAACTCCGGTTCGACAGACAAACGTCCCAATTGCGCTTCATCGACCACGGCATAACTGGCCTGCTGACTCAACAACAGTTGCAGTGCCTGACGCTCGATCGGCACGCCCTGCAGGTTCAAATGCGGGTAATTGCTGCGCAGGTAATCGGCGGTGGCGCTGGGCATGCGTACGGCGACGCGGGTCTGGCTGTCGAGTTTTTCCAACTCGACCACGCCGGCGCCCTTCTGGTCACTGACCACCAGTTGCGGCACCCGCATGTATGGATCGGAAAACTGCCACAGGCGCAGGCCGCCGGGGGTTTGCGCCAACCCCGGGGCGATGTCGATTTCACCTTCGCGCGCGGCGGCTTCCAGTTGCGCAAGGTCGGGATAGTTACGCCAGCTCAACTCGACCTTGAGCGCTTTTGCCACCCACTTCATCAGCTCGACGTTAACCCCGGACAGCCGCTGCAAACGGCGATCGTATTGCGCATAGGGCACTTGCAACACCAGTCCGACGCGTAATTCATTATGTTGCGCGAGCCATTGCTGCTGGCTCGCAGACAACTGCGCGGTGTGCTCCGGTGGCGCAGGCGCCGCCCAGCCCATCAAGGGAAACCACAAACAGCCGATAACCCACAGACAGCAAAAACGCATCATTGAAGTCTCACACACTGACAAATACTGACCAACCCATTAGGCTGCCGGAACCACTTCTGGCCTGGAATATCCGATGCCCCCTGTCTACCGCCTGGCACTGCCAGCATTGTGCCTGTCGCTGATCCTGCCTTGCGCCTTTTCCGTCGAGGCCGCAGACCCGGCACCGGCCGCCGCGGAAAAGTCCGCAGACGAAAAACCGGTCGAACGTCAGCCGCTGCTTGAGCGTAGTCAGGAAGAAGCGGCAGCACTTGAGCGAAAAATTCCCGCTCAGGAACAGCAACAACTCCAGGCCGGCAGCGACACGTTTCTGGCCTTGTGGAAGCCGGCCAATACCGCTGATCCCAAGGGTGCGGTGATTATCATCCCGGGCGCTGGCGAAACCGTTGACTGGCCGCAGGCAATCGGCCCGCTGCGGCGCCAATTGCCGGACGCCGAGTGGAGCAGCCTGAGTATCACCTTGCCAGACGTGCAAAGCGATGCCATTGCGCCACGTATTGTTGAAGTAACGCCACCGCCCAAAGCACCTGATGCCGCCAGCAAGGACTCGACCACGGCGGCGCCCATCGAGCAGGCGGCGGGCGGTGAAGCGGAGGTGGCCGACAAGGCCATTGCTGAAACCAGCGATGAACAGGTCAAAGCCGACGCCGAACGAATTTTCGCACGCATCGATGCGGCTGTTGCCTACGCCGAACAGCAGAGCGCTCGCAGCATCGTGGTGCTGGGTCATGGCACCGGCGCTTACTGGGCCGCGCGTTATCTGAGCGAGAGGCAGCCCTCGCAAGTCGAGAAGTTCGCGATGGTCGCTGCGCAGACGCCCGTGGCAGCAAAACCTGGCTTGGCTGAGCTGACGCCGACACTAAAACTGCCCACCGCCGACATCTTCTACAAGGACAAGCCGCTGGACCGCAACGCAGCTCTGGAACGCTTGCAGGCCAGCAAGCGTTTGAAGGGCTCGGCGTTCAGTCAAGTATCGCTCAAGGCGTTGCCGGGTGACTCGAAAGCAGAGCAGGAGCAGTTGGTTCGCCGGGTGCGGGGCTGGTTGAATCCTCAGGCTGCGGACTGATAGACCGAGTTGCCCCCTTCGCGAGCAGGCTCGCTCCCACAGGGTTTATGCCGTACGCAATTTTTGTGATCGACATAAAACCTGTAGGAGCTGGCTTGCCCGCGAAGGCGTCGTCACTGACGACGCATCACACACTGACTACCTGAAATCCCGCCGCTGACGAATCAACGTATAGGCGTTATGCAATTCGCGCGTCTTGTCCGTTGCCTCGCGTACCTGCAACGCCGTCGCACCACTGCCGGCAATCTTGTCCGGATGATGACGACTCAGCAGGCGCCGATAGGCGCGTTTGATCTGCGCCGGTTCGGTGGTGGCGGACACCCCCAACAGCGACAACGCTTCCTGATAAGTGATGGCAGTGCCGGCCGACGATTGCTTGTGCGGCTCATAGTCAGCCGCCAGCGCCTGCACCTGATACGACGTCCAGCCCAGCCATTTACCCCATTGGCGAATCAGTTCGCGCTCGGCATGCCCGGCACGACCATCGGCCCAGACCATTCGCCAACAGGCGCGCAACACGCCTTCCGCCGCGTGGGGTTGCTCACTCAAGCGCCGCAGATAACCACGCAACCGGTCATGGCCCGACTTGCCTCGGTTAAACGCGGCAATCGCCCGACGCTTGGCCGGCTCGGTCATGTCCAGTGCCTGCATTTCCAGGCGCGCCTGCTGGATATGCCCGTCTACCACTCGCCCATCGCATTTGGCCAGCCGTCCCAGCAACACGAACAGCAGCTCATCGTTGCGCAGCACCGGCCTGCCACCGAGCTTTTCACGCAAATGCCCCCACGAATGCAATTGCAGGTGCCGATCCAGCGCCTGCCCCAATAAAGCGCCGAGCAAGGCCCCCGGAATGCTGGCAATGGCAAAGCCCGCTCCGGCTCCAATCAGAGTCCCTGGCCACAGCATCTCAGCGACTCGCTTCGATCAGAGTTTCAACTTCCGCCAGACGCTCGTGAGTTCCGACATCCACCCACCGTCCGCTCAGCCGCTCACCCGAGACTTGCCCATCGGCCATGGCCGTGCGCAGCAGCGGTGCAAGCTTGAACGCCCCGGCGGTGTGCCCGTCGAACAGCTGCGGATGCAACACTGCAATGCCGCTGTAAGTCAGGGTCGGCGAATCTGCCTGGCCGTCGTGCACTTGCCCGTCGACCAGCGTGAAATCGCCTGCCGGGTGGTGGCTCGGGTTATCCGCCAACACCAGATGCGCCAGGCCGCTGATGGGTTGATGCAAGACGCTGAAGTCATAGTCGGTCCAGATATCACCGTTGACCACCACAAACGCCTCATCACCCAACAATGGCAATGCGCGGAAAATCCCGCCACCGGTCTCGAGCGGTTCACCTTCGGGCGAGTACTGGATGCTCACGCCATAACGCGAACCATCGCCCAGATAGTCTTCGATCTGCTGTCCCAGCCAGGCATGGTTGATCACGATTTCGGTAAACCCGGCAGCGGCCAGCGCGCGCAGGTGATACTCGATCAGCGGCACCCCGCCAGCGCGGACCAGCGGTTTTGGCGTGGTCAGGGTCAGCGGGCGCATGCGCTCGCCTTTACCCGCAGCCAGAATCATTGCCTTCATGCATTCACTCCAGCACGCAGACTCAGCAGCAACACATCCAGCTCCGCCAGTTCAGGACGACGGGCGATCACTGCATCTATATAAGCAAAGAAGCGCGGCACGTCGGCGAGGTAACGCGGCTTGCCATCGCGATGACAGATGCGGGCGAAGATACCGATGACTTTCAGGTGACGCTGCACGCCCATCAGGTCGCTGGCGCGCAGGAAGTCATCGAAGTCTGGCTGGACGGGAATGCCGAGGGCGCCCGCTTGCTGCCAGTAATCTTGCAGCCAACCGTGCACTCGCTCCTCGGGCCAGCTCAGGAACGCGTCCTTGAACAGGCAGGTCACGTCATAGGTCACCGGGCCATAGACCGCATCCTGAAAATCCAGCACGCCGGGATTCGGCTCGCTGAGCATCAAGTTGCGCGGCATGTAGTCGCGATGCACCAGGACTTTCGGTTGCGCCAGGGCGCTGTCGATCAGCAGCTGCGACACGTTCTGCCAGAGCATTTGCTGCGCAGGGTCGAACTCGATGCCCAACTCACGCTTCACAAACCACTCGGGGAACAATTCCAGCTCGCGACGCAACAGCGCCACGTCATAACTCGGCAGCGGAGCAACCATCGGCAACTGCTGAAAAGCCAACAGAGCCTGCAAGGCATCCTTGAACAAATCGTCGGCATTTTCGCTGTCGATAACGTCCAGATAGGTCTTGTTGCCCAAGTCATTGAGCAAAAGAAAACCGCGTTCGAGGTCTTCGGCATAAATTTTCGGCACATTTATTCCGGATTTCGCCAGCAAAAAAGCGATATCCACGAAGGGTTTGCAGTTTTCCTGGGGCGGCGGCGCGTCCATTACGACGAAACTTTTGCCGCCGCCTTCCCAACGGAAATAGCGCCGAAAACTCGCATCACTGCTGGCCGCGGTCAACGTGGCCGGGGGTACGGCGCCCCAACTCTGCTCTGCAAAGAGGGTCGCCAATTGCTCATCGAGCCAAACTTTCAGGTGTTGCAAACGTACATCTTGGTCAGGCATTGCAAGGGTCTCCGACGGCGCTAGCCGTCAAGCGGGTCATGCTTTATTATCCAGCATCTTTTTCAGACCATCGAGAGGCGTGCGGCCCACACCGCGGGCAGATGGCACGCAGGAAGCCCGGACTAATAAGATGGCATTGAAATCCCCCGCGTTTCGTAAAAAATTTCCGTTGTTGGTCACTGGCAGTCTGCTGGCCCTGCAACCTCTAGCCACTTCGTTCGTGGTCGCCGCGGAACAGTATGACTGCTCAGTCTCTGCTTCGGGTGCCTGGAACTGTGCGCCCAAGACGCCGGCGGCTGCATTGCCACCGCGTCCCATCCATGAGGGCAGCGCAGTCTCCGCGACCGGTGAAGCACCTACCGAGAGCGGCGCCAGTGAAGACACCGGCACCAAGCCTGTGCAGGTCACCGAATCCAAAGGCCGCGGCCTCAAGTCCCGTAGCGCAGACTACAGTCACCTTGACTGGGTTCCGCGCGAGAATCTCACTGCAGCGCAATTGGCCGAAACCGGTCCTTACTGCTCTGGTTCCTATATCGAACCAATTCGTCCTGGCATGAATGACAAGACGAATAAAAGTGACGCCCCGACGTTTGTCGGTGCCAAGGCTTCTCGCTACAAGCAGGATGAACAGATCGCTACCCTGGCCGGTGACGTGGTCCTGCGTCAGGGCAGCATGCAGGCTGAAGCCGACGAAGCGAACCTCTACCAGGCCGAGAGCCGTGGCGAGCTGGACGGCAACGTACGCATTCGCGACAACGGCGCGCTGATCGTCGGCGACCACGCCGAAGTGCAGCTCGACACCGGTGAGGCCAAGGTCGACAACGCCGAATACGTGATGCACAAATCCCGTATCCGCGGTAACGCGCTGTACGCCAAACGTGCCGAGAACGCGATCATCCGCCTCAAGGATGGTACGTACACCACGTGCGAACCGAACAGCAACGCCTGGCAGCTCAAGGGCAACAACATCACCTTGAACCCGGCGACCGGTTTCGGTACCGCGACCAACGTGACGCTGCGGGTCAAGGACATTCCGGTTCTGTACACGCCGTACATTTATTTCCCGATCGACGACCGTCGTCAGTCCGGCTTCCTGCCGCCAACCATTGGCAGCGGCAGCGATACCGGCTTCCTGTTGGTCACTCCGTACTACTTCAACCTGGCGCCGAACTACGATGCCACGTTGTACCCGCGCTACATGAGCAAGCGCGGCCTGTTGATGGAAGGCGAGTTCCGCTACCTGACCAAGTCCAGCGAAGGTCAGTTCGGTGCTGCGTACCTCAATGATGACAACACCGACCGCAGCAAGCAGACCGACTACGAAAAAACCCGCTACATGTACAACTGGCAGCACAAGGGCGGCCTCGACTCGCGCGTTTTCACGCAAGTCGATTACACCAAAATCAGCGATCCTTATTATTTCCAGGATCTGCAGACCGATCAGATTGGTGTAAAAACCGAGGATTACGTCAATCAGCAAGGCTCCGTTTCTTACCGTGGCGACAACTACACCGCTCGTTTGAACGCCCAGGCGTATCAGCTTGCAACCGTTTCCAACATCACGCCCTATGATCGTTTGCCGCAGATCAGCCTCAATGGTCGGCTGCCAATGCGCCCGTACGGCCTGAAATTCGACTACGAAACAGAAGTCGTGCGTTTCGATCGTGATTTGAAAACGGGTCAGTTCTCCGATGAAAACGGCAACCTGTCGCCTCGCCTGGACACCAATGTGTTCGGCCTGGCCCGCGCCAACGGTGACCGCCTCAACCTCAAGCCAGGCGTCAGCCTGCCACTGGACTGGACCTATGGCTTCGTGAAGCCATCGCTCAAGTATCAGTACACCCAATATCAGCTGGATCTCGATGGCAAGGGTAAAGCCGACATCGCCGGCCAGAGCGCCGAACGTGATCGTCTCAACGGTACGTTCAGCAGCAACCAGAACCGCGGCGTCCCGATCGCAAGCATCGACAGCGGCCTGTATTTCGACCGTAACACCACATGGTTTGGCAAGAACTATCGCCAGACCCTGGAGCCACGCCTGTTCTACCTGTACGTCCCTGAAGAAGACCAGAAGGACATCCCGGTTTTCGACACTGGCGAATACACCTTCAACTATGCGTCCCTGTTCCGCGACAACCGTTTCTCTGGTTCCGACCGTGTCGGCGACGAGAACAAACTGTCGCTGGGCGTGACCAACCGCTGGATCGAAGAAGACGGCTTCGAACGTCAACGCCTCAGCGTCGGCCAGGCCTTGTATTTCCAAGACCGCAAAGTCCAGTTGCCGGGGATCGATGCGAATACCCGCCTGGATTCGCAGACTGATGTTTCGCCTTATGCGCTGGAATACGAATACCGCTGGAACCGCGATTGGCGCACCACTGCCAATTACAACTGGGACCCGGAAAGCCGCAGCCCTCGCTCGGGCAGCGCGATGTTCCACTACCAGCCTGAAGACAACCCGAACAAAGTCATCAACGCCGGCTATCGCTATCGTAATGACCAGGTCCGTTACGACCAGAACACCGGTCAATGGTCGGTGGGCGGTGGTGACTACGGTACTCCGGGCACCCCGGGCTACGTGAAGGACTACTACAAGATCCAACAGCACGACTTCTCGGTGATCTGGCCGATCGTGCCGCAATGGAACGCCATCAGTCGCTGGCAGTATGACTACAACCGCAACCGTACCCTGGAAGCCTTCGGTGGTTTCGAGTACGACAACTGCTGCTGGAAACTGCGCCTGATCAGCCGTTACTGGGTTTCGTATGAGGAGTTCAGCCAGAACTCCCCGGAAAACGAAAAAGGCGACCATGGCATCTTCCTACAAATCGTTCTGAAAGGTCTCGGCGGCCTCACCGGCGCCAAAGTAGAGAGCTTCCTCGACAAAGGCATCCAAGGTTATCGTGAACGTGAAGACCAAGCTTTCTGATTGTCTGCGCCCGCTAATGCTGGGCGCGCTGTTCCTGGGTACTGCGGCGAATGCCGCGGTACAGTCCATCGATAAGGTGGTGGCCATTGTCGACAACGACGTGGTCATGCAGAGCCAACTGGACCAGCGTGTTCATGAAGTTCAGCAAACCATCGCCAAACGCGGTGCTGCTGCGCCGCCGGCCAGCGTGCTGGACCAGCAGGTGCTTGAGCGTCTGATCGTCGAAAACCTGCAACTGCAGATCGGCGAGCGCTCCGGCATTCGCATCACCGATGAAGAGCTGAATCAGGCGGTCGGCACCATTGCCCAGCGCAATAACATGTCGATCGATCAATTCCGCGCGGCCCTGACTCGTGATGGCCTGTCTTATGAAGACGCTCGCGAGCAGATTCGTCGTGAAATGATCATCAGCCGCGTGCGTCAACGCCGTGTGGCTGAGCGCATTCAAGTGTCCGAGCAGGAAGTGAAGAACTTCCTCGCTTCCGACCTTGGCAAAATGCAGCTGTCCGAAGAGTTCCGCTTGGCCAACATCCTGATTCCTACACCGGAAAGTGCTAATTCCGATGCAATTCAGAGTGCTGCCAAACAGGCCGACGCGGTTTACCAGCAGCTCAAGCAAGGCGCTGACTTCGCTCAGTTGGCAATTGCCAAATCCGCCAGCGAAACCGCACTGGAAGGCGGCGACATGGGCTGGCGTAAAGCCGCTCAATTGCCACCTCCGTTCGATCGCATGCTGAGCACCATGTCGGTCGGCGATGTAACCCAGCCGATGCGCACGCCGGGCGGCTTCATCATCCTGAAGATCCTCGACAAGCGTGGCGGCGAGACCCAGACCCGTGACGAAGTACACGTGCGTCATATCCTGGTCAAACCTAGCCCGATCCGCGACGAAGCAAAAACCAAGGCCCTGGCCCAGTCGCTCTACACCCGTATCGAATCGGGCGAAGATTTCGGCGAACTGGCGAAAAGCTTCTCGGAAGACCCGGGTTCCGCCCTCAACGGCGGCGACCTGAACTGGATCGACCCGAATGCATTGGTGCCCGAGTTCCGCGAAGTGATGGCCAAGACCCCACAAGGTCAGCTGTCCAAGCCGTTCCAGACCCAATATGGCTGGCACGTCCTGGAAGTCCTTGGCCGCCGCGCCACGGACAGCACCACCCAGGCCCGTGAGCAGCAAGCAATGACCGTACTGCGTAACCGCAAATACGACGAAGAGCTGCAAACCTGGCTGCGTCAGATCCGTGACGAAGCGTACGTAGAGATCAAACTCCCTGGTGCAGACCAGGCAGCGCAGTGAAACCCCAACGTTTCGCGCTGACACCCGGCGAACCGGCCGGCATAGGTCCTGACCTGTGCCTGCTGGTTGCCTCGCAAGCCCAGCCACATCCCCTGATTGCCATTACCAGCCGCGACCTGCTCCTTGAGCGGGCCGCGCAGTTGGGCGTGGTCGTTGATTTACTGCCGGTGACCCCGGACAACTGGCCGGATATCCCCGCGCCAGCCAACAGCCTGTATGTCTGGGATACGCCGCTCAATGCGCCGGTGACTGCCGGTCAGCTCGACAAAGCCAATGCCGCTTTCGTACTGGAAACCCTGACCCGCGCTGGTCAGGGCTGCCTGGACGGGCACTTCGCCGGAATGATCACCGCCCCTGTGCACAAGGGCGTGATCAACGAATCGGGTATCGCCTTTTCCGGGCATACAGAATTTCTCGCCGACCTGACGCAAACCGCGCAAGTGGTGATGATGCTTGCGACCCGCGGATTGCGCGTGGCGCTGGTCACCACTCACCTGCCCCTTCGCGAGATTGCCGATGCAATCACACCGGAGCGTCTGGAGCGCGTCACGCGGATTCTGCATGCCGACCTGCAACAAAAATTCGGCATCGCCCAGCCGCGTATCCTGGTGTGCGGGCTCAATCCCCATGCCGGCGAAGGCGGACACCTGGGCCATGAAGAAATCGACATCATCGAACCAACATTAGAGCGCCTGCGTGGCGAGGGCATGGACCTTCGCGGCCCCCTGCCCGCCGACACTCTGTTTACCCCCAAATATCTGGAGCACTGCGACGCGGTGCTGGCGATGTACCACGACCAGGGCTTGCCTGTGCTGAAATACAAAGGCTTCGGCGCAGCAGTCAACGTGACCCTCGGCTTGCCGATCATCCGCACGTCGGTCGACCACGGCACTGCCCTGGACCTGGCCGGCAGCGGCAAAATCGACACCGGCAGCCTGCAAGTCGCCCTGGAAACCGCCTACCAGATGGCCGAGACCCGTTTATGACCGAGCATTACCAACACAAGGCGCGCAAACGCTTTGGCCAGAACTTCCTGCACGATGCCGGCGTTATCGACCGCATCCTGCGCTCCATCCATGCCAAGCCCGAAGACCGCCTGCTGGAAATCGGTCCGGGCCAGGGCGCGCTGACCCAAGGCCTGCTGAACAGCGGTGCCCAGCTGGACGTAGTGGAGCTGGATAAAGACCTGATCCCGATCCTCAACCAGCAGTTCGCCGGCAAGAGCAATTTCAACCTGCACCAGGGCGATGCGCTGAAGTTCGACTTCAACAGCCTGAACGCTGCGCCGAACAGCCTGCGTGTGGTGGGCAACCTGCCATACAACATCTCCACGCCGCTGATTTTCCACCTGCTGCACAACGCAGGCATCATTCGCGACATGCACTTCATGCTGCAGAAAGAAGTGGTCGAGCGCCTGGCGGCAGGCCCTGGCGGCGGTGACTGGGGTCGTCTGTCGATCATGGTTCAGTACCATTGTCGCGTAGAGCACCTGTTCAACGTTGGCCCCGGCGCGTTCAACCCGCCGCCGAAAGTCGATTCTGCCATCGTGCGCCTGGTGCCTCACGCCGTACTGCCGCACCCGGCCAAGGATCACCGCTTGCTGGAGCGCGTCGTGCGCGAAGCCTTCAACCAGCGCCGCAAGACCCTGCGCAACACCCTCAAGTTGCTGCTGAGCAACGACGAAATCACCGCCGCCGGTGTCGACGGCAGCCTGCGCCCGGAGCAGCTCGATCTTGCAGCCTTCGTACGCTTGGCCGACAAACTCAGCGAACAAGTCCTACAGAAACCCGCCGCCGACTGACAGGCAACAAGCGTTATCGGGTAGGACACCAGCCCTCATGTCTGGTTTACTACCCGATACTTGGCCTAGACTGAATTCCATCAGCTACGCCCCGCGTCCCGCTTCGTTTTTAAGGCCTCTTGAATGTCCGATCCTCGTTATCAGGTCGACGTCAGCGTCGTCACCCGCTATCTGGCAGAACAATCGCAACCCGAGCAAAACCGCTTTGCCTTCGCTTACACCATCACCGTACACAACAATGGCGAATTACCGGCCAAGCTGTTGTCGCGGCACTGGGTGATCACCGATGGTGACGGGCATGTCGAGGAGGTTCGCGGTGCCGGCGTGGTTGGCCAACAGCCGTTGATCAAGGCAGGCGAGAGCCATACCTATAGCAGTGGCACGGTGATGACGACTAAGGTCGGCAACATGCAAGGCAGCTATCAAATGATTGCCGAAGACGGCAAACACTTCGACGCCATCATCGCTCCATTCCGCCTGGCGGTGCCCGGAGCCCTGCACTGATGGCGACGTATGCCGTTGGCGACCTGCAAGGTTGCCTCGAACCGTTGAAATGCCTGCTCAAGCAGGTCGCCTTCGACCCTGCCCGGGACAAACTGTGGCTGGTGGGCGATCTGGTCAACCGTGGCCCGCAGTCGCTGGAAACCTTGCGCTTCCTCTATAGCATGCGCGAATCACTGGTATGCGTGCTCGGCAACCACGATCTTCATCTGCTGGCCGCCGGGCATAACATCGAACGCCTGAAGAAAGCCGACACCCTGCGCGAGATTCTCGAAGCGCCGGATCGTGTGGAACTGCTGGAATGGGTGCGCCAGCAAAAGCTCATGCATTACGACGAGCAACGCAACATCGCCTTGGTCCACGCCGGCATCCCCCCGCAATGGTCGCTGCGCAAAGCCCTGAAGTGCGCCGCCGAAGTCGAAGAGGCCCTGCGCGACGACAATCGCTTCACGCCTTACCTCGACGGCATGTACGGCAACGAACCACTGAAATGGGACAGCGATCTCAAAGGCGTAACCCGCCTGCGCGTGATCACCAACTATTTCACCCGCATGCGTTTCTGCACCAGCGAAGGCAAACTCGACCTCAAGGGCAAGGAAGGCGTCGACACCGCGCCGCCAGGTTATGCGCCCTGGTTCACTTACAAGGAGCGCAAGACCAGAGACGTGAAGATCATCTTCGGCCACTGGGCAGCGCTCGAAGGTCAGTGCAACGAGCCGGGCATCTTCGCCCTCGACACCGGTTGCGTCTGGGGCGGGTCGATGACCCTGATGAACGTCGACACCCTTGAACGCCTTCAGTGCAAATGCGACGAGCATGGCCACACCTTCCTGCCGTCAGTCGCCTCCCCTATTTCCGAACAAACGCCAGCCAGCGCCCGGCGCTAGACTGCGCTTTCAGCCGAGCCACAGGAGCCCGCCATGAGCGAATTCAAACGTATCCCCCCAGAACAGGCCCAGGCCTTGCGCGAACAAGGCGCAGTGGTGGTCGATGTTCGAGACCCGGCAACATTTGCCGCGCTGCACATCAGCGGCTCGAAGCATCTGGACAACCATTCCCTGCATGCTTTCATTCAGGGCGCGGACCTGGACGCACCGACGGTGGTGGTCTGCTATCACGGCAATTCCAGCCAGGGCGCAGCGGCCTACCTGATCAGCCAGGGCTTCTCCGATGTCTACAGCATGGACGGCGGTTTTGAGCTGTGGCGTACGACTTATCCTTCGGAAACCGCGCAAGGCACTTCCGAATAATTTTTTTGTAACGTACAAGCCCCGGCTGCCGCGGGCTTGCGCGGTGGCAGACGAACGGTCTGCCACAACTAATTACGCATCTCGCCTTTACCTCCCGAATAAGCAACTATCCTTAAGCGCAGGCCATCCAAAACAGGGGAGAGCCGGTACACCGGCGCGCGGGTCATCGGGAGTAGCTTTCGGGGCGGTACGCTTTGAAAGGGTTCTGGGGGGTAAACAGCGACTGCATATCCGGTCGCTGCCAGCATCGACTGACTGATCCGGCGTCGGCTCCACGTATCGAGCGAGGTGACGTCATGAGTATCTTTAGCCACTTCCAACAACGCTTCGAGTCCACACGCCAGGAAGAACTCTCACTGCAAGAGTACTTGGAGCTGTGCAAAAAGGACCGCAGCGCCTACGTTTCCGCCGCCGAGCGTCTGTTGCTGGCCATCGGAGAACCGGAGCTGCTCGACACCTCGACCAACTCGAGGCTTTCGCGAATCTTTTCCAACAAGGTGATCCGCCGCTATCCGGCCTTTGAAGACTTCCACGGGATGGAAGAATGCATCGACCAGATCGTCTCGTATTTCCGCCATGCCGCTCAGGGCCTGGAAGAGAAGAAACAAATCCTCTATCTGCTCGGCCCCGTCGGCGGCGGTAAATCGTCCCTGGCCGAGAAGCTGAAACAGCTTATCGAGAAGGTGCCTTTCTACGCGATCAAAGGCTCGCCGGTTTTCGAATCTCCTTTGGGTCTGTTCAACGCCACCGAAGATGGCGCGATCCTCGAAGAAGACTTCGGCATTCCGCGGCGCTATCTCAACACCATCATGTCGCCATGGGCCACCAAACGTCTGGCCGAATTCGGCGGCGACATTAGCCAGTTCCGCGTGGTGAAGCTCTATCCATCGATCCTCAACCAGATCGCCGTGGCCAAAACCGAACCGGGAGACGAAAACAACCAGGACATCTCGGCACTGGTGGGCAAGGTCGATATCCGCAAACTGGAAGAATTCCCGCAAAACGACGCCGACGCCTATAGCTACTCGGGCGCACTGTGCCGGGCCAACCAGGGCCTGATGGAATTCGTCGAAATGTTCAAGGCACCGATCAAGGTGCTGCACCCATTGCTGACTGCCACCCAGGAAGGTAACTACAACAGTACCGAAGGCCTGGGGGCGATTCCGTTTACCGGGATCCTGCTGGCCCACTCCAACGAATCGGAATGGCACACCTTCCGCAACAACAAGAACAACGAAGCCTTCATCGACCGGATCTACATCGTCAAAGTGCCGTACTGCCTGCGGGTCAGCGACGAAGTGAAGATCTACGACAAGCTCTTGTTCAACAGCTCCCTGGCCAAGGCGCACTGCGCACCGGACACGCTGAAGATGCTCGCCCAGTTCACCGTGCTCTCGCGCCTCAAGGAGCCGGAAAACTCGAACATCTACTCCAAGATGCGGGTCTACGACGGTGAAAACCTCAAGGACACCGATCCGAAGGCCAAGTCGATCCAGGAATACCGCGACAATGCCGGTGTCGACGAAGGCATGAACGGTCTGTCGACCCGTTTCGCGTTCAAGATTCTGTCGAAGGTCTTCAACTTCGATCCGCACGAAATCGCCGCCAACCCGGTGCATTTGCTCTACGTGCTGGAACAACAGATCGAACAGGAACAATTCCAGGCTGAAACCCGCGAACGCTACCTGCGCTTCCTCAAGGAGTACCTGGCGCCGCGTTACATCGAGTTCATCGGCAAGGAAATCCAGACCGCCTACCTCGAGTCGTACAGCGAGTACGGCCAGAATATCTTCGATCGCTACGTGCTGTACGCCGACTTCTGGATCCAGGACCAGGAATACCGCGACCCGGAAACCGGCGAGATCCTCAATCGCGTGGCGCTGAACGAAGAACTGGAGAAAATCGAAAAACCGGCCGGTATCAGCAATCCGAAGGATTTCCGCAACGAAATCGTCAACTTCGTGCTGCGCGCCCGTGCCAACAACAACGGCAAGAACCCGACCTGGCTCAGCTACGAAAAACTGCGGGTGGTCATCGAGAAGAAAATGTTCTCCAACACCGAGGACCTCCTGCCCGTCATCAGCTTCAACGCCAAGGCGAGCAAAGAGGACCAGCAGAAACACAACGACTTCGTCACACGGATGGTCGAGCGGGGCTACACCGACAAACAGGTACGACTGCTGTCCGAGTGGTACCTGCGGGTCAGAAAATCACAATAACCCGCTGCCGGTCAGACCGGTTGTCGTCAGCCAGAGGCCTGTGTACGCATTTTCTGTTACACAGGCCTCTGGAAGGTGTTCGAAAGTCGGTAGCGAGTTCAGGCAGCATCCAAAGCGCTTGGGGGAGCGTTGAATATCCCTTGGCCTTCGGTCCGATGCTGCATCACCGCTCGCCCCTTTCAGGACAGCTTCTAAGGAGCAGTCATGAGCTATGTGATCGACCGACGTCTCAATGGCAAGAACAAGAGCACGGTGAACCGTCAGCGGTTTCTGCGGCGTTACCGTGATCACATCAAAAAGGCTGTCGAAGAGGCGGTCAGCCGGCGCTCCATCACCGACATGGAACACGGCGAACAGATCAGCATTCCCGGCCGCGACATCGACGAGCCGGTGCTTCACCACGGTCGCGGGGGCAAACAGACCGTCGTGCACCCCGGCAACAAAGAGTTCACCAGCGGCGAGCACATCGCCCGTCCGCCCGGAGGTGGCGGCGGCAGAGGGCCCGGCAAGGCTGGCAACTCGGGTGAAGGCATGGACGAGTTCGTCTTCCAGATCACCCAGGAAGAGTTCCTCGAGTTCATGTTCGAGGACCTGGAACTGCCCAATCTGGTCAAGCGCAACCTGACCGGCACCGATACCTTCAAAACCGTTCGTGCAGGCATCAGCAACGAAGGCAACCCGTCGCGGATCAACATCATCCGCACCTTGCGCTCGGCCCACGCCCGACGAATCGCCCTGTCCGGCAGCAGCCGGGCGAAACTGCGCGAAGCCAAAGAGGAATTGCTGCGACTCAAGCAGGAAGAACCGGACAACTTCGGCGATATTCAGAAAATCGAGGCAGAAATCGAAAAACTCAGTGCGCGCATTCATCGCGTACCGTTCCTCGACACTTTCGACCTCAAGTACAACCTGCTGATCAAGCAACCCAACCCCAGTTCGAAGGCGGTGATGTTCTGCCTGATGGACGTGTCCGGCTCCATGACCCAGGCGACCAAGGACATCGCCAAGCGTTTCTTTATCCTGCTGTACCTGTTCCTCAAGCGTAACTACGACAAGATTGACGTGGTTTTCATCCGCCACCACACCAGTGCCCGGGAAGTCGATGAGGAAGAATTCTTCTATTCCCGCGAAACCGGCGGCACCATCGTTTCCAGCGCGTTGAAACTGATGCAGGAGATCATGGCCGAACGCTATCCGAGCAACGAGTGGAACATCTACGCCGCCCAGGCTTCCGACGGCGATAACTGGAATGACGACTCGCCGATCTGCCGCGACATTCTGATCAACCAGATCATGCCGTTCGTGCAGTACTACACTTACGTTGAGATCACCCCGCGCGAACATCAGGCCCTGTGGTTCGAGTACGAGCGCATCGCCGAAGCCTTTTCTGACACCTTTGCCCAGCAACAACTGGTCTCGGCCGGGGATATCTATCCGGTCTTCCGTGAACTCTTCCAGCGCAGGTTAGTGACATGACCGCCAAAGAGCAGAAGCGCCAACCCATTTCCACCGGCTCCGAATGGACGTTTGAGCTGATCCAGGCCTACGACCGCGAAATCAGTCGTATCGCGGCTCGCTATGCGCTCGACACCTACCCCAACCAGATCGAAGTGATCACGGCCGAGCAGATGATGGACGCGTATGCCTCCGTCGGTATGCCGCTGGGTTATCACCATTGGTCGTACGGCAAACACTTCCTCAGCACCGAAAAATCCTACACTCGCGGGCAGATGGGGCTGGCCTACGAAATCGTGATCAACTCGGACCCCTGCATCGCCTACCTGATGGAAGAGAACACCATCTGCATGCAGGCGCTGGTGGTGGCTCACGCCTGCTACGGACACAACAGCTTCTTCAAGGGCAACTACCTGTTTCGCACCTGGACCGACGCCAGTTCGATCATCGATTACCTGGTGTTCGCCAAGCAGTACATCATGCAGTGCGAAGAGCGCCACGGCATCGACGCGGTCGAGGACCTGCTGGACTCCTGCCATGCGCTGATGAACTACGGGGTTGACCGCTACAAACGCCCTTACCCGATTTCCGCCGAGGAAGAACGTCGTCGGCAAAAGGACCGGGAGGAGCATTTGCAGAAACAGATCAACGATCTGTGGCGCACCATTCCGAAAGGCGCGGACAAGTACAGCGACCGGGACAACGCACGCTTCCCCGCCGAACCGCAGGAAAACATCCTGTACTTCATCGAAAAACACGCGCCGCTGCTGGAGCCCTGGCAGCGGGAGATCGTGCGGATCGTGCGCAAGATCGCGCAGTATTTTTACCCGCAACGCCAGACTCAGGTGATGAACGAAGGCTGGGCCACGTTCTGGCATTACACCCTGATGAACGACCTGTACGACGAAGGCCTGGTCACCGACGGCTTCATGATGGAGTTCCTGACGTCCCACACCAGCGTGGTCTTCCAGCCGGGCTTCGACAGCCCGTACTACAACGGAATAAACCCCTACACCCTGGGCTTTGCCATGTACCGTGATATCCGGCGCATGTGTGAAACCCCCACCGAAGAAGATTATCGCTGGTTCCCGGAAATCGCCGGCACCGACTGGCTATCCACCATCAAGTTCGCCATGAGCAGCTTCAAGGATGAAAGCTTCATCCTGCAGTACCTGTCACCGAAGGTGATCCGCGACCTGAAATTGTTCAGCATTCTCGATGATGACCAGAAGGACGACCTGCTGGTACCGGCCATCCACGACGAAGATGGCTACCGCACCATCCGGGAAACCCTGGCCGCGCAGTACAACCTGGGTAATCGCGAACCCAACATCCAGATCTACAGCATCGACCGCCGCGGAGATCGCTCCCTGACCCTGCGTCACCAGCAACACGACCGCAAACCGCTGGGTGAGTCCACCGAGGAAGTGCTTAAACACTTGCACCGCCTCTGGGGCTTCGACATTCACCTGGAAACCCTGCAAGGGGATCAGGTGATGAAAACCCACCACGTACCGCCCAGAAGCGAGCACAGCGAAGGCGAATACGGCCGGCTGGACCTGGCCGTCATTCATCTTTGATCCTGTTCGTGCCTCCGCAAGCTCGACGCAACGGTTATTCTGTCGGGCTAACGGAGGTTTTTTATGCGGATTTATAAAGTCGGCGGTGCGGTACGCGATCGCCTGCTGGGCAAACCTGTCACCGATATCGACTGGGTCGTGGTCGGCGCCACCACCGAAGAAATGCTCGCCAAGGGCTATCGCCCGGTGGGCGCGGACTTCCCGGTGTTCCTTCATCCAAAAAGTGGTGAGGAATATGCCCTCGCCCGGACTGAACGCAAAAGCGGACGCGGTTACGGCGGTTTTACCTTTCACGCCAGCCCCGAAGTCACCCTCGAAGAAGACCTGATTCGTCGCGACCTGACGATCAACGCCATGGCTGAAGACGATCAACAGAATTTGACCGACCCGTACCATGGCCAACGTGATCTCGAAGCTCGCGTTCTGCGTCACGTTTCCCCCGCATTTGCCGAAGATCCGCTCCGTGTTCTGCGCGTTGCGCGCTTTGCCGCTCGTTATGCGGAACTGGGCTTCACCGTCGCACCGGAAACGCTGGAGCTGATGCGCCAACTCAGCGAATCGGGCGAACTGGAGGCATTGACCGCCGAACGTAGCTGGAAAGAAATTTCCCGCGCACTGCTGGAAGATCAACCGCAGGTGTTTATCGAAGTGCTGCGCGAGTGCGGCGCTCTCAAGGTGCTGATGCCAGAAGTCGATGCCCTGTTCGGCGTACCGCAACCGGAAGCTCATCACCCGGAAATCGACACGGGCGTGCACACCTTGAGCGTGCTTGAGCAATCAGCGCTGCACAAACAACCACTGACAGTGCGCTGGGCTTGCCTGCTGCATGACCTGGGCAAAGGGCTGACGCCGAAAGAAGACTGGCCGCGGCACATCGCCCACGAACACACCGGCCTGAAGCTGATCAAAGCGGTCAATGAACGCTTCAAGGCACCGAAGGACTGCCAGGAACTGGCTTTGCTGGTGGGGCAGTATCACACCCATGGCCATCGCGCCCTGGAGCTAAAGCCCTCGACACTGCTGGAGCTGCTGCAGAGTTTTGACGTCTATCGTCGCCCGCAGCGGTTTGAGGAGTTTATTGCAGCGTGTGAAATGGACGCGCGCGGGCGCAAAGGGCTGGAGCAGAGAAGTTATCCACAGGCGGATTATTTGCGCGGGGCGGCGAATGCAGCCCGCAGCGTGGCGGTACAGCCGTTGCTGGAGAAGGGATTCAAGGGGCCGGAGCTGGGAGAGGAGATCAAGCGTGAGCGGCTAAAAGCTTTGAAAGCCTACAAAGACGGGGCGTCTGCCTGAAAAGCATCGCGAGCAGGCTCGCTCCCACAGGTTTAGCGCAACCCTTGTGGGAGCGAGCCTGCTCGCGATGGCGTCATCAGCCTCACAGGAGATGCAATGGAGTCAACGGCTCCCCGCGCCACTCAAACGCCACCGGCGCCAACACCTGATCAATCTGCGCTTCGCCCCACAACGTCGCAAAGCTTTTGCCTACGCCCGGATGCACACGATCCGGCGCAATGAGCGACAACGGCCACAATACGAAAGCATTTTTCAGAATCTCTGCCCGCGGCAGAATCAATCCGTCGAAGTTGCCCACCAGATCACCGAACAACAGCACGTCGATATCCAGTGGCAAACCCTTGCGGTCCGGTGCATAGCGGCCGTTGTCTGCCTCGATGAATTTCAGTCGGCGGTCCAGTTCTATCAGCGGCAAATCGGTGTAAGCCGAGACCACAAAATTGAAGAACGGCCCGCTCTTGATCCCCACCGGCTGGCTTTCAAACACCGCCGAGCATCTTATATCCACCAGAAAACCCGCCAGGGCTTCCAGGCCAGCCTGCAAATGGGTTTCGCGCTCGATATTGCTACCGAGCCCGAGGTACACCTGAGTCAGCGACATCCGCGCTCGATCTCCACGCCCACACCACCGGTGGCCGCCGGTACGGCACCTGGCTTGGTCAGTTTGAGACGCATCCAGGTAATGTTGAACTCGCTCATCAGCACCTCAACCAGGCGCTCGGCAAAGGTCTCGACCAGCTGGAACTGCGCTTGCTCGGCAAAGGCCTGGATGCGCGACGAAACGCTCGCGTAATCGAGCGCCAGGGTCAGGTCATCACCAGCCGCGGCCGGGCGATTGTCCCAGGCGAAGCTCAGATCAAGACGCAAGCACTGTCGGATGCCTCGCTCCCAGTCGTAGGCACCGATCACGGTGTCGACTTCCAGGCCCTCGATAAACACTCTGTCCAAGCACTTTTCTCCGCTGCACGACAAGGGCGCAATGCGCCGTTAGAATCAGGGCGTCCTCGCCCGGAATAGTTAGCATGTTTTGGTTACTGGCGACTCTCGCCTACCTGCTCGGCTCTCTGTCCTTCGCCATTTTGCTCAGCCGCCTGACCGGTAACCTCGATCCGCGAATGAGTGGCTCGGGCAATGCCGGTGCCACCAACATGTTGCGTCTGGCCGGCAAGAAACTCGCCATCCTGACCTTGATCGGCGACCTCTGCAAAGGGCTGTTGCCGGTGCTGATCGCCGGTGTTGCGGGTCTTTCGCTGCAAGAACAGGCCTGGATCGGCGTTTGTGCCGTCATCGGTCACCTGTTCCCGCTGTATTTTCGCTTTCGCGGTGGCAAAGGTGTCGCCACTGCTGCCGGCATGTTACTGGGGCTTTACCCGCCAGCAGCCCTGCTGGCGGTCTGTGCCTGGCTGCTGACGTTCTACCTGACCCGCACCAGCTCACTCGCCGCGCTGATCGCCACACCGCTGACCCTGCCGCTGCTGGCCTGGCAGGAACCGGCGGCCTTGCTGCCCATGAGCGCCCTCACGGGCATGATCGTCTGGCGTCATCGGGGCAATCTACGCGACCTGTTTGCCGGGCGCGAACGGCATTTTTAAATACCGGACGTGAGCGCCGCTCATCACAGCCCTGACAACTGCTCCATCGGCCAGCGTGCCTGCACGCTGATCGCCAGACTTTCGTGTTGACCGGCCTGCAAGCGCTGGCAGCCGGCAAACGCAATCATTGCGCCGTTGTCGGTGCAGAACTCCGGACGGGCGTAAAACACGTCGCCCTTCATGTCGCCGAGCATTTTTTCCAGTGAAGAGCGCAGCGCCTTGTTGGCGCTGACGCCCCCTGCGATGACCAGACGCTTCATGCCCGCCTGTTTCAGGGCGCGCTTGCACTTGATGGTCAAAGTCTCCACCACGGCCTGCTGGAACGCCAGCGCGATGTCGCAACGGGCTTGCTCGCTGTCGTCCCCGGCGCTGACGCTCTGCTGCCAGGTGTTGAGGGCGAAGGTTTTCAGGCCACTGAAGCTGAAAGCCAGGCCCGGGCGGTCGCACATCGGACGCGGAAAAGTGAAACGCCCTGCAACGCCTTGCTCCGCCAGACGAGCGATTTCCGGACCGCCCGGATAATTCAGCCCCATCATCTTCGCAGTCTTGTCGAAGGCTTCACCGGCAGCATCGTCGAGGGTTTCGCCCAAGAGCGTGTATTGACCGATCCCGTCGACCTGAACCAGCTGCGTATGACCGCCCGACACCAACAAAGCGACGAACGGGAATTCCGGCGGTTGCGACTCCAGCATCGGCGCCAGCAAATGGCCTTCCATGTGGTGCACGCCGAGCGCCGGAATACCCCAGGCAAAGGCCAGCGCCTGAGCGCAGGAAGCACCGACCAGCAGCGCCCCAACCAGCCCCGGACCCGCGGTATAGGCGATCGCGTCGATCTCGGTTGGCACGCAGCCCGCCTCGGCCAACACCTGACGAATCAAGGGCAGCATGCGTTTGACGTGGTCACGCGAAGCCAGCTCCGGCACCACGCCACCATAGGCGCGATGCAGGTCGATCTGGCTGAACAGCGCGTCGGCCAGCAAGCCGCGTTCACTGTCATATAATGCGACACCGGTTTCGTCGCAGGAGGTTTCTAATCCCAGTACTAGCATGGGTTTGCGCCTTGTTTAGGCTGAATTCGAAGGCGCGCATAATAGTCGCCATGTGATGCCCCGACTAGCGGTTTTCGATCAGAGGCTTTGCATTCCGAGCGATGAGGGGTTAACATCCGCAACCCTTAAAAACCGACGTCTTCAAGTGCTCTTTTGCCGCGAGGATGTTGACCCCGGTAATGAATGAAGGTAGCTCTGGATGCCAGCCGTCAAAGTAAAAGAGAACGAACCCTTCGACGTAGCTCTGCGTCGTTTCAAGCGCTCCTGCGAAAAAGCCGGTGTACTGGCTGAAGTTCGTAGCCGCGAATTTTACGAGAAGCCAACTTCTGAGCGTAAGCGCAAAGCAGCAGCCGCTGTTAAGCGTCACGCCAAGAAAGTTCAGCGCGAACAGCGCCGCGCCGTTCGTCTGTACTAATACACAGACGTTCGTAGCAAGCTTCTGCCAAGCCCGGCCCTCAGCCGGGCTAATGGCATTTGCGGACAACGCTTGATGCTTCACCGTCAAAGCCGCAGACGCGACCGAGACAAACCTGCTTCACAGCGTCAGACCTGGCTCTTTTGCCAGCGGTGCACGTCTTTTCTGACGAGCCTTCCAAGGCTACTGACGAGCACACCCACTGATTCCTCTCACGACGATCAGCCCAAGGCACCTTCTTGCGTGCCCGCTTATGAGCTATCCGAGGCCATCGACTGGCCGCAGCGGATTCAGCGAAACACTTTCAAATAGTCGAATACTGATTGGTATTAACGTCAGTGGATTTTCGGCAGATACACTTCCCGACAGCGATTACGCAGACGACACTGGTCGAGCCGCACACTTTGCGCGCCTCAAGCAATGACCCGCGTTCGCCGGCCCTTCGTTTTGGGTCCATTTCAGCGCAGATGACGAGACCGCCATGGCCGGGCTAATTCCCCAGAGCTTCATTGACGACCTTCTGAACCGCACCGACATCGTCGATGTGGTCAGCTCGCGCCTGCAACTGAAAAAGGCCGGCAAGAACTACACTGCCTGCTGCCCGTTCCACAAAGAAAAAACCCCTTCTTTCAGCGTCAGCCCCGACAAGCAGTTCTATTACTGCTTCGGCTGCGGTGCTGGCGGTAACGCCCTCGGTTTCATGATGGACCACGACAACCTGGACTTCATCCAGGCGGTCGAAGAACTGGCCAAAGCCGCCGGCATGGAAATCCCCCGCGAAGAAAGCGGCCGGCCGCACAAACCGCGGCAGCCAACTGATTCGCCGCTGTACCCGCTGCTCACCGCCGCCGCCGATTTCTATCGCCAGGCACTGAAAAGCCATCCGTCGCGCAAAGCCGCGGTGGATTACTTGAAGGGTCGCGGACTGACCGGCGAGATCGCCCGGGACTTCGGCCTCGGTTTCGCTCCGCCCGGCTGGGACAATCTGTTCAAGCACTTGAGCAGCGACACCCTGCAACAGAAAGCCATGGTCGATGCCGGCCTGCTGATCGAAAACGCCGAAACCGGCAAACGCTATGACCGCTTCCGCGATCGCGTGATGTTTCCGATCCGCGACAGCCGCGGGCGCATCATTGCTTTCGGTGGCCGGGTTCTGGGTGATGACAAACCGAAATACCTGAACTCACCGGAAACCCCGGTATTCCATAAGGGCCAGGAACTCTACGGCCTTTATGAAGCACGCAAAAACAACCGCAACCTCGACGAAATCATCGTCGTCGAAGGCTACATGGACGTCATCGCCCTCGCCCAGCAAGGCCTGCGCAATGCCGTCGCCACACTCGGCACCGCCACCAGCGAAGAGCACTTGAAGCGTCTGTTTCGCGTCGTGCCCAACGTTTTGTTCTGCTTCGACGGCGACCAGGCCGGCCGTAACGCCGCATGGCGAGCACTGGAAGCCACCCTGCCCTGCCTGCAAGACGGGCGACGGGCGCGCTTTTTGTTTCTGCCCGAGGGCGAAGACCCGGATACGCTGGTCCGCTCCGAAGGCACCGATGCTTTCCGCGCGCGGATCAACCAGCACGCGCAGCCATTGGCAGACTACTTTTTCCAGCAACTGACCGAGGAATCGGACCCGCGCTCGCTCGAAGGCAAGGCCCACATGGCCACCCTCGCGGCGCCGCTGATCGACAAGGTTCCGGGCGCGAACCTGCGGATCCTCATGCGCAAGCGCCTGTCCGAAATCACCGGGCTCAGTGGCGAAGCGGTGACCCAGCTGGTGCAAAGCGCACCTCAGGACGCGCCGCCTGCCTATGACCCGGGCATCGATTACGACGCGATGCCGGATTACGGCGATTACCATCAGCCGCAGGCACAAGAGATGTACGTGCCACAGCAGGAATGGACGCCGAAGAAACCCGGCGCCGGCGGCAAGAAATGGGACAAGAAACCGTGGGACAAAAATGGCAAGCGTGGCGGTGATCGCGATCAACAAAGCGCCCCGCGCACACCAATTGCCGTGGAAGCCCCGACCCTGATTGCGCTTCGCACGCTCATTCATCATCCGGAACTGGCCGGCAGGGTAGAAACCGCCGATCACTTCGCCAATGAGAGCAACACCTACGCGCAATTGCTGGTGGCCCTTATCGAGGCCGTGCAAAAAAATCCTAAGCTAAACTCAATTCAGTTAATGGCCCGCTGGCATGGGACGGAGCAGGGACGTCTTCTCAAAGCATTGGCGGAAAAGGAATGGCTGATTGAAGGCGGCAACCTTGAACAACAGTTTTTAGACACCATTACTAGGCTATCAGCCGGTCAACACACCGATAGCCTGGAAGCACTTATCAGAAAAGCAAGACAGCCGGGATTGACCGCAGAGGAAGCAAATCAGATCGCAAATCAGATGCGCGACCTATTAAAACGCAATATGACTGTACCAAACCCGACCTCAACTGGCGCGTGAGGTCATAGCTCAGGTATAATCCTCGGCTTGTTTTTTGCCCGCCAAGACCTTCAGTGGATAGGGTGTTATGTCCGGAAAAGCGCAACAGCAGTCTCGTATCAAAGAGTTGATCACACTTGGTCGTGAGCAGGGCTACCTGACTTACGCGGAGGTCAACGACCACCTGCCGGAGGATATTTCAGATCCGGAACAGGTGGAAGACATCATCCGCATGATCAATGACATGGGGATCAACGTATTCGAGGTTGCGCCAGATAAGGATTCCCTTATGCTGGCCGACGCCGATACCGACGAAGCCGCGGCCGAAGAGGCAGCAGCAGCGTTGGCAGCGGTCGAAACCGACATCGGTCGCACCACCGACCCGGTGCGCATGTACATGCGCGAAATGGGTACGGTAGAGCTCCTGACACGTGAAGGCGAAATCGAAATCGCCAAACGTATTGAAGAAGGCATCCGCGAAGTGATGGGCGCAATTGCGCACTTCCCTGGCACGGTTGACCATATTCTCTCCGAATACACTCGCGTCACCACCGAAGGTGGCCGCCTGTCCGACGTCCTGAGCGGTTATATCGACCCGGACGACGGCATTGCGCCGCCTGCTGCAGAAGTGCCGCCGCCAGTCGATCCGAAAGCAGTGAAAGCGGACGACGATACCGATGACGATGACGCCGAAGCTTCGGATGACGAAGAAGAAGCCGAAAGCGGTCCGGATCCGATCATCGCCGCACAGCGTTTTGGCGCTGTCGCTGATCAGATGGAAATCACCCGCAAGGCTCTGAAAAAGCACGGCCGCAACAACAAGGCAGCTATTGCTGAACTGTTGGCCCTGGCTGAGCTGTTCATGCCGATCAAACTGGTGCCGAAGCAATTCGAAGGCCTGGTCGAGCGTGTTCGCAGTGCCCTGGATCGTCTGCGTCAGCAAGAGCGCGCGATCATGCAATTGTGCGTGCGTGATGCCCGTATGCCGCGTGCCGACTTCCTGCGCCAGTTCCCGGGCAACGAAGTTGACGAAAGCTGGAGCGACGCTCTGGCCAAAGGCAAAAGCAAATATGCTGAAGCCATTGGTCGCCTGCAGCCGGACATCATTCGTTGCCAGCAGAAGCTGACCGCGCTGGAAACCGAAACAGGTTTGACGATCGCCGAGATCAAGGACATCAACCGTCGCATGTCGATCGGTGAGGCCAAGGCCCGCCGCGCGAAGAAAGAGATGGTCGAAGCGAACTTGCGTCTGGTGATCTCCATCGCCAAGAAGTACACCAACCGTGGCCTGCAATTCCTCGATCTGATCCAGGAAGGCAACATCGGTTTGATGAAAGCGGTAGACAAGTTCGAATACCGCCGCGGCTACAAATTCTCGACTTATGCCACCTGGTGGATCCGTCAGGCGATCACTCGCTCGATCGCCGACCAGGCCCGCACCATCCGTATTCCGGTGCACATGATCGAGACGATCAACAAGCTCAACCGTATTTCCCGGCAGATGTTGCAGGAAATGGGTCGCGAACCGACCCCGGAAGAGCTGGGCGAACGCATGGAAATGCCTGAGGACAAGATCCGCAAGGTATTGAAGATCGCTAAAGAGCCGATCTCCATGGAAACCCCGATCGGTGATGACGAAGACTCCCATCTGGGTGACTTCATCGAAGACTCGACCATGCAGTCGCCAATCGATGTTGCTACCGTTGAGAGCCTTAAAGAAGCGACTCGCGAAGTCCTGTCCGGCCTCACTGCCCGTGAAGCCAAGGTTCTGCGCATGCGCTTCGGTATCGACATGAATACCGACCACACGCTTGAAGAGGTTGGTAAGCAGTTCGACGTGACCCGTGAACGGATTCGTCAGATCGAAGCCAAGGCGCTGCGCAAGCTGCGCCACCCGACGAGAAGCGAGCATCTGCGCTCCTTCCTCGACGAGTGATCACAAAACCCCCGGCCCAGGCCGGGGGTTTTGCTTTATGCAGATTAAATCCCCCGCACTTCCCTCCCGCCGAATTGCCCGTCTACACTCGAAACATTCCCCCGAGCCATAACGAGACCGTTATGCCCAGACTGCCGACCGTGCTTTTTTTGCTGTCGCTGATGACCTGGACCGCAACGGCTGGCGCGCTGACTCTGACCGACGAAGAACGTAGCTGGTTGACGGCCCACCCTGACTTACGCTTGGGTGTCGATGCGTCATGGCCACCCTTTGAGTTTCGCGACGATCAGGGCCGCTATCAGGGCCTTGCGGCGGATTACATCGATCTGATTCGCCAACGCCTGGCCATTAAGCTCACGCCCATTGAGCCTGTGAGCTGGACGGCTGTGCTTGAGCAGGCCAAGCAAGCGAAACTGGACCTGTTGCCGGGCATCATGTCGACCCCGGAGCGTCAGAAATACCTGGCGTTTACGCGCCCCTACCTCGACTTTCCGATCGTCATTCTTGCCCACGTCGGAGGCGCTCAACCGCACAAGCTTGAAGAGTTGTACGGTCTGAAAATCGCCGTGGTGGAAAACTACGCGCCTCATGAACTGCTGCGCACTCACCACCCCGACCTGAACCTTGTGGGCATGCCCAATGTCAGTTCGGCCTTGCAGGCATTGGCGACCGATGAAGTGGACGCGGTGGTCGGCGATCTCGCGTCCAGCGTCTGGAGTTTGCGTCAACTCAAGCTCGATGGGCTCTATGTCAGCGGCGAGACACCCTATCGCTATCAACTGGCCATGGGCGTGCCTCAGAACAAGAAGATTCTGGTCGGCATCCTGGACAAAGTCCTGGCGGACATGACACAGGCAGAAATCAGCGCCATCCAGGAACATTGGGTCGGTAACGTCCTCGATCATCGAACCTTCTGGTCCGATCTGATCATTTACGGCCTGCCGGGGTTGCTGTTGCTGATAACCGTGCTGGCGGTGGTCATCCGGATCAATCGCCGACTGAGTTCGGAAATCTCCCGCCGCGTCGACCTGGAACAGGAACTGCGCAGCAGCGAATACCATTATCGCGGGCTGGTGGAGAGCCTTTCGGCCATTGCCTGGGAAGCGCGGATCACCGATTTCACCTACAGCTATGTGTCGCCCCACGCCGAAGAGTTGCTCGGTTATCCCCTGTCCCACTGGCTGATTCCGGGGTTCTGGCGCAACATCATCCACCCCGCCGACCTGACTCGCGCCCAGACCTTCTGCGATCACGAAGTCCTGGCCGGGCGCGATCACAGCCTCGATTACCGGGTCATCACCGCTGACGGCCGTTGCCTGTGGGTGCGCGACATCGTCAGCCTGATCGAGCACGGCCATGAGCCGGTGATGCGCGGGCTGATGATCGACATCAGCGAAACCAAGCGCACCGAAGAGGCGTTGCGCCTGTCGGAGCAGAAGTTTGCCTCGGTGTTCCAGCAATGCCCGGACATTCTGGTCATTGCGCGGCTGTCGGATGGCTGTCTGCTGGAGGTCAACGAAGCGTTCGAGGAGCAGATTGGCCTCAAAGCCGAGGAAGTCATCGGTCAGACCGCCACCGACCTGAACATCTGGGGCATACCCGGCGTTGGACCAGGTCTGTTGCAACGCTTGCAGGCCGGCAGCATCCGCAACCTGGAGATGCCCTTTCGCCGCAGCAATGGCCAAGTGTTTACCGGCCTGATCTCCGCCGAACCTTTCGACCTCGACACGACCCCGGCACTGGTGGTGGTTGTGCGCGATATCAGTAAGCTCAAGGAAACCCAGCAACAGCTCCAAACATCCGAAGAGAAATTCGCCAAAGCCTTTCACGCGTCCCCCGACGGTTTGCTGTTGTCCCGGCAAAGCGATGGCTTGCTGCTGGAGGTCAACGAAGGCTTCAGCCGCATTACCGGTTTCAACAGTGCGATGTCGGTGGATCGTTCGGCGCTTGAGCTGGGGATCTGGGTCAACCTCAACGAACGCAAACAGATGCTCGACCTGTTGCACCGGGACGGTTTCGTCCGTGACTTCAGTTGCCATATCCGCCGCAGCGACGGGCAGATCCGCCTCTGCGAGGTGTCCAGCCGGCCGCTGCCGATCGGCGATGAAGACTGCATGCTGACCATCGCCCGGGACATCACCGAGCGACACCTGATGCAGGAAAAACTGCAACAAGCCGCGACTGTGTTTGAGAGCACCGCCGAGGGGGTTTTGATCACCGACACGCAGCAACACATCAGCGCGGTCAATCGCGCGTTTACCGAAATTACCGGCTACAGCGAAAGCGAAGCACTGGGCCACACCCCGCGCCTGCTAGCCTCGGGCCTGCATGACAGCGCTTTCTACGCGGCGATGTGGCATCAACTGACCGCCGAAGGCCATTGGCAGGGCGAGATTTCCAACCGGCGCAAAAACGGCGAGTTGTACCCGAGCTGGCTGACCATCAGCGCCGTGCGCAACCGCGACAAGTTCATCACCCACTTCGTTGCCGTGTTTGCGGACATTTCCAGCCTGAAGCACGCGCAAGCCAAACTCGATTATCAGGCGCACCACGACCCGCTCACCGGCCTGCCCAACCGCACGCTGTTCGAGAGCCGCTTGCTGACCGCACTCAACAACCAGCAGGAAAACGGCGGCCAGGGCGCGGTGTTGTTCCTCGATCTGGACCGGTTCAAACACATCAACGACAGCCTCGGCCACCCGGTCGGCGACCTGCTGCTCAAGGGCATCGCCGTGCGTCTGAAGGAGCAGTTGCGCGATATCGACACCGTGGCGCGGCTGGGCGGCGACGAATTCATCATCCTGCTACCGGGCCTGCAGCAATCCACCGACGCCGACAACATCGCAACCAAGTTGCTCAACTGCTTCAGCGCGCCATTCCAGGCGGGCGAGCATGAGTTCTTCATCAGCGCCAGCATCGGCACCAGCCTGTATCCCAAAGACGGCTGTGACGTCGCCACGCTGGTCAAAAACGCCGACGCGGCGATGTATCGCTCCAAGGCCAAGGGCCGCAACCGGGTCGAAAGCTATACCCGCGACCTGACCGCCCAGGCCAGCGAGCGCGTCGCACTGGAGCACGAGCTGCGCCGTGCCATCGAGCGCAATGAGCTGTCCCTGTGTTACCAGCCCAAAATCAGCCTGGAGGACCATCGCCTTGTCGGCGCCGAAGCGCTGATCCGCTGGCATCACCCGACCTTCGGCGCCGTACCGCCAGAGCACTTCATTCCGCTGGCCGAAGAGAACGGGATGATCCTGCAAATCGGCGACTGGGTGCTCGAGACCGCATGTCGGCAGATGTACGAATGGAATCAGACCTATGAATGCCTCGGCCCGCTGTCGGTCAACCTCGCAGGCGCACAACTGCGTCAACCCAACCTGCTCGGCCGGATAGAACAGCTGCTCAAGGACAACGGCCTTCAGCCTGGGTTATTGCAACTGGAAATTACCGAGAACTTCATCATGAGCCAGGCCGAGGAAGCGCTGGCGGTGCTGCATCAACTCAAACACCTGGGTGTGCAACTGGCCATCGACGACTTCGGCACCGGCTATTCCTCCCTGAGCTACCTCAAACGCCTGCCGCTGGATATTCTCAAGATCGACCAGTCTTTCGTCCGCGGCCTGCCGGATGACCCCCACGATGCGGCAATCGTTCGCGCCATCATCGCGCTGGGCCGCAGCATGCAATTCACCGTGATAGCCGAAGGCGTCGAGACTCTGGCGCAGCAACTATTTCTCGCCGAAGAAGGCTGCGAACAGATTCAGGGCTACATCGTCAGCTTGCCGTTGCGGGCGGACGAATTCGCCGCGACGTTTCTTCGTATAGCCGTATCGGATTTTTCGGATAGCACAGCCGAGAAACCGTCGCTATAATCCGCGGCCTACTGAGGGCCTATAGCTCAGTTGGTTAGAGCAGAGGACTCATAATCCTTTGGTCCACGGTTCAAGTCCGTGTGGGCCCACCAATCAAAAAAGCCGCGCTTAATGCGCGGCTTTTTCGTGTCTGAGTGACTGGTTTTTGTAGCACTATTTTTCGGATCGCTCAGTTCGCAAAATTTTCGATCTTTACCTGTCCCTCAGGAAAGGTCGCGATGATTTCCAGCTCGCCCCCCATTGCGCGTATGTAGTTGCGCAGCGTGCTGATGTACATGTCTGTACGTCGTTCCATCCTGGAAATCGCCGCTTGATTGACATGCAGCATCTTGGCCAGTGTTTCCTGGCTCAACTCCTGGGCCTTACGCAGCTCGTGCAGGGGCATTTCCTTCAGGTGCTGCTGGAACAACCGCTCTGCGTTTGCGCGAGACTCTGGCGTCATACGAGCTTGAAGTTCAGCAAATTTTTTAGCCATCGTTGCGGCCCTCTTTACGCAATGTTTCCAAATGGTCGTCATACAGTTTTTCAGCCAGCGGGACATGCTCGTCATACCAACGGTTTTGCCCGGTTTTATCCCCTCCGATTAAAAGTAGTGCGCATCGGCGTGGATCAAACGCATAAAGCACGCGAATGGGACGACCGGCATGCTGGACCCGCAACTCCCGGAGGTTGCCCAGTCGTGAACCTTTAATGTCGCTGCTATGTGGGAAACGCAGGCCCGGGCCGAGTAACCCAAGCAGATCGACGCTGGCTGACACCGAGGACTGCTCTTTCGCGTCCAACCTCTCCCACCAGCGTTCAAATTCATCGGTGTATTCAATTTCCCAACCCATACCAATATGCCACCCAAGGAATATGATCTCAAGGGAATAACTCTAGGCTTTAGCGGCCGCGCGGCCACCTTGGTTGCCAATGCAATTGTTAAGGGCGGTTTCGAGCGGCATGTGGGTGTTCGGCTTCTGGCGTTTGGTTTTGTTTACTTCAGGTGGCGCAATATCGGATGACGTCCGCAGACCTTGTAGGCAAACTCCGAATCGTGTTTTGTGGGCACTTTGATGCCTTGTTGCGCGTTTCTTCGACGGGATAGTCTCCGGACGTCGCTGACCATTCAGCGGTCGGGCTTGGAAACCCGTCGAAATTATTCGCAACAGCGCCCCTTCACGATTGCAAAGGCTTTCCTGGCTTGAGCTCTTGAGTTATGGCGGCTGTGCGCGGGACGTCTTCGGACGTGCCGGTTTCCTAATTTCCCGGTTTTCCAACCTGCGTACAGCTGTCACCCATTCGCTTGGAAACGAATGCGACAGCCTCCCAAATTAGGAGCTACACAATGACAAAAGCGAACCCTTCAGCCCCCTCAGAACTACAAACCATCGGCCTCACCCCCTTCATCTACTGCTCAAACCAACCGCTGTTCCATGTCAGTAGTGGCGTTCCCCTCGCCGACGCTCTAGCTCAGGCCTCAAATCTGTTGTACCTCGCCAAAGAACTAACCATGGACGCCGCCTACGCCAAAGACACCGACCGCCACGCCTGGGCCGCGCATTACCTGACGTCGATGAGCAAGGCCGTGGTCGATGATGTGATGAAGGTGCTGGAGTGCGGACCTGATCGCACCGATACAAAGTCCAAAAAATAACGGCCGATGGGCCGTGGAATGAGCCCCGAGAATTCGGGGCTTTCACAGGATGATCGGTGGTGCGCTGTCTTACGCCCAAACACCCAACGATGGAATGGCCTGCACTGGCCGCAACCGCTCAAGCATTTCACGCGTAAACACCACCTCATACGTATCCGCCGCCCTGCCCCACTGCTCCACGATGACCATGGCGTCGACCAACACGCGCCCCAGTTCGGTAATCGTGTCCGCCAGGTCCTCGACGATTGCTTGAGTCCGGCCCCACATGCGATCAGTCATCGCTTGAAGCTCAGCCGCAATACGGTCAGATGACGCAGGGGCCGTATCGGGACAGGTGATGTTGCGCAGCAAATGCTGAAGCTCTTTTACTTTCGCGTAATCCTGTTCCGCCCCCAGCGCACCTTTCAGGATGGTGACGGCTTTCGTCTTGTCTACGCGATTCCCGGACCGATGTGTCGAAGATAATGTCTGCGCCATGGCGCCAGCCATCAGGACCATTATTCGGGCTTCCACGTGCGCTTTCATTGCTTCCATCGATGAAATCGGGCGCGCCAGGGTAATGGCAGCGCCCCCTTGATGCCGCAAGTCCATGGTCACGGACAGGGTCACGCCGCCGGTTTCAAACCCCAAAGCGCGGGCCACGACGTAGTGGCCCATTTCGTGATGGGCGATCTGTAATGCGTGATCCCGTATAGCGGGAGACATCTTCGTTGTCATTTCCATCGCCCCGCACTCTTCGAATTCGACTGACTGTTAGTGTCCATTCTGCCGAGCGAAGTAGGAAGATTCCCAAGTTGTTGAAGCTCTATTCTTATAGGCCCTGTTACGCGGCTTATCGAGCTCGGGTCAGTGTTTACAGCCAGTACAATCAGACTCAAAACCTGAAAAAGACAAGGTTCCTCGTCAACAAAAACAGCGAGATTCCTCATGCAAAACCTGGCCAATCCGCCTATCTACCTTTCAGCAAAAAACTTGCAAAGCGAAGCGGTTGAACCTAGTCTTGCCCGCAACACACCCGCCATGCCTATGGTTGCGTCAGCAGCCAAGCACAAATTGAGCGGTTTTTTTTTGCCCGGAGTTTTTAGGGCATGAGAGTCTTTGGTAAACCGGTGATCGACATCACTGCCCAAATCGAACTGCTCAAGCAGCGTGGCCTGCAAATCCAGGATGAGGCTCGAGCACGGTACTTCCTGCAAGCTGTCAGCTTCTTCCGCCTCACACCTTACATGCGTACGTTTCAGCATGCAGACGCTCAAGATCACCCTTTCCGCAAGGGTTCCGAATTTCGTGAACTGACCACGCTCTATGAGTTCGACCGCAGGCTGCGCCTACTTGCAATGGATGCCATCGAGCGTGTCGAAGTTGCCGTTCGTTCATTGATCAGCAACCACATGGGCCCCACTCACGGCGGGCATTGGTACATGGAAGTCCGGCTATTTCAGCACACCTATGACCACGCCCGATTGATGGAGACCATACGCACCAAGCAAAACACCGCCAAACGCGATTACGAAAAGGAATGCCAACGGATAGACCGCCTGCAAACCGATACCCGGCGTAAAGATCACCTTAAGCGGCAACGTGCGAAAGAAAGCTATGCCCGGCACTATCCGGTAACGTACGACCAGTCGTCACTGATGCCCGGATGGGCCATGCTGGAAGAGCTGACCCTGGGAGATCTTTCTCACCTGTACAAGGGACTTGCCCGCGATGCAGACAAGAAAGCTATCGCCAAGTACCTCGCATTACCTGCACCTCTGCTGCAATCGTGGCTGCATACCCTGACCACCATTCGCAACATTTGCGCCCATCACGCGCGGCTGTGGAATCGGGAGCTGGGGATACGACCGGAACTGCCTAAGAAAACCAGTTTTCAATGGCCACAGGCATTACTTCAACAGGGACAGCATCCGCGAATTTTTTCGGTTTTGTGCATCCTTAAACACTTGATGCACCAAGTGAGCCCACACACCCATTGGGATCGCCGTTTACTAGAACTGATGCAGGAATTTCCCAGTCTGAATCAGCGAGCAATGGGATTTCCACAGGAGTGGCACCAAGACCCGTTCTGGCAGATAACGGAGTAATTTCAAAAATGAAAAAGCCGCGCAATCGCGCGGCTTTTTCGTACGTGCAATTCAGCCTTTACTCAGGCAAGGCATACGCAATCACGTAATCCCCACGATCCGTCGACTGACGTGCACCGCCCACCGTCAGCAGGATGTACTGCTTACCGGTTTTCGGCGAAACGTAAGTCATCGGACCCGACTGGCTACCCACTGGCAAACGCGACTTCCAGATCTCATTCCCGTTACCCGTATCGAACGCCCGCAGGTAGAAATCCTGGGTGCCGGCGAAGAACAGCAGGCCGGACTGGGTGGCCAGAGAAGCACCGAGGGTCGGCATGCCAATCGGTATCTGCAAATGCATGCGGATGCCCAGCGGGCCGGTGTCCTGTACGGTGCCGACCGGGACTTGCCACATCAGTTTGTGGGTCTTGAGGTCGATAGCGGACATGGTGCCGAACGGCGGCTTCTGGCACGGAATGCCCACCGCCGAGAGGAAGCGTTCGCGCATCGCCCCGAACGGTGTGCCTTCCTGTGGCACGACGCCCATTTCGATACCGCTGGCCCCGGCGGCGATCTTGTTGCGCGGGATCATGTAGTTGGCCAGGCCCAGGCGCATGTCGTTGACGAACATGTAGTTCGTGTTTGGATCTACCGAGACGCTGCCCCAGTTCATGCCGCCCAACGAACCCGGGAATTGCAGTGCGCGGTCCATGCCCGGCGGGGTGTAGACGCCCTCGTGGCGCATGCCTTTGAACTGGATGCGGCACATCAACTGATCAAACGGCGTGGCGCCCCACATGTCGGCTTCGGTCAGGGTCTTGTTGCCGATGGACGGCATGTCCACCGAGAACGGCTGGGTGGGCGAATAGCGTTCGCCAGGCACACTACCTTGCGGAACCGGGCGCTCTTCGACGCGCGCGATCGGCACGCCGGTTTCGCGGTTGAGCAGGAAGATCTCGCCTTGTTTGGTGACTTGCGCCAAGGCTGGCTGCAGACCGCCCTTGTCGTCCGGCACGTCGTACAACAACGGCTGAGCCGGCAGGTCGAAGTCCCACAGGTCGTGATGGGTGGTCTGGAAGTGCCAGCGCACCTGACCGGTCTTCACGTCGATGGCGACGATGGACGAACTCCACTTGTCATCGAATGCCGTGCGTTGGCCGCCAAAGAAGTCTGGCGTGGCGTTGCCGGTGGGCAAGTAGACCAGACCGAGTCTGGCGTCGTAGGACATCGCCGACCAGACGTTTGGTGTGCCACGGGTGTAGGTCTCACCAGCCGGTGGACGTTTGGTGGTGTTCGGATTGCCCGGATCCCACGCCCACACCAGTTCACCGCTGCGTACATCGTAAGCGCGGACCACGCCTGGCGGCTCGCCGGTGGAGTAGTTATCGGCCACACGGCCACCGACGATCACCACGTCACCTGCGACCAGCGGGGTTGAGGTTTGCTGGTAGTAACCGGGCTTCACTTCACCCATGTCGGTGGTCAGATCGACCGTGCCTTTGTTGCCAAACTCTTCACACGGCTTGCCGGTCTCGGCATTGATCGCGATCAAACGGGCATCGCCGGTCGGCAGAAACAGACGTTTCGTACAGGCAGTCGGCTGGTTATCCGAAGACACTGGCGTCTCGGAATAACCCAGGCCACGGCAACGCTGCCAGTTTGGCGCAGTACCTTGCGGGTCGAACTTCCAGCGTTGGGCGCCGGTGTCGACGTCCAGCGCGAAGACTTTGCCGTAAGCGGTGCAGGTGTAGACCGTGTCGCCGATTTGCAGTGGGGTGTTCTGGTCTTCAGCGCCAGCGCCGGTGCTTTGCGGGATGTCGCCGGTGCGGAAGGTCCACGCCACCTGCAACTTGTCGATGTTGCCTTTGTTGATCTGGTCCAGCGCAGCAAAGCGGTTGCCAGCGGTGGTGTTGCCCCAATGGGCCCAGTCTTTCTGCTCGGTACCCGGAGCGACCGGCGTAACAGCCGGTTCAATACTGGCCTTGACCACATGGGTCGGCACGAACATGTAGGCCATCGTTGCGACAACGCCGACGCCCAGAATACCGGCGAGGCCATAAGCGCCACGGCCGGCAGTCGCGCCTGAAGCACGCACCAGCGTCGGATAGATCAACGCAACGACCACGCCGATCACGGCGAAGGTCAGCACGCGCGAGACCAGCGGCCAATATTCGAAACCGGTGTCCCATACAGCCCAGATCGCGGTAAGCATCAGCGCCACGCCATACAGCCACGCACCTTGCGGCTTACGACGGGCGATCATCAGCCCGGACACCAGCATCGCCAGACCCATCAGCAGGAAATACCAGCTGCCGCCCAGCGAGACCAGATAACCGCCGCCACCAGCCAGGCCGAGTCCGATCAACGCAATCAGGACACCCAGCCCCGACAGCAACCATTTGCCGCCGCCGGCAGCCCCAGAATTATTCATGTCGGTAATTTTCCCCATTTGTGACAAGCGCGGAATAATGTACTACCTAGTTACTTATGGCAAATTGTCGCAGGCAAAAATGGCATGAACGGTACTGAGGCTAGATCAAACATCCGGTATGCGAGCGGTGCTGTAACATGTTGACCCATTGATTTGTGTTGCTGGAGACGACCATTGCCTGACACTCGCCCGCCCGTTCTTGACGAAATCGACCGCCAATTGATCGCGGCCCTGCAAATCAATGCCCGTGAAAGCGTGGCCATGCTCGCCCGGCAATTGGGCATTGCCCGCACCACCGTGACGTCGCGGCTGTCGCGTCTGGAAAAGGCCAGGGTCATAACTGGTTACGGCGTGCGCTTGGGCCAGCGTGTGGTGGACGGCGGATTGCAGGCGTACGTCGGGATCACGGTGCAACCGCGCTCCGGCAAGGAAGTGTTGCGGCGGTTGAGTGCGATGGCTCAGGTTCAGCAGTTGTGTGCAGTGAGTGGCGAATTTGATTATGTGGCGTGGCTACGCACTGATTCGCCGGAGCAACTGGATCAGTTGCTGGATCAGATCGGCAGTGTGGACGGGGTGGAGAAGACGACCACGTCAATCATTCTCAGCAGCAAGATAGATCGCGGCCAGCCGGTTTAACCGCAATCTTTATGTGGGAGCGGGCTTGCTCGCGAAAGCGGTGTGCCATTGAAAAATGAAATAACAGACATACCGC